>CAZZWA010000462.1:0-4686 GCA_964657555.1 uncultured Microcoleus sp.
TCAGACGGGGGGTCAGACTGTACTGCACCAAAACGAAAATTGCTGTAAAAGCAGAAGACAATACTTTTTACTTATTTCTGAATCAAAAGCCCAAAGCAAAAATTATTCCATAACTCAAAACTCTAATTAAGCTTCGGGTTTAAAGTAATCAAGCAGGCGATCGCCTGAATCTGCTCTGACCAATCCCACTACTACATCTGGCAGAGTCGATAACTTTGGATACACCAGATAACGAGGCTCCCAACGGGGCTGAAATTTCTGTTTAAATTTATGTAAGCCTTTGAAGTTGTAAAACTTGTTCAAGTGTTCGGAGAGATAGTGAAATACCTTTTCCAAGCGGGGAGACTCCTGAGTTTCACCAACACCGGCGAGGGGTGACAAACTCAGGTTAAAGCCCTCGTAATCCATTGCTTGGAAGTGCTGCAACATTGAGGCAAAGATAAATTCCATCGTCCCATTTTCTACCTCAGCGCGTCGTCGCATCAGATCCAACACGACTTCTCCAGGCTTGTAACCTGATAATACATTAGAAAAAGCACTAATTTGACCATCGGGTGTATGCACAGTTCCAACCCAACGCTCACGTAGGTAAGCTTCGTCAAACCAGCCTACAGAGAATCTTTTCTCTGCCCCATTCATCATCTTCAGCCACTCATCACTAACTACCTTGAGCTGCCGCAGCAACTCATCTGAAAGTGGTGGATCGTAACACTCGAATCGATGGCCCGACTTGGTAAGGCGATTTATAGCAGTTCTTAAGTTTTGGTTAGCTTTACCCTTGAGATTAAAGGTTTTGAGATCCACAATGGCTTCTTCGCCAATTTGCAAAACTCGGAAACCCAGCGATTTATAAAGGTGTAGGTCATCAGGTAAGGTTTGGTAAAAGGCAGGATACCAATCATTGAGATCGCAGAAATGTTGGAATCCGATAATCGCCTCTTTCCGGTCGTCTGGTGGCCCAATTGGGTCTCCTAAAGCGATCGCGGCATGCCCTTTAGGCACATATGCAATAACACTGCGACCAGAGGGGCTAAAATAGTATGACTTGTCCTCCCTCAGCGTTAAGGGCACTACTGAAGACTTCCCGTACTCCTCCACAATAGCTTTAGCCCGCCGCTGTTCTACTGGGTTGGCTGGGTCGCGCAGTAACACTGGTCGCAAGAGCATCAACAGAGCATAAGCCAGCGTGACTGCTCCTACAAGATAAATTGAATTGACAAAAAAGTTCGCGTACCCGTAGGTCTTCTTCGGTTCCAAGCCAGCATTATCCGCAGTGAAAAACATTGCTAGGGTTTGAAGCAGTGCTTGAGCCAGACTGAAATTGACCGGCTGTTTGTTAATCGTGTATTGACCATCTAGCACATAAAAGCCAGCTGTTCCATAGGCAAGGGTAAACAGCAACGCGCCAATCAACACCCTGAAACCTTGAGCGATGGATGGCCTGTCTGACTGAGCCGTAAACACCCCCCGCATCACCCATAGTTGGACTAGCAAGACACCCGACAGCAGACTCTCTACATAGTCCAATCCCTTCAGCAAGTGGCTGATGATAGAGATAACTAACAAACTTACTGTGAGCACCCAGGCAATCCGTTTCCGTCTAAGCAGATGAGTTGCCAAGGTGAGCATCACAAAGCCAGTAATCGCGGAAAACACATGACCACCAGCTAGGACTGAAAAGGGCAAAAAATGTTTCAGCCACTTAGTTTGCTCTGGAGTGCCTGGAATCACAGCAGACAGCAAGTTGACCACGCCCACCAATCCCGTTAGAAATACCGCAGTCCGCAAGCCAATCTGAGTGCGTTGCTTTAGCACAGGTTATCCCTCTCACCTAAATTTAGCAGTTAGAAGACAGGCTACAGGAGCCCGCAGAAATTCAGAATTTTGTATCCTCATATTATGTATTCAGCTATATTATTCTCACTTCCGGCTCTTGTGACGATGTTTTTTATAGGTAGCTGAATCAGATTTGAGGGCACTAGCTTCATGGAACTGCTTACCTACATAACTCAACGAATCTGCCAAATGCTTGTTCCAATAATTCCAGGTTGCATCAGGGCCGATCAGAACTGTTACGTGTCCACCAGGAAACTCATGAAAAACATTGTTGATTTTTTTCTGGTTGAGAACTTTTTGAAATTCTCTGGTCTGGTCTAGAAACTTCCCATCTCCCTGACCCGCATCTATATAGATATGCAGTTTTGCTCGTGTCTCTGGGGGAAGTTTCGTAATGTAGTCCTGAGGACTGTTGTAAGGGCCACTTTTATCTTTAAAGTACCCACTGTGACTAAACATAATCGAGAAATGATTAGGATGATGCAGCCCTATATTTAGAGCACCCCAACCTCCAGAAGATAAACCTCCGATTGCCCAAAAAGCTGGTGTCGGTAAAGTACGATAGCGGCTCTGAACCACTTTTACCAGTTCCTCACCTATAGCAGTGTCAATGTTACCGTTCGGCCCGTCAATATAATCTGGGTCGAAGAAGGGACTGGAACCGCGTCTGTCAGTGCCATCTGGAGTAATGATGATACTGGGCGGCAGTTTGCCTTCTGTGTATAGCTTCTGAATAATTGAGAGCGCTGCTGCTTTTTCAAACCAATCTGTGGGTTTGCCATGACCTCCATGAAGCAGAAAAATCACAGGGTAATTCTGCTTCTGGTTTTTGTCATAGTCTGGGGGAAGACTGACTCCATAGATGCGTTTCTCCCCCATGACCTGGCTATTATAGGTATTAAGCTGGTATCTCAGTTTGCTGTCTTTAGCACTCTTTTGCGGGCCCCAAATTGGGGGAGCATCAGCAATGATGAAATACCAGTAAGCGGAACCAAACAGAAAGGTTAAAGTCAAAACTAAAAAGTACCACCAATAAAAATTTTTTGGTTTTGACTTTTGCTTTGTAAATAGATACCTTTCTTGTCTGCCTATCCCCATAAACAAACCCCTCAAAATGGGCCAAAATGACTCGGCTGGTTCAGAGCCCACCAAACAACACTACCCATGCTCTGGTGTAGCAGAGTTTGTAGCATAGTATCCAGTTCCCACAAACCTTCAGTAGGAGTGCAAGTCAGGAAACCTACTACTCTTCTATCATGTCCGATAATTAAGTAACGTCGGTCTCCTGGTTGATTCAAAGACAAGGTTCCCAGAGAAAAGGATAGCTCACTACTACCCTGTGTCTCCAGCCACTGGCGCGAAATCTTTTTCAACTGGAGGTTAAGTCTATGGATACCAAGACCTGTGTGGCGCTCCTCTGGTCCCGTCACACCTTGCTTTTGAGCCGTCTTCTCTGAGAACCCTATGCCCAGCCCCTGAATATATATTATGGTGGCAACTTGATAAACAAGCTTCAAGCCTAGCGGTATAGGAGTCAAAGAGCGACAACAATTTAAAGTGTTAGACATAGCTGTCATAATCAGCTTCTGGAGAGGTTAGACATAGTTGAGCGCATCTTGAATAAAATTGTTCATTAATCGACCTGAAAGGGAATCAGCGAACTAGTGTACTTTTTGATCAGCAATTTAAGCGTATTCTTTTACGGGTAGTTTACTCCTGCCCACCTTCACCAGGGCTGGCTCGCTGCTTAAGCAGCCTAGTATCTAATAAACTAAACAAGTCCTAGGTCTAGGATTCCTTAAGCCAACACCTGCAAATTTGAGTTGCTGAAGACTAAAATCGTTATCCTACAAAAGTGAAGTGCGGACTAAGGATTGAACTTTAATTAATATTACCTAATTCAGATGACTTGTCTCATCCGTAAAGCTACTGGTAGGTAGGAGAGGCGAAGCAGTCATTAGATAAAACCGCGTACAATGACTCTAGGCTTTATTGAATTGGTACAGGCTAGATGGATGTCTCAAGTGCAAAATTACTGCTAGATAGGGCAAACTAAGCCTCAAATAGATATTTTAAAAGCTCTTTGAGGTTTAGCGGCACCCTAGGTGCCAGTTTGCCAAAAAGTTCAAAATCCTATTAAATTTTTGGAGACTATGGATATTTTGATTGTCGAAGATGAACCGGAAATCGCTAATCTCATCCAGCTGGCTTTAGAAAAAGAAGGATTTTCCTGTCGCATCTGTGGAGATGGCCTGAGCGCTTTGCAGGTTTTCCGGGAGCAACAACCTGACTTAATTATCCTCGACTTAATGCTTCCAGGTTTAGATGGGCTGGAAGTGTGTGCCCGAATTCGACAAAAACCCGGTTTGAAAGACCCGTATATTTTGATGTTGACAGCTAAAGGTGAGGAAATTGACCGCGTGATTGGCTTGTCAACTGGTGCCGATGATTATATGGTCAAACCCTTCAGTCCCCGAGAATTGCTGGCTAGGGTGCGAGCATTGCTGCGCCGCAGTCTTCGTCAAAGAGGACAAGAGCAGGTTTACCGCACCGAGCATTTTATAGTTGATGTGGATCAGCACACTGCCAGCCGTCAGATGGGTGGCGATGAATTAGAACATTTAGACTTGACAACTTTGGAATTTAACCTGCTAAGCACGTTTGTCAGCCATCCAGGTCGGGTTTGGAACCGCACGCAATTGATCGATAAACTGTGGGGGGACAACTTTTTTGGCGATGAAAGGGTAGTAGATACTCATGTTGCTCGATTGCGTAAAAAAATTGAGCCCGATCCGGCGAATCCCGCTTTTATTAAAACGGTTATCGGCGTTGGCTATAAATTTGAAGACC
>CAZZWA010000463.1:0-4619 GCA_964657555.1 uncultured Microcoleus sp.
ATTGCCGGGGAAATGTAATATTTATGCAAAGATCATGACGATGTTAGGATTCTTGTGCTGATAATTAATTCAAAATAAGGGGTGCATTCTACTGAATGTCACCCCTCATCTTTTCAACCTTCAACAATTAGCTGTCTAATTAAAGGTCATTAGCAGATTTGATATCACTTATCGTCTTCGACTTTCTTCAGGCCGTTCTTCAGGCAAGACTTTGATCTCAAAACTAGGCTCTGATTTTGGAGGCTTAGACTTGTTGTCTCCTTTCATGATGCGCTCACTAATTGTCTTAATCACTATATAAAGGATTGGCACCACAAACAAACTTAAGATCGTGGAGACGACCATCCCACCACAAACTGCTGTTCCTAGGGATTGTCTGGCTGGTGCTCCTGCGCCTGAGGCGTAAACTAGGGGAAGAAGACCCAGGATAAAGGCGAAGGCAGTCATAAGAATGGGTCGCAAGCGCTCTTGAGCTGCTTCAACTGCTGCCTTGGTAATCGAAACCCCCCGCTCCCGCATTTGGTTGGCAAATTCCACAATCAGAATGGCATTTTTACTGGATAGACCGATTAGCATTACCAGACCGATTTGGCAATACACATCATTAGATAGGCCGCGCCATGATTGAGCTAACAAAGCACCTAAGATTGCCAAGGGGACTGAGAGAAGAATAATCAAGGGGTCAATGTAATTCTCGTACTGCGCAGACAGAACAAGGAAGACGAAGACAATTCCTAGACCAAAGATTAAGGGCGCTTGACCGCCAGACGATAGTTCTTCTTTTGAACTTCCTGACCATTCATAGCCCATAGTGGCGGGTAGCGTCTCCTTAGATAGCTGCTCCATTGTTTGGAGGGCTTGTCCGGAGCTAAAACCAGGGGCAGGCCCACCGTTGATTTCAATTGAGCGGAACAGATTGTAGTGATTAATCGTTTGCGCTCCAATAGTCGGTTTCAGCTTCACCAGATTACTTAGAGGGATCATCTGGCCTTGGGCAGAACGAACGAACAGGCGACCAATATCCTCTGGGTTAGCGCGAAACTGCTTATCTGCCTGGATATACACTCGGTAAGTCCGCCGAGACAGATTGAAGTCGTTTACATACTGTGAGCCTAAGAAACTTTGTAGTGTATTGAAGATATCTTTAATAGGTATCCCGAGGGCCTTAGCTTTGGCACGATCCACGTCAATCATCAACTGAGGTGAGTTGGCCGAATAAGTACTAAATACAGCTTGCAAGTCTGGTGTCTGATTGGCGCGCCCGAGCAAACCACCCATGGCTTGCAACATGGTATCCAGACTGTTGGTGCCTGAAATGTCTTCCAGCTTGTATTGGAATCCGCCAAAATTACTTAAACCGGCAATGGCCGGAGCATTAACGGGTAGGATTCTCGCCTCTGGAATGCCAAATAGAGCTGGTCTCAGCTTGTTGATCAGCGCCATGGCTGACTGACCTTCTTTCTTCCGCTCATCCCAAGGCGTGAGGGTCGTGAAAATAGCACCGTTGTTGGCAATATTTCCACCACTGAGACTAAAGCCGCCGATGGCGAAAGTTGCTCTGACTTCTGGAACTGCCAGGAGTTGCTTTTCCACCTTGCGCATCACGTCGCTAGTGTAGTTCAGCGAAACCCCTTCTGGTGCTTGAATAATCGTGATGAAATAACCTTGATCGTCTTCTGGGAGAAACGCTGTGGGCACATGCATGTAAAGCCAGCCCGTGGCTCCCAAGGACAGAACAAACAGCCCGATCACAACTGATTTAAAGCGTGTTAGGAAGTTGAGCGATCGCCGGTATCCTCTGCGTGTCCGCTCAACCCCCAAATTAAACTGATTGAACAGCCAGCCAATCCACCCCTTTGGTCTCTGTCCCTGACGCAATAACAAGGCTGAGAGGGCGGGAGTCAGAGTCAGGGCATTAAATACAGAGAGCGCAATCGAGAAAGCAATTGTCAGGGCAAATTGTTTATAGAGCGCTCCGGTAGTCCCAGGGAAGAACGCCACTGGGATAAACACAGCCAGCAGCACCAATCCAGTCGCAATCAAGGCCCCAAACAACTCGCCCATTGCTTTAGAGGCCGCCTGACGAGGCTTCATCCCCTCATCCTGGATCAAGCGAGAGACATCCTCAACCACGATAATCGCGTCATCAACCACCAACCCCGTCGCCAATGTGAGGCCAAACAGAGACAAGCTGTTGATGGAAAACCCAAACAACTTAATAAAGGCAAACGTACCAATCAAGGAAACGGGAATGGTGATTGAGGGAATCAGGGTCGTGCGCCAATCCTGCAAGAACACAAAAATCACCAAGATCACCAGCACGAGTGCTTCAAGCAGAGTCTTGATCACTTCCCTGAGGGACTCTTCCACATATGGTGTCGTGTCGAACCCGATACCATATTTCATTCCTGGAGGAAACCGCTTAGAGAGCTTTTGCATTTCTGCTTTGACTTCCTCAGCCACCTCTAAGGCATTACTGCCGGGAAGTTGATAGATGCCTAAGCCTACAGCCTCTTTGCCCCTATATCGCAAGAACGAGTTGTAATCTTGTGCCCCCAGTTCAGCCCGCCCGACATCTTTAACCTTGACCAGAGTCCCCTCGTTACTCGTCGTTTTTACGACAATATTCTCAAATTCAGACGGCTCAATGAGTCTGCCGATCGCCTGTAGGTCAATTTGATACATTTGACCTTCGGGAGCTGGCTGCTGACCTATGCGTCCTGCACCCACCTGTAAGTTCTGTTCATTGATGGCATCGACTACATCTTGGGCGGTGATGCCCCGACTTGCCAGTCGGTTGGGATCTAACCACAGGCGCATGGAATATTTACGTTCGCCAAAAATGACGACATCACCAACGCCGGGTAATTTTTTCAGAGCATCTACTAAGTAGAGATCTGCATAGTTACTTAAAAATAGGTTGTCGTACTCTTTATTGTCAGTGAACAGACCGAATCCCATTAGAGGGGTGCCAGTCTTCTTACTGACGGTGACTCCCGTTTGCTTGACAGCGTCTGGCAACTGCGGTTGAGCCGTAGACACTTTATTCTGGACATCGACTGCCGCAATATCTTTGTCCCGCGACGCATCAAAAGTGACGGTAATCGTGCTGCTGCCATCATTACTGCTGCTCGATTCGATGTATTTCAGACCTTCGACACCGTTGATCTGCCTCTCTAGGATTGTTGTCACCGTGTTTTCCACGACTTCAGCAGTAGCGCCAACGTAGTTAGCCGTCACACTAACTTGAGTCGGACTGATATCTGGGTATTGGGCAATTGGCAGTGTAGGAATACTGATTGCCCCTACCAAAATGATCACCAAGGAGCAAACCGAAGCGAATACAGGTCTCTTAATGAAGAAATCAACAAACATTTATCTAATCTCCAATAGGAGTGAAGAGGCGCGATCGCTGGTTTTGGCAATTACGACTCAGGGATAATGGGAGCACCATCTGTCAGATTGAGAATACCTGCGGTGACAATTTTTTCTCCTGGCTGTAATCCTTCAATAACTTGGATATTATTACCCCGGATGTCGCCCAACTTTACAGGCTTTTGCTTAGCGACTAGCTTGGGTTTGGCTGGTGGGGATTGTCCTGGTTGAGATTTTGCTTGTTCTGATTCAGTTGGGGTTTGCGCCACAAAGACAAAACTCTGCCCACCGATGCGAGATATAGCTTCTGTTGGAACTAACACTCCAGGGTGTTCGTCTAGGATCACTTGAGCGTGTACATATCCATCAACCCGCAGTTGGTTGGCCGTGTTAGCATAGAGTGCTTTGATCAAGACGGATTGGGTCTGATTAGCAATACTAGGGGAAATGAAGAACACTTTACTATTTCCGATCACCCTACCTTGCTGATCTAGCAGCCGCACTGGCATCCCCACATGCAGTTGAGGTGCTATCTCTAGAGGAATGGACATATTCACCTCTAAAGGCTGGTTCTGGTTAATTGCCGTTAGTTTAGTTGAAGTGGTGACGTAATCGCCGACCTTAACTGGAATATCACCAACTATCCCGGCAAAAGGTGCCGTAATCTTGTAATACTGAAGCTGAACTTGTTGTTGCTTGACATTCTCTTGAGATTGCTGTAAGACTCTTTGCGCTTTAGCAATATTAGCTTGCTGAGCTCTAATTTGCTCCTCAATTGCAGCTAGGCTGGCTCTGGCTCCCTGAAGGCTATTATTGTACTGATCCAGATTTTGTAAGGCGGTCGCCCCTTGTCTGTAAAGGGCGGCATACCTTTGGTACTGTTGTTGGTTAAATTTTAAATCAGAAACTTTAGACAACCGTTGAGCATCAAGGGATTTGAGCGTAGCCTGGGCATTTGCTATGTCTGCTCTAGCAGATTCAGTTGCTGCCTGATAGCTATTCACACTTGCCTGTTGTTTGGCCGGGTCTACCTGAATAATCGGTGTTCCTTCTGAGACTTGATCGCCGTATTTGACGAAGATGTTGGTGACCTGACCCTCAACTTGAGGTTGGAGAGTGACAGACTTACGAGACTGGAGGCTGGCTGTACCCACATCGTAAACTTTATCTACTGTGCCTGACTCCACGGGAGCTAGCTTGACTTTGAATCCTGGAGGTTTGCCTCCATTAGGTGGTGGCCCTCC
>CAZZWA010000464.1:0-4611 GCA_964657555.1 uncultured Microcoleus sp.
TGAGGAAAGTGAAAAGCTGTTCGTGATTTCTCAATTTTCCCAGTTGTCAAATTTCATCAGGGTACAGACAGACAATCGTAATCGATGTGGGTTCTATAGCGGTTTTTAACGAGGTGAAGTGCATGTACATACCAAAGTGAGGCTATTCGGTCAATCCACAGCTAGGGTGTATTCCACTCAACGGCGAACCGTTATAGTATCTGGTCAGCATGCACTCTATTCAATAAAATCGCTATTACCAAAGCCACCACTCATACTTCGCGTGTTGAAAATCTGGGAGGCTCTCATGATTAAAGTTCCCCTCACCCTAGCCGGCATGCCTGCGCTCAAGCAGCCGAGGCGAGGTCATCAAAGTTAAGAAGCGCAATCGACGGGCTTCGTAAGTGGATTTAAGTGCTGATGTAGGGGCAGGTTTAGTGGCCATCCAAATAGTCATCAAGCAGATTTTGACTTGAGTCAGCAAAGTAAGGAGAAAAACTATGCAACTTGGTATGATTGGTCTTGGACGCATGGGTGCCAACATGGCGCGACGCTTGCTGCAACACGGACACGAATGTGTGGTATTCAACCGCACTCCCGCCAAAGTCAAGCAGTTGGAGCAAGAAGGTGCCACAGGGACTTACTCACTGGACGATTTTGTGCAAAAACTCACTCAACCTCGTGCAGTTTGGGTGATGGTGCCAGCAGGAAGTCCCACAGAACAAATGGTTACAGAATTGGCTCAGAAACTGGAACCAGGAGACATGATTATTGATGGAGGCAATTCTTACTACATCGACGATATTCGGCGTGCTCAAGTGGTAGCACCGCAAGGAATTCACTACATTGATGTGGGAACCAGTGGCGGTGTCTGGGGACTAGAGCGTGGCTACTGCATGATGATTGGCGGGCCGGAAGCAGCCGTCAAGCATCTCGATCCCATTTTCAAGGCACTTGCGCCGGGAGTTGGCTCGATCTCGCGCACGTCAGGGCGGGAAAAAGTGAATAGCACCGCAGAGGAGGGCTATTTGCACTGTGGAGCCAGTGGTGCTGGGCACTTTGTCAAGATGGTTCATAACGGTATTGAGTATGGTCTCATGGCAGCCTACGCAGAGGGGTTGAATATCCTGCACCATGCGAATGTCGGCAAACAGAATCGTGCCTCTAATGCAGAGACAGCGCCATTACGGAATCCCGAACACTATCAGTACGACTTCAACCTCCCTGATATTGCAGAAGTCTGGCGTCGTGGTAGCGTGATTGCCTCTTGGCTGTTGGATCTAGCCGCGATCGCGCTTTTAGAACAGCCAGATTTGTCAGGTTTTCAGGGGCGAGTGTCGGATTCTGGAGAGGGACGCTGGACGATTACTGCTGCAATTGAGGAAGGGGCTCCAGTCCCAGTGCTTAGTGCTGCACTCTACCAGCGTTTCAGCTCCAGAGGTGAGGACGAATTCGCGGCTAAAGTGCTCTCTGCGATGCGCTACCAGTTTGGTGGGCACATGGAGGAACACGCCCAGGGAGGAGATGAAAAGAGTTCAGTTACTGGACATTGAGGAGATCGAAACATGACCGCTGTCCAAGAACCTGTGACTCAAGAAACCCCGGTTCAGCCTGCTGAACCTTGTGTAATTGTGATCTTCGGCGCTGCTGGTGACCTGACTAAGCGCTTACTGATTCCAGCGCTCTACAACTTAGGGCATAGCAAGCTGTTGCCCAAGGAGTTTGCGATCGTCGGCTTTGCTCGTCGCGAGATGAGCAATGATGATTTCCGCCAGCAGCTGAGCCAAGATATTCAAGAATTTGCTACCGACTCAGTGGACTCGTCACTTTGGAACTGGGTTGAGGAGCGCCTCTACTACCTAACTGGCAATTTCGATGATGCGAGTGCTTATCAGCGACTGAAAGAGCTGCTGGCTCAAGTCGATCAAGAGCGCGGCACTCGCGGCAATTATCTCTATTACCTTGCCACTGCCTCCGACTTTTTCTGCGAGATTGTGTCGCAACTGGGTCAAGTAGGGCTAGCTAGTGAAGAGGAGGGACACTGGCGACGAGCGATTATCGAAAAGCCGTTTGGGCACGACCTGGATTCAGCTCGCACTCTCAACCGCAATCTTGGCAGCATCCTTAAGGAAAGCCAAATTTACCGCATCGATCACTACCTTGGTAAAGAGACGGTGCAGAATATCTCGGTGTTTCGCTTCGGAAACGGACTATTTGAGCCAGTCTGGAACTACCGCTATATTGACCACGTACAAATTACTGTTGCTGAGACGGTTGGTGTCGAAGGGCGAGGCGGCTTTTACGAAGGGACAGGCGCGCTGCGAGACATGGTGCAAAACCACCTATTCCAGTTACTAGCGATGACGGCAATGGAGCCACCGCTTTCGTTTGATGCCAATGCCTTGCGCGATGAGAAGTCTAAGCTGCTACAGTCTATCCTGCCTCTGAGTGAAGCAGATGTCCTCTCCCAGGCTGTCCGGGGTCAGTATGGCGAAGGTACGGTCAAGGGTAAGCCAGTGTCTGCCTATCGGGCTGAGCCGCGTGTCGCCCCTGATTCCAGCACGGAAACCTTCGTAGCTCTAAAGCTGTTGATTGACAACTGGCGTTGGGCTGGTGTGCCATTCTACCTGCGCACTGGTAAAGCTCTCAACAAGCGCGTCAGCGAAATCGCCATCCAGTTTAAGCGTGTGCCGCATTTATTATTCCGCCAGACTTCCATCGAGAAGCTCACCGCAAATTTTCTAGTGGTACGCATTCAGCCTGATGAGAGTATTATCCTGCATTTTGGGGCGAAAGTCCCTGGACCGACTGTGCGCCTGGGTGAAGTGAAAATGGATTTCTGTTATAAGGACTACTTTCAGGCGGCACCCAGTACCGGCTATGAGACACTGATCTACGACTGCATGATTGGCGACGCGACCCTATTCCAACGGGCTGACAATGTTGAGCTTGGTTGGAGTGTTGTGACACCGATTCTAGATACCTGGAAAGCCTTACCACCGAATAACTTTCCCAACTATGCAGCAGGCACTTGGGGACCGGAAGCTGCGGAGCAGTTACTGGAGCGAGACGGTAGGCATTGGCGGAAGATTGACTAGCAAGCTTAAGAGTTATGAGTTGTGAATTATCACTTTTGAGTTGAAATAGGTAATTCAAAACTCGTAACTCCCATAGGATTGGCAACACAGAGGAATTACAAACTAGATGAGCAACAACCCCCAATCTCAATCACCAAAAGTCTCCTTACTTGTCGCCGACGTGGACGGCACGCTGGTCACGAAACAGAAGGTTCTGACTGAGCGCGCTCAAAATGCAGTGAAAAAGCTACACGACGCGGGCATCGCCTTTACAATTACCAGTGGGCGACCGCCGCTAGGCATGAAAATGGTGATTGATGCTCTGGAATTGACAGCGCCCATCGCGGCCTTCAACGGCGCAGTATTCTTTCGTCCAGATTTCTCAATAATTGAGCAAAATCTCCTACCACAAGAGGTGGCCAAGCGGACAGTGGAGATCATTAATTCTCATGGTCTTGATGTCTGGATATATAGCGATCGCGATTGGTTTGTGCATGAGTTGCATGGGCCTCACGTTGATCGAGAGCAATGGACGGTCAAGTTTCCGCCAACGGTTGTGCCTTCCTTCGACAACTTATTCGACAAAGTAGCGAAAATAGTAGGTGTCAGCGATGACTTGGAGGCGGTGGCCCGCTGCGAGGCAGACACGCAACGCGAGTTTGCCGGAGATGTGCACTGTAAGGCTGGTGAGAGTTCAGGAGGTGGCGAGCAGGCATCCGCAGCTCGTTCTCAACCCTACTATCTAGATGTAACTCATCCGCGTGCCAATAAAGGATTTGTGATCGAGCGGCTTTCACAGCTACTGTCGATTCCTACTGAGGAGATTGCCACGATTGGGGATATGCCCAACGATGTGCCAATGTTTAAGCACAGTGGCCTAAGTATTGCGATGGGTAACGCCAGTCAAGAGGTGCAAAACTCCGCTAAGTATGTGACGACTTCTTATGAAGAGGAGGGCTTTGCTAACGCCGTTGATCGCTTTATTTTAGGTAGTAACAGCTAGAGTGCTATGAAGAAGGTAGGAGGCAGAAGGGAAGAAAGGCTACGCAACTGAGCACTTGGGTGATCCCAAATCTAGATCTACTACCCCCTTTTTGGGCAATCTACTCTCACCGTCTGGAGACGTTCCGCCCTTCGGCTAGGCTCAGGGGCCACCGGAACGTCTCCAGACGGTCTCATTACAAGCGGATTTGGTATAAGTGCGATCGCGCTCTGTGTATTCTAGAATCACTAGACTGAGACAGGAATTACTGGGAATATGACTCTGGAGGAATTCAGGCAATTAATAGAAAAACAGGAAAGTTATCCTGACTCTCTGCCAAAGCCACTACAGGCGTTGTGGTACGACAAAAAAGGGGATTGGGGCAAAGCTCATCAAATTGTGCAAGATGCCAACGATGCTGATAGTGGTTGGGTTCATGCCTACTTACATCGAAAAGAGGGCGACATGAGCAATGCTGGCTATTGGTACAGGCGCAGCAGACAGTCAGAGTTTCAAGGCGAGCTTTCTCAAGAATGGGAGCAGATAGCAAAGAACTTGCTGCTAAAGCTCTAG
>CAZZWA010000465.1:0-4593 GCA_964657555.1 uncultured Microcoleus sp.
ACGCCCAATTCGTTAGCAGCTGCGATTGAATCTTGATCTCGCAGACTGCCTCCTGGCTGAACAATGGCAACAATTCCTGCTGCTGCTGCTGTTCGTACAGAGTCGTCGAAAGGGAAAAATCCATCACTGGCAAGAACAGCACCTCGGGCTTTTTCCCCTGCTTGTTCTAGGGCAATTTTTACAGAACCGACGCGATTCATTTGGCCAGCACCGATGCCTAGGGTGGTGCGATCGCCACTCACGACAATCGCATTTGATTTGACATGCTTGGCAACCTTCCAAGCAAATAATAATTCGTCAAGTTGCTCTTTTGTTGGTCGCTTCTCACTCACAACTTGCCACTGCTGAGGCTCTTCCACAGCATCATCTGTGCCTTGCACTAGGAACCCCCCAGCGATCGCTTTTACTGCCTGCTGCGGCCCACTGCTTAAATCTGGCAAAATTAACACGCGCACTTTTGATTTAGCTGCCAGAATTTCTTGTGCTTCTGCCTCACAAGCAGGTGCGATTATACATTCTAAAAATGTCTTTGTTAACGCTGTTGCGGTAGGCACATCAATAGGCCGATTTAAAGCGACAATTCCTCCAAAAGCGGAGACGGAATCTGCTTGGAACGCTTTTTGATACGCCTCCTCAAGGCTAGTTCCCAAGGCTACGCCACAAGGATTTGTATGCTTGATGATGGCGGTAGCTGGGGTATTGGTAAATTCAGCAACAATCCGCCGCGCTGCTTCTAAATCCACCAAATTGTTATAACTAAGTTCTTTGCCTTGAAGAATTGCCGCACCTGAAAAGCCAGTTGGCACTGCCCCAACTTGATACCAAGCTGCTGGTTGATGGGGATTTTCTCCGTAACGTAAAGTTTGCAATCGCTGTCCCGAAAGGGCAAATTGTGGGGGTGGTAGAGGTTGTCCGGGAATACTGGTCTGTAGAAACCCGTCGCTGAGGTATGTAGCGATCGCCCGATCATAAGCTGCCGTGTGCCAAAATGCCCTCTGTGCACATACTCTCCGGAAATTTAAAGGGGCTTCACCATCATTCTGGCGTAACTCCCGCAGGTAGTCATTATAAGTACCTGGATTACATAGCACCGTTAGGTGAGCAAAATTCTTAGCCGCTGCCCTTAACATCGCAGGGCCCCCTATGTCAATCTGCTCAATTGCTTCATCTTCAGTCACATCTGGACGAGCAATTGTTTGTTCAAAAGGATACAGATTCACCACCACTAAATCAATTGGGCGAATCTTGTGAGTTTCTAAATCTGCCACATCTTGGGGCAAGTCCCGTCGCCCCAGGATACCCCCATGAATTCGAGGGTGCAGTGTTTTCACGCGCCCACCTAAAATTTCTGGAAAACCAGTGTAATCAGAAACTTTAATCACTGGTAGCCCCGCTGCTTGTAAGGCTTTAGCTGTTCCACCACTGCTGATTAAATCAAATTCAAATTCTTCAACTAGCTGATGGGCAAAGTCAATCAGTCCGGTTTTATTAGAAGTACTCAGCAGTGCTAGACGCGCCATGACTTATGAATTCCTGATCGCCAATAAAGAGCTGGTTTTTAGTTAACCAAATCCCAGCATAAGGGCGATCGCTGTTTATAGCCAACTAGAATGCACCAAACCAGCCAATCTGCCTCACCAAGACTGCGTCTCGAAGTCAAAAGTCAATAATCAAAAACTTTCTTTTGAACGCACCGTAGTTTACTCGAAGGGTCTTTGAGCGTCGGCAGAGTGGGTATGGCAGCGGTACTGAGAGCGAATGTAGCGGATAGCTTGTCTCCTCCATTATGGATAAACTATCTGTTCCATCCGTTCCCTGATCCGTTGCCACTTGTTGCCTTGAACTTAGAGAACTCAACAAAAATAAATATCCCTTGTGACGTCGTCATTAGTCCTTAGTCATTAGCCATTGATATTTAAGGGCCAAGGACTAAGGACAGCCATCACGAGAGGATGATTATTTATTTTGGGTTCCCTTAGAGAAGATTGCTAGCAACCTTCTGGAGGACTTCCAAATTAGAGATTAGCAGGTAGGCAAACCCTGCACCACCAATTCCACCAATCAGAAAACCACTGCCAAACTCGTTCCAGCCTTCCTGTGTTGTGAGGGATTCTGAAGGATGAGGATTTGTAATCGTGGCGACGGGTTTGGGGGGATTGCTAGAGGCGTAGAGAGATAGTGAAATTGTCGAAATCACAATCAAGCCAACAGTTGACAGTAAACCTGCCAAATCGGCGACATCACTATCCCGCAGGGGACCCAGCTTAGCGAAGGGGCCAATCAGCCAGTAGCCGTGAGCCATGCCAATTTCTAGCCCTCGGCGGAAGGGTGACAGCCCTCGGCGATAGGCTGGCAAATTATTGATCAAAGCCTCCGTAAAACCAGAAGCATTAATCGGCGTTGCTAAATTACCGATTTGGGGATCACCAGCTTCGTGGACAACTTCGCGATTCCTGGGATCACTGGGTCGATTTTTCGATTGATCTATCGCTTGTGTGTTCACCATAATTTTCTTTCACCTTTTGAAGAGGTAGTGCCATTAAGGAGTCGTGTAAATATAACTTTGCGCTTTATTCTGATTGTTCGTGTCAAAAGGTCGTTCGTTATTGGTCAAGGGACACTCCGACTTGGAACTAATGACAACTTACTCAGATCTGAATAAAGCTTTCGGAAGTTATTTTAGTCCGGCTCCTAAAGTAGGGTTGGGTTGAAGATGGAGAGGCAAGAATGCTGTTTAAGTACCTTTTTCCTAGTCTTCAATTCCCCGCTTGCTTACGGCAGAGGATGGAAAAGCAGGTCGGGGTAATAGTAGTTAAACACGATCAACAGCACAGCTGTGAGAGACAGCCAGATAGTGGCAAGCACTGGTGCGAGGGAAAGATACTTCAGGAAATCCTGCATAAATCTTGCTCCAAAATCAGTTAACAAATGAAGCTTAACTAGCGTGGGGAAACGGGAATTTCATTATCTTTGGCAAATAATTCCCCAGTTGTCAATTCTCTCAAAGCTGCTAATGGCCAAGTGAAGCCTGACAGCATAAAAGCGACTGCCCGAGGAACATCGATCTGAATTTCTTTCAATTCAGGATTACTTTCCTTTTTAACGGATTGCAGATAGGCGCGTCCTACCCAACCAATCCAACCTGCAATGTAAAGGAACAGAATGCTAGGAATGAGAAAGTCCCCAGCATGATCGAGGCGACCATCCACAATTAAGTGAGGTAAACCTTCAGGACCGCATAGAGCCTGAGAATAACGCTCAAATCGGTGTTTAGCCGAATCGGGGTCGCCGCCGCTAGTCGGACGGGCATTAGCAGCACGTTCCTTGAAAGCAGCAGATTGGCTGCACGGCACGAGTCCAGCTACATCATCAGCAGAGGCAGCAGAGGCAACTGGGGCAACGCTAATCCAAAGACCAATGGCAAGAATCAAAGCCAATAATCGTCGCATAAGATTGTTTCCTTTTGTTACAATACACAAACTTTCTTGTACAAAACATGGAGACTGTTTGTACGGAAGCAATCACGTATCGATAAATCAAAGTACCAGTGAATGGTAACAATATTAGCGATTGAAACAAGTTGTGACGAAACTGCGGTGGCAATTGTTAAAAATCGTCAAGTTTGCAGTAATATCGTTGCTTCGCAAATTGCGGTTCATCAGCCGTATGGAGGCGTTGTGCCTGAGGTGGCATCGCGCCAGCACGTTGAGACGATTAACCATTGCTTAGCTGAGGCACTCCAAAATGCTAGTTTGGACTGGACTGCCATTGACGGCGTGGCAGCCACCTGCGCACCTGGGTTGGTGGGGGCACTTTTAGTGGGATTGACTGCCGCTAAAAGCCTCGCTCTCATCCAAGAGAAACCCTTTCTAGGTGTCCATCATCTGGAAGGACACATCTATGCTGCCTACCTTCAAGATCCAGATTTGCAGCCACCCTTCTTGAGTTTGCTGGTTTCTGGCGGTCACACTAGCTTGATTTATGTCAAAGACTGTGGTGTGTACGAAATGCTGGGGCAAACCCGCGATGACGCTGCTGGTGAAGCCTTTGACAAAGTAGCACGATTATTGCAACTGGGCTATCCTGGGGGACCAGCAATTGACAAGTTGGCCTCTGAAGGCAATCCTCACGCCTTTCCCTTACCTGAGGGTAATGTTGGGTTACCTGGTGGCGGCTATCATCCCTATGATTCTAGTTTTAGCGGCTTAAAAACAGCTGTGCTGCGGCTGGTGCAAAAGCTCCAACAGGATGGTTGCCAGTCCCTGCCAGTGAAGGACATAGCAGCAAGTTTCCAGGAGAGCGTGGCGAGGAGTCTGACCAAGAGAGCGATCGCCTGCGCCCTCGACTACAGGCTTGACACCATTACCGTTGGGGGAGGAGTTGCTGCTAACAGCCGACTCAGGGAGCATTTGCAAGATGCAGCTAGTACACATCACCTGCGGGTGCTCTTCCCCAGTCTTAAGTTATGTACTGACAATGCAGCCATGATTGGCTGCGCAGCCGCTGACCATCTAAACCGGGGGCATACCTCTGCCTTAACACTAGGAGTTCATTCCCGCCTCCCGATTACTGATGTGATGCAACTGTACCAGA
>CAZZWA010000466.1:0-4585 GCA_964657555.1 uncultured Microcoleus sp.
ATAACCTCTGAGGGGGGAAGTGATCGCCCTCTCCCCTCACCAGCATCCAGGCACCGTTTAAAAAATGCTTTTTTATTGTTTAACGAATAAAGTGAAGAAGGCAGAAAGGGATAATCTCTTCTGCCTTTCCAATAAAGTCGGATAAAAAAGCACCTTCTAAAAGGTGCTTGTATGGTGGTGGAGCGAGGAGAGTGTGATCACCTCCTGCCTCACCAGCATCTGAAACATCTACTCAAGCTCTAGATCGTCATCGTCCGACAGGTCGTCCGACAAGTCGTCTGAGAAATCATCCAAGATCCCTTCACTCCCAATCAAGTCAACCACTTCTTCTTCGTCATTTGAAAATTTGTCGTCTTGTGTGTCGCGGGGCACCATACGTCCCGTCTGCTCTAGCCATGCGAGGATTGAAGATTCTTGATTCAATGGAATTACAGCAGCAGGCCGATGACGAGGTTGTTCGCGCAAAGCTGGATTGTACATAGTAATGATTCGGGGTGCTTCAAGTAATTGGCAAAAACAGCTTTTTCAGTGTAGTTGATTAAGGCATTAGATGTGTGCTTACTTAAAAGAAACTGCTGTATGGGTGTGAGTGAAAGATAAGCAAATTTTATAATTAACTACTTTATATTAGTAAGTTGAGCTATTGCGATCGCCAGTACAAGCCTGCAACCTTAACAGTCCGGTTGCAGGCCACAGCAAGCACTCACAGACAGTTGCTTGCTACGGATACAGAGGAATCATCCTAGTTCATCTTCCTGATGGGTGATGATCGTACAATCAGACTTAGGATAAGCGACGCAGGTTAGCACAAACCCATCATTAATTTGGTCGTCGTCTAGAAAGTTTTGATCTGACTGGTCAATTTCACCTGTTATCAGTTTGCCAGTGCAGCTTGAACAGGCACCTGCACGACAGGAATAGGGTAGATCAAGACCTTGCTCTTCAGCCGCATCAAGAATGTACACGTCATCAGAAACTTCAATCGTTGTGTTGAGTCCTTCGGCCTCGTTCTTTAACGTAACTTTATAGGTTGCCATTAATGTTCCTTAAATCCCTTAATATGCAGTTACAAGCTTATGTGAGTATATTTGCTTAGTCAACCAATTAATTGATAGTCAAAACTTATTACGTAGATAAGCAAAATTATTAATGCTACTGATGGCATCCGGATATGGTGATCGCTCGTTTTTCACAATTTGGTTGAGAGCCTGTGTCCTAAATCTAGTTTCCCACAACAGGTTAGCAACTTTTGCCCGCTCAACAAACCTGCCGTTAGCCCTTCCTCAAACTACCCCTACTAAAATCGCCTGTAAGGGGGTAATTTACCACTAAATCAAACAAACCACAAATACATGGGACGATTGCTCGTGATATGGGCTTTGTTAAATACCAATTGATCTGGGTCTCCGCTCACAAGCCTACCCAAATCCTGAAGTCTTTTTTTTCCAGTCCGGTGCAACACCTGACCATCCTTCAAGAGAGGATTACCGTCAAATAGATTCTGCCAGCTCACCAGCTTTGAGTCTGACGGCAGCCAACCATAATCGGCTTTAACCCATGGCCCTACGCCCCAAAGCAACGGTTCTTTTTCTGTCGCCACATCCACAGCCAGTTTTTTAGCATCATCGAACCGGGAAAATGTAGTAAATTCTTTGCCCTTCAAATGTTGTGCGACAAACGGGGAGTTCAGTTCAGGATGCCAGTATAACGAATTGAACTTGAGGTGCCGCACCTGTTGGTAGCGGTGAACTTTATACACACCATCCGAGTCTCTAGTGATGGCAACGCAGCGACGAATAGCCCACTCTCTTAGCAATGCCTCACCATTGAGATACTTCGCCAGTTCAGCGCAGGCTGCTTGATAAGCCTGCTGGTTATGAGCCTTCAACAATCTCTGTTTCGCTCCCTCAATGCCTCCCAGGATTGCTCCATTTGTGGGAGTTTGGATTTGCCCACCAAGAACAGCGTCGTCCCTTTTAGGTTTTTTTTCGGTCATAGCGATC
The DNA here is from genome assembly GCA_964657555.1 of uncultured Microcoleus sp. Classification (GTDB taxonomy): domain Bacteria; phylum Cyanobacteriota; class Cyanobacteriia; order Cyanobacteriales; family FACHB-T130; genus CAZZWA01. Next base: position 2,004 of record CAZZWA010000466.1, read on the forward strand.
GCCTCTCAACCAGTTCATCCCAATTCACTTTAAAGTTCCTTCTCAATACCTGCTTCCCCAGGGTAATGTCTAATTTTGAGCCTTGTCAGTCCCGTAAAATGAAAGAATGAAGGAGGCGTTAAGGCGACCGTCGTCGTTCTGCCCTCATCACTTTGCATTCACTACAGAGAGGGTTGACTGTGAGCGTTAGAGTCCGTGTTGCCCCAAGTCCTACTGGCAACTTACATATTGGTACAGCCAGAACAGCTGTATTTAACTGGCTGTTTGCTCATCATCATGGGGGCAAATTTATCCTGCGAATTGAAGACACGGATGAGACGCGATCGCGCCCAGAGTACACTCAAAACATTATGGATGGTCTCACCTGGCTGGGACTGAACTGGGATGAGGGGCCGTTTTTTCAATCCCAGCGCCTTGACCTCTACCGACAAGCAGTGCAAACCCTGCTAGACAATGGCTTGGCTTATCGCTGCTACACCAGCGAAGCCGAACTGGAGGAAATGCGGGAACAGCAAAAGGCCAGAAAGGAGGCTCCTCGCTACGATAACCGACATCGGAACCTGACGCCAGCGCAACAAGCTGCTTTCGCAGCTGAAGGCCGACGTCCAGTGATTCGCTTCAAAATTGATGATCACCGAGAAATCATCTGGAACGATTTAGTGCGGGGAACAGTGAGTTGGAAAGGCAGCGACCTCGGTGGTGATATGGTTGTTGCTCGTGCTTCAGATAACCCTATTGGTCAGCCACTTTACAATTTGGCGGTGGTCGTTGATGACATTGATATGCAAATTACCCATGTCGTCCGGGGGGAAGACCATGTTGCCAATACCGCCAAGCAGCTTTTGCTCTATGAAGCACTTGGTGCAACGGTTCCAGAATTTGCTCACACGCCCTTGATTTTGGATAAGGAGGGAAAAAAGCTCTCTAAAAGAATGGGTGTCACTTCCATTGATGACTTCAGGCAAATGGGCTACACCGCCCCAGCCTTGGTTAACTACATGACACTATTGGGTTGGACACCCCCAGACTCAACCAAGGAAATCTTTACCCTGCAAGAAGCAGCCCAAGATTTCGGGTTTGAGCGCGTTAACAAGGCTGGAGCAAAGTTTGATTGGGATAAACTGAATTGGCTCAACGGTCAGTATATCCACAAGATCCCAGTGCCCCAGCTGCTTGAGGAGCTAATTCCCTATTGGGAGGCAGCCGGGTATGAATTCGACCCCGTGAGCGATCGCCCCTTCTTAGAGCAGTTAACCAGCTTGATTGGCCCCAGCCTGAATCGCTTGCAAGAGGCAGTCGAGATGAGTCGGACTTTCTTCACCAAAACTGTAGAATTTACAGATGAGGCGAAGGCTCACTTGCAACAGGCGGGCGCTACTACCGCCATCCAAGCAATTCTCACGGTTCTGGAGAACCATCCACTTAAAACGACAGATGACGCTCAGCAAATTATCCAAACAGTGACTAAGGAGCAAAATCTGAAAAAAGGACTGGTGATGAAATCGCTCCGTGTCGGCTTAACAGGAGACGTGCATGGCCCCGATTTAGTTCAATCCTGGCTGCTATTCCACGAGCACGGGTTCGACCAGCCCCGCTTACAGCAAGCATTATCAGTTAACAGCTAAGTCGAGACGGGTTGGTACTACTCTATACGGGTACAACCTGAAACATTGGTTGTGAATAGCTAAGGCTCTTGAACAATTAGCAATTAGCCCTATCTATAATCCCGTCGAGGTAGGGCAGCAACTTCCAAGAGTTGTTGCTTTAGTTTCACAAACCCTCCCCGATGCGGAACTCTGCTAGATCTTCCATCGTCTCTGCTAGAGTCAAAAGCCAAACGCAGTGGATAATAAACGTGTCCTTCCTAGCAGTCAGGATGCATAATTCGATCGCCAAGCGAAGAGCAAAATTCTTCAGAATGTCAATTTGGGTGCCCATACTAGTAACAGCTTTATTTGCAGACGAGCTGTTAAACTACTCTAAAGTGCAAGCCCAGCTAGCTCAAAAACCGACAATCTTCGAGAATCTCACTATCAGTCCTAAATTCTCTCCAGATCCAACAATTGTTCGGGGCATCAGCGGTGGATCAGTACCGGCAAAAACAATTGCTGGTCGTGCAGATACATCAACAGGCCCTTGTGTTGGTTTCATGGACGAAAATCCTGACCATAGTCTGGTTCTGACTGCTTTTTTCAACTATCTCAGCGTTGTTGTGGAAGCCCCTGAGGACACTACTATGGTAGTCAGCGGCCCAGGAGGCACTTGGTGCAATGATGACTACGCGGGCAAAAATCCTGGGATTGCGGGTCAGTGGTTACCTGGCACCTATAAGATCTGGATTGGCTCATATGACAAAACTAAGTATATCCCCTACATTATCAAAATTACTGAAGTCAACCTGCTGAATCCTGGTCCCTCTGGGCCTTGAAGTTATCTCGCTACATGTGATTCACTAGATGAGTTTCTAGACAACTTCCCCAGTGTTAGCCGCGAGCAAGCGATCACCACCCTTGACCTAGCAAAAGCAATGCTGAGTGCCTATGCGAATCCTGCTTGATAAATACAGCAGATTGCAAGTTCAT
>CAZZWA010000467.1:0-1869 GCA_964657555.1 uncultured Microcoleus sp.
GGAGAAAGAAGCTCTGAACTAAAATTAACTAGCTGGCTGCTTTTAAATGAACCTAATCCGCCTTCTCCTACGTACTTCCCCTCTTCTTCTCGGCTTTGCTTTGTTGGCTGGTATCCTCACTGGCGGCAGCGCCACTGGTATGATTGCCCTAGTCAATACCACATTGAGTCATGCAAAGCTATCAATACCGACTGTATTGATCTGGAGCTTTGCCACTCTCTGTCTGCTGCGGCTGATTACTAGTCTCGCTGCTCAAATTCTGTTAATCCATCTTTCACAAAAAGCCATCCTTGACTTGCGGATGCTCTTAAGCCGCCGGATTCTTGCTTCACCGTTACGACACTTAGAAGGAATCGGCGCTCATCGTCTTTTGGCGGCTCTTACTGAAGATATCCAAGCAATCTCTGGCACAGTTATTATTCTTCCCTTTTTCTGTATCAACATTGGCATCTTAATTGCCTGCCATATCTATCTATTCTGGATATCAGGAACTTTGTTCCTTCTTGGCTTTGGCTTTTTGTGCTTGGGAGTATGCAGCTATCAACTGCCGATAATGAAAGCTATGTCTTTTCTGAAATTGGCCCGCGAACAGGAAGATAGATTGTTTAAGCACTTTCGCGCCATAATTCAAGGCACCAAGGAACTCAAGCTACACACTCAGAGACGCCAAGCATTTCTCTCAGAAGATCTTCACGCCACTGCGCGATCGTACCACCGTCATCACACTGTTGGTCTGAGTGTCTTCGCTGCTGCCGCTAGTTGGGGACAAGTTTTATTCTTTGTGGCGATTGGCTTGCTTCTGTTCACGCTACCTACTCTAAAAAATATCAATTCGGCAATTCTGTCTGCCTATGCTGTGACTATCATCTACATGATGTCACCTATAGAGTTCATCATGAGTATGTTACCCACCATTAGCAAAGCCATAATTGCTTTAAAAAAAGTTGAGTCTCTAGGATTTTCATTAGCAACTAGCTCAACTGAAACTGTCAATCCTAATTCGCTTTCTTCACAAAAATTTTGGAATTCCCTAGAACTTGTAGGGGTAACCCATAGCTATTATCAAGAGCGAGAGGAAGGCAATTTCATTCTTGGCCCTATTGACCTGACATTCCGTCCTGGAGAACTGGTTTTTATTGTAGGTGGCAATGGCAGCGGTAAGTCTACCCTTGCTAAATTAATTACGGGGCTTTATACTCCTGAAACTGGAGAAATATACCTAGATAGCAAGCGAGTTGATCATCAAAATAGAGAGTGGTATTGCCAGCAGTTCTCAGTAGTATTTGCTGATTTTTATCTTTTTGATCGCTTCGTGGGTTTAGACAATAGCAGCATAGATATTCAGACGCAAAACTATCTTGTACAACTGCAACTTGACCATAAGGTTAATGTCAAAAACGGCGTACTTTCTACTACTGACCTTTCTCAAGGACAGCGCAAGCGCCTCGCTCTCCTCACTACTTATTTAGAAGATCGTCCTATCTACATGTTCGATGAGTGGGCTTCAGATCAAGATCCTCTATTCAAGAAAATTTTCTACACTCAAATTCTGCCAGAGCTAAAGAATAAAGGCAAAACAGTACTGGCAATCAGTCATGACGACCAGTATTTTTATCTGGCAGACCGGATTGTCAAGCTGGAATACGGCCAAGTCAGCTATGATAAAGTTCCGGCGCTCTTTGAATAAATTTATTCGTGAGAAACTACACTAACAGAGCCAATTTTGTTTAAATAGATCGATGAATGAGTTGACAATTGCTATTTCGGAGTTTTTGGTAAGTTTGGTGATTCTTCAAGTGCTTGCCGCCGCAGCATTTTTATCGCTACTTCACAAAAAACTTAGTAATCACCAATAAGAGCGATCGCCTA
>CAZZWA010000467.1:1969-3355 GCA_964657555.1 uncultured Microcoleus sp.
ATTGTTTGACTTAAACAAAAATACATTCTTATGCTAAAAATTGCTATATTTGATACCAATTTTGTAAAATATTTTGTTAGTGTATAAAAGTCTTAGAATTTGATTTAGCATATTAAATGATCAGCAAAGCAAGTTTTAAAGGTCTCTCTAAAATTTACACGATTGCATTTATTGTTACAGGTTTTCCCCCGGAAATTTCTGGCACTTCGCTAGGTAGCTGGGAGCGCATTCAATGGTTTGCCAAGCAAGGAAACTATAAAGTTGTAGTATTTGCACCTAAATGGGAAAAAATGGCAGATTGGCCGCAGATACCAAATGATTTAAAAGAAACTTTAATTATTGAAAGATACGACTCAAAGCCGTGGTTCATTTATAAACTGACTCATGTTCCTAAGTTCTTTGCTGCTTGTCAAATAAATAAAAAGCTACCTCAATATCAACCCGATATGATTGTATTAGCAGATATTGAGCGCGTGGTCTTTTTCAGTACATGGCAACTTCCAGGTAGATGGTATGCGAGACAGAATCGTATTCCGTATATTACCCATTATCACACCGACTATTACAATTTTGCTCGTACCTATCCTAGTTGGTGGTGGTTGCGGGACATTCTTATTCGCCCTCTCATAAATTTGATATATCGTCAAGTTGATACCACTATATGTTCTACTAGCAGTGCTAGAGAAAGTCTTCAAAAAATCGGCATCTCAAAGAACGTTCATACCACGGCATTTGTGGGTATTGATGTTTCTGCATATAATCCTCTAAGACGAAATCGTAAATGGCTAGAACCGTGGTTAAATATTGATGAGTGTAATAATCAATTTATAATTTATCTAGGACGCCTTGGGCCTGAGAAAAGAATAGATTTACTGATCGAAGCATTTGCAAATTTAAAGTTAAATGGACAGCACAATTGTTCTCTATTTATAGCAGGAGATGGCCCTTATAGTACAGTCAGGCAATTGAAAAAGATAGCCGCACAGGTTCCTGATGTACACTTTACAGGCTTTCTTCACGGAGAGACAAAGGCAAATGTGTTAGCTTCATGTGATATATTTTGCATGCCTTCACCATACGAGACTTTTGGGAGAGTAGTCGTTGAAGCAATGGCTTCAGGTATTCCTGTTGTTGCTGTTAATAGTGGTGCGGTGATAGACTATATTGTTGACGAAGTCAATGGATACCTTGCTCCTACTAATAATGTAAAAGAGTTAACTAATAGCTTGCAAAGAGCGTTATTAAACAATAATGAAAAAATTGTACATAACGCCTTGCAAGATGTACAACAGTTTTCTGTAGAACGAGGATGTCAAAGGCTAAATGATTACTATCAGTATTTATTAGGTAGTGAACCCTCACCACAACAGACTTAAGGGTGTAAGT
>CAZZWA010000467.1:3455-4577 GCA_964657555.1 uncultured Microcoleus sp.
ACTTACACTTTGGTAATTTTGTCAACTTTGATGAAAAGTAAGTGGTCTTTATGGGCGCGATTAACATTTCGGGCATGTACGCACTTACTAGTGATTACCAAAACTCAAAAGCTTCTCCCTCTGCCTCCCATGCTTATTTTCAAGTTAGGGTAGATAGTTTATCGCAGCTCAAAACCGAGATTTCTGAGAGCCTCACGCAGGCGATCGCGTCCAGATAAAGACTGAGGAGTTGCAACCCGCTTAACAGAGTGTTCCGACCAGTCGCCAGAGACGTTTATCTTTTGTTCAGCATAGAAAGCTTTCATCACTTCGTTATAGCGAGCGATCGCCTCATCTTGTGCTTGATTATAGGTTTCGCGGTGCAGCACAGCTGACTGTGGCAAACGCGGCTTAACCGCAGCCGCAGAATCAGAATTAGCATAGCCTACACACAGCCCAAACACAGCAAAGACATGAGGAGGTAAACTGAGTGTTGCAGCTACCTCCTCTGGATGGTTGCGCATTGCGCCGATATACACTGTTCCCAAACCTAAGGACTCAGCCGCAACAGTGGCATTTTGAGCAGCTAGTGCTGCATCTACGGTAGCCATCACAAACATCTCTAAGTAGTCCAGACCCTCGTGAGGCAGTCCGCGACTTTCGGCAACATAAGCAAGACGAGCTAAATCTGCTAACCAAACTAAAAATAGCGGACACTGGCGGATGTGCGCTTGGTTGCCAGCCAGTTGTGATAACCGTTCTTTGCGATCTGCATCTTCTACCGCTACTACACTCCATGTCTGGAGATTAGATGAAGTGGCGGCAGACTGGGCAGATGCAACAATCAGTTCTAGAGTTCCTGACGGCAATGCCTTAGACAGATAAGCACGAATTGAGCGGTGGGACAGCAATGTTGTTAGGCTATCGTTCCACTGAAGAGCTGAATCGAATAGAGTAGCACCATAGCGCAGACGCAGTAGCTCAGTAGAATTGGCTGTAGTCGTCATTTCAATCCATCCGTCCTATTTTGAAATCTAGCGTATCTGCGTTTTACTAAAAACTTAGCAGAACTCACAGGCAATAGTCAAATAGTTGTTAAACGACTTAATTTTGTAGTTGGCTACTGCGAGTATCTCGTTATTA
>CAZZWA010000468.1:0-4574 GCA_964657555.1 uncultured Microcoleus sp.
GGTTAAACCAGCGCGATCGCCTGCTACCTTGCCAGTTCCTACAAAATAATCCACGCGACCTGGCCCTTTAATAGCACCGCCAGTATCTTGGTCAAGAACATAGCGGCTCACGACACGTTCCTGTATTTCTCCAGTAGCATTGACAGAGGGGATAGAGGTATGCATCAGCGCTAAAGCACCTGGGGGCATCAGGGATTTATCTGTAGCAATGGAGCGATCTGCTGTCACTGGCACGTTGAGGCAACCCATAGCTGGCGCACCTTTGTTGTCTTGAAAAAACACAAAGCTGCGATTGCGTGGCAGATAGATATTTAGCTCAGATGGATGCTTTTTGAAATAGTTAATAATTGTTGGCATTGTCATACCCTCTAGGGGCAATTTTCCATCTTTTGCTAGTTCTTTGCCAATGCTAGTGTAGTTGTAAGCTGTACTACCAGCATAGCCCACTGTCGTCTCGCTACCATCAGGAAACTGGAGTCGGCCAGAACCTTCAATTTGAACTAGGAATGCTTCGAGGCGATCACGCAGCCAGTACAATTGGGCTCCTCGCAGCCGACCTTGAGAACCTTGCAAACCGTCCTTCCCTTCCAACTCTTCACGGGTGGGATGCGGTTGAGGCCAAGACCCTAAATCCGATGGTAGCCGATAGATAGGATAGGGGTACTCCTTAGTTGGCACGCGACTAGCGGCATAAACTGGCTCATAGTAGGCGGTGAACAACACATTTCCTAACCCATCTTTCCCCACGGACTGGTAAAAGACAAACTCGCGTCTCACGGTTGCTTGCAGTTCTGCTGGTGAGCTAGAGCTGAGCGCCAGCTCGCGAAATCGTTTTAGACTGCGAAAGACGCGATCGCGTGTAATTCCAGCCACCCGATAACGCTGGTAAGTGGCAGCGGCACCTTCAGTTTGCAGATATTGCAAACTGTAATCAACTGCTTTAAACAGTGCCTGTTTGTCTCCAGGTTGACCGTCCTCACCCCAGATCTGCTGATCTAGACCCAAGCTTTCTAAATGGCAACAATTTGCTTGTGCCTCCGCTCCACTAACAGGTAGCAATGGTCTACTGTATCGCACTCTCCAGTCTTCAGGCGGCCCATATGGATAGATGACATTGAGTGGAGTCTTCTGTTTTACTGGAGCTGTCTGTTTCAACCAACTGGCATCTCGATTTTCCAATGGTTGTGAAGGCCAGTAGATAATAAAAAGAGTTAGGGGTATGGTGAAGGTAATTGAAGCAAGTGTGTTTCTCATCTGGAAAATGGGATTTCATCAGATTAGCGGTGTCATTGCTGACCCCCTGCTTGGATTTTAGATTTTAAATTTTGGGTTTTAACAAAGCTGTCGGCAAGTCACTATCTGACCCTTAAAGGTACAGGTTGAGTAGTTCACAAGACTATTCTGATTACTGCATGATGATTCAGGAAACAAATCAAAAATCTCAAAGTCTTTCCTGGTAAATCATGGTAACGATGAATAAAGAGTGAACTTCCTGTTGAGCTGGATCAGGGCTAAAATGATGAGGATATCAGCCAATTTGAGATGACTACATCCAAAACAGTACAAAAACTGCCAGCCAAGTGGGTAACGCCGGAAAATTTCCAGCTTTACGGTCAGGCGATCGCGCCTAGTCAAGACGGCAAGAGTTACGATGCTGAAGATGCTCAGTTAAACCTCCAGAATGGGACTCCCCGGTTTTACATTATGCGGCTTCAGCACAGAGGTCGCAAGTTTCACACCATTACTCGCCATGTGCAATGCACTCAATGTCTGGGTTCTCTGGAAGGTAAAGACTGGTTAATAGCGGTTGCACCACCTAACAATGATGCTGACCAACCTGCATTAGAGAAGATTGCCGCTTTCCGCATTCCTGGTAATTGTTTTATCAAGTTAGAGGTGGGTACTTGGCACGCTGGGCCATATTTTGACCATGATGTTGTGGATTTCTACAACTTGGAGTTGAGTAACACTAATATAGTTGACCATTTCACTCACAATTTTCTCAAAACTGATCGATTGGAGTTTGAGTTTGTTATCTAAGATGACCGTAATAGCTCGCCAACTAGATAATGTGCACTTGACAGATGAACAAATTAGTGACGCTTATTTAAAAGTTATAGAGTGGGCTGAAGTTCCTGTCCCTGCGCCGTTCATTATTAGCAAGATTTGTGCTGGAAAACACATTGCACGTAACCAACAGAAAGAGTACAGCTTACACACCGATTCCTATAGCGATGGCGTCAGCCAGTGGCTTTAAAAAATCTCCCTACGTCTGAAAAGAGTAGGGAGAGGTACACCTAGTAATCACACACCCCTTAGTTTCTGGTAATCGGTCTAACAATTCCTCAGCAGGATTGCTCAAACTATCTCAGCCAAACAGCTTAATATTAAACGGTTTGCGGTTGAGTGCAATATACTCAGAATCGTTGGAATAGCTTGAGAGTAAGCAAGAATCATACTTCATCTAAATGAGAACTGCCATAAGCTATTGACCCTCAAGACGCTCAGGGATAACCACTAACCAAAGATAATTATGAAAACTTATGATTGGATTGTTATCGGTGGCGGCATTACGGGGGCGGCACTAGCTTATGAACTGGCAAAAAAAGGCTTCTTGGTTCTGCTCCTAGAGCAACACGCCCGACTGCAAGGTGCCACCCGCTATAGTTACGGTGGGCTGGCTTATTGGTCAGGGACAACGGATTTGACGCGGCAGCTTTGTGCTGAAGGGATCGAGCGTCATCGCCTCTTAGCACAGGAATTAGATACTGATACTCAATTTTGCGAGTTAGATTTGGTGTTGACTATTGCTGCAAACCAAGATCCAGAGCAAGTAGCAGCCTTATACGCCCATTTTGCTATTCCGCCCCGCTTGCTAAGCCCTGAAGAAGCTTGTGTCTTGGAACCACTGCTCAATCCCAAAGTGATCGCGGGTGCACTCACTTTCCGTCACGGTCACATTGAACCAGAGAAAACAACCCAAGGATATATCCAAGCCTTTCGCCGCGCTGGAGGCGAAGTACAAATAGTTCAGGTGGTGGAACTGAATCGAGAAGGTCTTAAAATTCAGGGAGTCAGAACGCTCAATCAAACTTACTGTGCAGCCAACACTGTCGTTTGTGCTGGTGGTTTCAGCCGCAGTTTACTTAAAGCCGCAGGTATTCCTCTGCGGCTATATTTCACCCATGCTGAGCTTATCGAAACTCCACCAGTTGAGATTCAGTTGCGGACACTAGTGATGCCAGCTGATACGACGCGGTTTCAGATGGAAGCTAAGGCAAGTACAGCTGAACTTGATCGCCTGTGGGATGAGCCCGGTAATCAGCTAGTACCCTCCATTTTAGATGCTGGTGCGATTCAGTTTAAAGATACTAGTTTACGTATCGGTCAACTCAGTCGAGTTCTCACCGATCCTCACGCTAAAATTGATGCAGATGAAAGTGAAGCGAACCTCCGCACTGCTGTGGGTAAAATTTTACCCCCTCTAGAGAACGTCTCGGGTCAATGGCATCAATGTCTGGTAGCTTTTAGTAGCGATCGCCTTCCCCTAATTGGCGCACTCAATAATGTTGAAGGAGTTTATATATTCTCCGGATTCTCCAATCCGTTAGTGTTTGTGCCATCATTGGCTAAGCGCTTTGCTGATTGGGTTGCTGGTTTAGAAGACGATATCGTTGCTCAGTTGTCTCCTGCACGCTTTCAAGACTTTTGAGACTAGCTAAATTTTATTCAGATCTTGCACTTCAACTCCGTCTCAACTTGATGCGGAAGCAGACTCTAATTTCTATTCATCTCGTTGTTGGTTGTAAAGTGATGCTCAATGAGTGGTGGCATAGAAACCTACTTTAAGACTGAGCTCATCTCTTAGTGCAATCTGATGATATGTTCCAAGTGTTTCCTTGCTTTACAGGAATCCAGCCTACAAGTTTTGCATAAATCACTTTGTACCACAACAAGACTCCACTATATGCATTCTTAGAGTTAGCGGTATAGACAAATTCGTTGGCGGGTACGGTTCCAATGACTTTATCAGGATTAGGCGCACCTGGCTGAATCTCCGCATGTATGTTCAACTGTTTAAGCGTGCGATAACAGCCGACTTGATTATCAGCATGCGCAAGTTGGAATGAAGTTGGTTCTGCTGCTGAAATGGTGTCGGTTGATGTTGCTATTACGGCGATAGCCGAAGCCTTTAGACATCCTGTCACAGTCATGATTATGCTGTAGATTAGAATGCAACCACTATTTTTCAGTTTCATGTAATCAACTCCTCTGTTTACCAAAACATCTGCAACCCTGTAGTCATAATAAAGCAATAGGTATGCTAATTACAGAGCTTTTCATCTAAGTGAAGTACACTACCCCACTCGCCCTATCGGGTACCCTCCCCTTACTAAGGGGAGGGTTGGGGAGGAGTGTACTCCATGAACTTGCAATCTGCTGTAAGTTAACTATTTAACAACTATTCATCTTTAGACAGTGGTGCAATATTTGAGAGAATAGTTGTAAAGTTTTATGGAGAGTTTAAAAACTCGGTTTTCTTCGTGTACAGAAATCTATTGCCTCGCTTCTCC
>CAZZWA010000469.1:0-3336 GCA_964657555.1 uncultured Microcoleus sp.
TGTAAAACTTGCTCTTTTAGCAAGAGCTACTAAAGAAAAGAAAAATCTGAGAATTAGCTGAATTTTCCCTTCTAGATTCTCAGGAAAAAATCATCTGTAATTATGCTGCTTGACTCAAGATGAATTTAAGTCAGAAGCAAAGACTTACAGACTAGCTCAATCACTGTTGTTGCCAGAAGTTGAAATTTATGAAACTGAATCAATTAGTACTATTAATCGCCCTAGTATCAAAGAGGGCGCTGCGTTTTTATTGAATGCGTGTAGCGCTATAGGGGCATGTAAGCGCATACCACTCACCACCAACGATGAAAATAGTATTTTCAAGTCAGAGCTAGGGGATGCCACTTTAGAGGCTGTGCCTCCATTTATAGCAGATGAGGCACAGCCTCTCGATTGACATTCCCATAGCTACATAGGAGGTAACAATGCTGGAAAGTTTGGGAAAAATTAAGAATCCATTAGTTAGAACCGCAGCCGCAGCAGCAACGGCTGGCGCGGTAATCACCTTCGCTGCTGCTGTGGCAATTGGTGCAACCAATACCAAGGATAAATCTGCCTATCGGTTTGGTGTTTATTCCTCATTGATTGGGACTGGTTGCGGTGCTATTTTTGGGTTGATTTTTGCAAGTAAGACAAGTGAGAAAAAATCCGTTCAACCAATGTCCGAGGGTGATGTTTGGCAGGATTGGCGAAATTTTGTGGTGGTTCGCAAGGTAAAAGAGAGTGAGGAAATTATCTCCTTCTACCTACAACCCCAGGATAAGGGCTTGATTCCTCAATTTCAGCCGGGTCAATTTTTAACAATTAAGCTAGATATCCCTGGACAAGATCAGCCAATAATTCGTACCTACTCGCTTTCAGATTACGCCGACCCTTGTGACTACTATCGTCTTTCAATTAAGCGTGAGGAAGCTCCCAAAGGTCTAGATGTACCATCTGGTGTAGCATCTAACTTTATGCACAATCGTCTCCACGAAGGTTCAGTGATTCTGGCTAAGCCACCGAGTGGCAGGTTCGTGCTTGATGTTCACAAATACTCACCTGCTGTCCTAATTAGCAATGGTGTCGGGATTACTCCCATGATTAGCATGGCGAAAGCTGCAAGCCGCCTCAACCCCAATCGCACTATCTGGTTTGTACATGGTGCTAGGGATGGCAGATTCCATGCTTTCCGTGATGAAGTCAAGGCGATCCAAGAGCAGAATCCTAACCTGCACGTACATTTTCGATACAGCCGTCCTAGATCTGAAGATGAAGGCCACTATCATAGTGTTGGTTATATTGATACTGCTCTAATTAGAGAGTTAGTTGGGCAAGAGGCTGAATATTTCTTATGTGGTTCTCCATCATTTATGCAGTCACTTAGGGAAGGAATCATGGTATGGGGAGTGCCTGAGAGTAGAGTCTTCTTTGAATCGTTTAGTAAGGGTGGTAAAGTCTCATCCTCAAGCCAATCTCCTGCTAAAGCCCCAGGTGAGAACGTTGCGCAGGCTGAGATTGTCTTTGCTCAATCTGGCAAAACTCTGACTTGGCACGAAAGTGATGGCACGATTTTGGAATTTGCAGAAGCGAATGACATTAATCCTCCCTACAGTTGTCGTGCAGGTATCTGCGGCACCTGTATGTGCAAAATCCGCGAAGGTGAAGTCGCCTATCAAGAATCCCCAACTGCCACAATTGATGAAGGTTCGGTACTGATATGTATTTCCCAGCCTGGAACCCCAAGAGTTGTCCTGGACATCTAAAAATTTATTCACGTAAAGTGAATGTATGACTCTATCTAGAATGTCTGGATCAGCTTGAATAGCTGGGCGATCGCTCGGAGAAATTTTTTGGTTATAAGAATTTGCACTCAGTTGAGCTTAATGAAAAGTACAGGACTATTTTCCAATGCAACTGGTTAGTAAATTCTGGGAGGTAACTCGTCAAGTCAAGTGCAGGTATCTTGACCCATCTTCGCTCCAGTTTCGTCTCACGCTGGAAATTGCTGCCCTATCTGTACTGAGCTTGGGCAGCGTTGCCATTTGGACAAGCTGGAAAATGCAACAGATTTTGATTGTGACACACACACAGGGTGTAGAGTACATTGCTACCCGCTTTCCCCATGATGTTGAACTTTATAGCGAGATGTTGCCCATCGCCACCGGGCTGCAAAAGACCATTAAAAATGTTTCAGTGCCTGGCTTACTAGTATGGGTTAAAGGTACAGACGGCAAACTGCTGGCTCAGTCACCAGACTTGAATACTTCATTCACAGCAACGGCTGAGTTGATGTCCATAGCAGAAATGCCGCTCAAGCCCCAAGTCTATCAGGTGAGCAATCGATACCTGATTCTGTATGAAAGTTCTGTAATCGTGAAGGGCAAGCGGCTGGGTAATGTTTACATGGCTCAGGATGTCACCGATGAGCAGCGTCAGTTAATTGCAGCGCTTCAGGGCTTATCCATTGTCTGTATTCTAGCAACGGTTGTGATGATGGGCGCGATCGCGCTGCGGATTCAGAGATCGCTCCAACCCTTGCAAGATATGAGCCAAATAGCAGGCACAATCTCAGCAGCAGACTTGAGCGAAGCTAAGTTGCAATTGAGTCATGCACCTAGGGAAGTAAAAGAACTGGCTCAAACCTTCAACATGATGCTGTCTCGGCTCTCCGATTCCTGGGAACAGCAGCGCCAGTTTGTCAGCAATGTTTCTCATGAGTTACGAACTCCATTAACTGTGGTGTCCGGCTACTTGCAAAGTTTGTTGCGGCGCAGCACAAATTTGAATAATTATCAACGAGAAGCTCTAGAAACGGCTGCTTCTGAGGCGGATCGGACAATTCGTTTATTGCAAGATTTACTGGAATTAGCACGGGCAGATAGTGGTTACATGCACTTTCATCTGGAATCAATTGTTCTGAATGACCTAGTTGCAGAGGTTGCAGGGATGGCAGAAAAATTCAGCAATCGAGCCATCAATATCATAGTAACGGATGAAATTAAGGCAATTGCCGACCGTGATCGCCTGAAACAGGTGTTGATTAACCTAATCGATAATGCAGTGAAATATTCTGAGTCTGATCAGCAAATTGACCTGAAGCTAGAACGGGTGGACAGACAGGCAATGATTCAGGTGTGTGATCGGGGTATTGGCATTCCGCTACAGGATCAAAGCCGCATTTTTGAACGCTTCTACCGCGTAGATGAAGCCCGTTCCCGATCAACAGGGGGTCATGGATTGGGTTTAGCCATTGTGAAAACGCTGGTTGAAGGAATGGGTGGTAGCGCTACCGTGCGCTCTAAACTGGGTGAAGGCAGTACGTTTACTATTACCCTACTTAGGCAATAGGGGAGC
>CAZZWA010000469.1:3436-4565 GCA_964657555.1 uncultured Microcoleus sp.
CATCCGGTGATCGCTGTGATTGTCGTGTTCCCCTTGATCGGCATCGTAGTGAATCGCGCCTTACAAGTTCGTCAACGCCGTCTGCAAACAGTAGCAGAAGGCAAGAGTAAAATTGCTCCGGTTGTGGGGCAAGAGCACGTCCAGTTAGGTCTTTGGCTAGCAGGATCTGTCGTCGGTATTGTCCTGCTAGCTCTCGCCAACGATGTTATTGGCAATATTTTGGACAAGCAGATTTGGCGTCAAAATTCATTCAAGGTGTTGTTAATTGCTTTGTTGTTTGCCGCCACAATCGCTTCCCTAGTTCTCCTCTATCGAGCCAAAGAGCGGCATTGGCGTGGCATCTTCGCCACCCTAAGCGGCATGGGTTTAATCATACTTGGTTGCCAAGATGGAGTCTACCGCAAAACCGATCAATGGTACGTTTCTCACTATTACTACGGGATTGTATCTGCTCTGTTGATGATTTTTTCCCTAGCAATTTTGCGGGATATCTACCAGGACAAAACCAATCGTTGGCGCAATGTTCACATCATTCTGAATTGCATCGCTCTGCTCATTTTTATGGGACAGGGAATGACGGGGGCACAAGCCTTGCTGGAAGTTCCTTTGAGTTGGCAAGAACCATACATTCAGAAGCTATACGAGCAACAGTGTGACAAAAAGCCCTGCACTATCCAGGCACCATCTGTCCCCCAACCATCTCATTAAACCTATCCTAACTCGGGTTTCAGAATTAAAGTTTTCAGATCCATGATGAAAAAATCATCCCTGCTAATACTCCGCCAAAGTAACTTTGACGAGTAGAGATGAAGTGATGAGTGTGGGTATTCCCCTTGTCCCCAAGTCTATATCAACTAGTCAATTTTGGTTTGGTGAACCACTAGACCTGTAGGGCTCGCTCAACAAATCCAACCCTTTATAAGGATGAAATAAGACTATGAACTGGAAAACTCTGTGCTTAATCGCTGGACTAACCTTGACCGCCAGTCTTGCTGCCTGCTCTAATCCTGCAAGCACTAATCAGGCGGCCCCCGGCTCTTCCCCTGCTGCCGAAACTGATAAATCAGGCGACGCCATGCAGAAAGATGGCGCTATGAAGCAAGGCGACGCCATGAAAAAAGATGACGCT
>CAZZWA010000470.1:0-1819 GCA_964657555.1 uncultured Microcoleus sp.
AACCGCTTCTTAGGTACATTGCTCAAATATGGACACAACTGGACTCGAACCAGTGACCCCTACGATGTCAACGTAGTGCTCTAACCAACTGAGCTATGCGTCCATCCGACGATTTATAAGCATAACACAGATTTTAATAAGCGTGCAAATTTATCACAAGCGCCTTGGGGTGTTAAAGGGAAGGGACAAGCAAGAGCGAGAGCAAAACAAACAAAACGCCGCAAATCCAATTCCAACGGTATCTCTGTCTGCTAGAATATCCTGGTTGTTCAGCCTAACGCCGTCTTTGAGTCAATCTATAGATACTCCCAAAATAGATGAATTAGCTCAAGAGCTTGCCTCAATCCAGCAAACGGGTGCCAAACGGATTGCCTTGCTGGGTTCGCGTCATGTTCCCATCACTCATCAGTTTTTAATTGAGATGATGAGCTATGCCCTGGTTTTAACCGGCAATCGGATCATTACCTCTGGTGCTATCGGTACCAACGCAGCGGCGATTCGCGGTGCCATGCGAGCAGATCCTAGCCTGCTGACTGTCATTTTGCCCCAAAGCTTGGATCGTCAGCCACGGGAATCTCAAGAACAGCTGCAACAGGTGATGCACCTAGTGGAAAGCCCAGAAAACGATAGTTTGTCTCTAGCAGAAGCAAGTGCTCTCTGCAATCAGGAGATTGTATCCAGGTGTCAGCAGCTCATTTGCTTTGCCTTTCACGATAGCCAAACCCTGCTAAAAAGTTGCCGAGACGCTGAAGATCAACGCAAAGTTGTTACCCTGTTCTACTTTGATTAGTTCGCTGATGAATCTCCCTGTATCTGCAATTCTTTTAGACAGCATTGCCGCAGCAGCGGTACTCATTTATCTGCCCTTTTTGGTGGTAGCCTATGCTCGCGTGCAGATAGGATATGACACGAGTGCTCCTCGGGCCTTATTCGATAAGCTACCACCTTATGCTCAACGTGCCACTTGGGCTCATCAAAACTCGTTTGAAGGGTTTATGATATTTGCCGCAGCAGCCCTGATGGCGTATGTGACTGGTCAAAATACAGATCTAGCATCTGGGGCAGCGATCGCCTTCCCTGTTGCCCGCCTGTTATACTCTGTTTTTTATATACTGAATATACCGTTGGCGCGATCGCTCATGTTTGGCATTGGTTCCCTTGCCAGTGCTACCTTGTTGATCCTGAGCTTGCTAAGTGCCAATAGTTTCGTAACATCCGCTTGAGCAGTTTTGTGTTTGGGAATACTGAATTCACAGTTCTTAACTCAAAACAATCTCTTAATTCAAAACTCAGAACCCAAAACTATCTATGGCTTCTACGTATTCCTTTGATATTGTTAGCGACTTTGACCGGCAAGAATTGGTCAATGCTATAGACCAAACTGTTCGTGATATTAAAAGCCGCTACGACCTCAAAGACACCCAGACCACTGTAGAGTTAGGGGAAGAGGTGATTACAGTTAATACTGACAGCGAGTTGACTCTAAATGCTGTTCACGACATTCTGCGAACTAAAGCAGCTAAGCGCAATCTTTCGCAGAAAATATTTGAATATGGCAAAGCTGAATCAGCTAGTGGCAGTCGTATCCGTCAAGAAATCAAACTCCAAAAAGGCATCAGCCAGGAGATTGGCAAACAAATTACTAAGTTGATTCGAGACGAATTCAAAAAAGTGCAGAGTTCGATTCAAGGCGATGCTGTGCGGGTTTCTGCTAAAGCCAAAGACGAATTGCAACAGGTGATTCAACGCCTGAAGCAAGAAGATTTGCCCGTTGACTTGCAATTCACCAACTACCGCTAAGTAGATAGGCCCAAATAAA
>CAZZWA010000470.1:1919-4559 GCA_964657555.1 uncultured Microcoleus sp.
TGATGCCCTCGCAATTTGCGGGGGTCGCTTTTTCGGGTTGCTGCACTTCTAACTGAGAGTTTCTTCAACATGGATCGAAAAAATTACCCTGTGGCAAAGATGTCTCCACCCGTGGCTCAAAAGCAGCCTTATGTACTCTCATCTCATGGAGATGAGCGGGTTGACAACTATTTTTGGATGCGCGATCGCCACGATCCAAAAGTGATCGCCTATCTGGAGGCAGAGAATGCCTACACCTCTGCGATGATGCAGCACACCGAAGTGCTGCAAAAAAACCTTTACGATCAGATGCTAGCCCGCATCAAAGAAACTGACCTTTCAGTACCATACCGCAAGGGTGAATTCTATTACTATTCACGCACCCAAGAAGGAAAAGCTTACTCGATTTATTGCCGCAAAAAAGGTAGTCTTGCTGCAACCGAGGAAGTACTGCTGGATCAAAATGAACTCGCTTTAGGGCATGAATTTTTGAGCTTGGGTGTGTTCCAGGTCAGCCCCAATCATCAACTTTTAGCGTATTCAGTAGATACTAAAGGGGACGAACGATACACGCTTTTCTTTCTTGACCTCGCGACTCGTCAGTTGTACCCAGAAAGCATTACCGAAACTTCTTCGGCCTTTGCTTGGGGTAACGACAGCCAAACAGTGTTTTACACCCAAGTTGACCCCACCAACCGCCCTTTCAAACTATTTCGGCATGCTTTGGGAAGTACACTCACTGACGATATACTGATCCACCACGAACAGGACAAAGCATATTTTCTAAGTGTCACCAAGACCCGCAGCGAAGCTTACATCCTGATCGGCTTGAATAGCAAGGTGACATCAGAAGTCCACTACTTAGATGCTAATTCTCCCGCTAGTCCTGTTCAAGTGATCCACCCGCGTACCTCAGGGATGGAATACAAAGTTGAGCATCATGATCGCCACTTCTACATCCTCACTAACGATCAGGCTATCAACTTCAAATTGATCAAAACTCCGGTCGAATCTCCTGCCAAGGAGAATTGGCAAACCGTCATTCCTCATCGAGATGATGTGATGATCTCGGGGGTGAGTGCTTTTGCCGACCACTTAGTGGTTTATGAAAGAGAGGCGGGACTGCCAACGGTGCGAGTCCGCAAATTCTCTACAGGTGACGAACACTGGATCGCATTTCCCGAACCAACCTATGCAGTTAACCCGGAAAATAATCCGGAATTTAATACCACCACTCTACGTTTTAACTACACATCTTTGGTGACTCCCAACTCGGTTTTCGATTACGACATGGAAACCCAAAAGCGCGAGTTGAAAAAAGAGACGGCAGTCCTTGGTGGCTATGACAGAACTCAGTATACAAGTGAGCGGATTGCTGCTACTGCTGCCGATGGCACCCAAATTCCCATCTCCATCGTCTATAAAAATGGGATAGTCAGAAATGGTCAAAACCCACTTCTGCTTACTGGCTATGGTTCTTATGGCGTTTCCTACCCGCCATCCTTCTCGTCAAACCGACTCTCGCTACTTGAGTGTGGAGTCATCATGGCGATCGCTCACATTCGCGGTGGTGGAGAGATGGGTCGCAAGTGGTATGAGGATGGCAAGTTTTTGCAGAAGAAGAACACCTTCACCGACTTCATCGCCTGCGCCGAACATCTAATCGCTAATCAATGGACATCAAGTCATGCCTTAGCAATTTCTGGAGGAAGTGCGGGTGGTTTGTTGATGGGAGCAGTGACTAACATGCGTCCTGACTTGTTCAAGGTTGTGGTTGCTAGCGTACCTTTTGTGGATGTGCTGACTACCATATTGGACACCTCTATTCCGCTGACAGTTCTGGAATGGGAAGAGTGGGGCAATCCCAACGACAAAACTTATTACGAATACATGAAGTCCTACTCCCCTTACGATAATGTCGAGGCGAAGAATTATCCCCACATGCTGATCAAAGCTGGCTTGAATGATTCGCGTGTTAAATATTGGGAGCCTGCCAAGTGGACAGCCAAGCTACGCGATTTAAAAACTGATGAACACATTCTCCTGCTCAAAACTAACATGGGTGCAGGACATGGAGGTGCGTCAGGGCGTTATCAGCAACTCAAGGATGTTGCTTTCGAGTATGCATTTATTCTGGAGCGATTAGGGTTGAGCGGCTGAACGGATTACTGAGCTTTTTGTAACCATTTTCCGACTACTTTTCCTAACCCAATCGGCTGAGGTTTAAAGCCAAGTTTTTCGTAAAATTCGATAGCATCATCCGCGAACAAGTAAACATGCTGTCCGTTTAGCTTGGCTAAGAGCATCTTGATCATGGTACTCGCAATCCCACGTCGGCGGTATTTTGTCAGCGTCCAAACATCGATAATGTAAGCGTTGCAAACACCGTCAGAGAGCACCCTAGCAGTACCAATCACCTGCCGATCAGCATAGGCAATTATACTAGCATAGCTATTTTCAAAGGATTCTTGGAGTTGTCTTGGAGTTCATCCGTTGTCGAAGCGATCGGCAGCTAATGTCGATTTCATGTGTTGCCAATCTACATTCTCCAGAGCTGTTTCGTATTTTACCTCGTAAGTCAATGCGGGTTTCCTCTTTGCTTAACTGTTATTTGCTTGCCACTCAATAGACCTCTTACATAAATCTGAAAAGGACGAAGCA
>CAZZWA010000471.1:0-4542 GCA_964657555.1 uncultured Microcoleus sp.
CAGAAAGTTTCTACGACTGAAAGGGAAAAGAGGGTTTTACAAGTGGATTTAGTATTACATAAATAGTAAGGGATGATTTCTCTATATAACAAACATTTTATGGCAATTTTATCAAGTCTTTAAATAAAAGACTTTTGGTTCATACTAGCTTTTTTATCCTTGAATAGTTAGTTTTATGATCGGTCGCGGCCCGAAGTGCGGGGATAGAGGTGACCGCCGCTTTCGTGAAATGATATAACTATTGCACACCAGCAATTACGCGAATTTTAGTGCCATAGCGCCAAGACTCTTTTCCCCACTACCTTCTTCCCCTGAGCAGACAACGTATCTACAAAAGTAGTGTTAAGCTGTAATGCTTGTGGGAATCGCATCACCTGCTCTAATTTCTATATTATCTGGTATTTGAGAAGGAACTCTTTATATGCAACGCCTCATCCCATTCATCATTGCTCCGGTGCTCGTACTTGCATCTGGTGGTGTGGCGTATGTCTATTATCTATATCTAGAGAGTGAGTCGCCTTCAGGTGCAGCAAACACCCCTATAGCTTTACCCTCTCCTACAGGGCAAGCAGCATCTACAGGGAGCACCCAGATGACCAGTAGCTCTACCACGAGTGTATCTGTTCCTACAGCTAGTCCAACACCGACGCCAATCCCCCCATTACATTTAGGCCACCCCCAGTTTTCTCTGTTTACAATCAATCCGCAGTTTTCTAAACAGCAGGTCTCGTTTACGTTGTCTGAGCCTGCTGTGGTTCGGGTGCAGATAGCACCACAGGGCAAGGATACGCCCGTGCGGACGATGGAGTTGGGGCGGCAGTCAGCTGGTGTTGTTCGCATGCAATGGGATGGGCAAGATGATGCTGGCCATCTCGTCCCCGCAGGGGCATACAGCTTCAGCATTACTGCAACTGATGAAATGAGAACACGGCAGACGACACAGACCTCTCAGGAACTAGGCATTACTTACAAGCACATTGTCGTCTCTCTGTCCCAGCAACGCCTGACCGCCTACGACGGCGACAAAAAGGTAATGACTACCCAAGTCACTACGGGTAATCCGGCGTTGCCCACTCCAGTCGGCGTCTTCCCGATTCTGTCGAAAGAAAGCCCCTTTACCTTCAAAAGTTCCCGACCTTCTGACGACAAATATTACTATCCGCCCTCCAAAGTGAGCTATGCGTTGCTATTTGATAATCGGGGCTACTACATCCATGATGCCCCTTGGCGTCACGTTTTTGGCCCTGGCACCAATGCCAAAGTGGGGAAGCCGGGACAAAACTATACGGGAAGCCACGGCTGCGTCAATGTTCCCCTTGCGGCTGAGAAAAAACTCTACGAGTGGGCTACCATTGGCACCGTTGTGCAAGTGACTCACTAACGCCAACAGGCACAGAAGGCTCAACTACTCCAAATGCTCCCTATCCACCCACCACCACCAGCGCTCAAATCCCCCAAAACCCCAGCTACCAACAATTGGGAAGTACCCTTCAGGAGCATACAACTTGAACACAGGAAACTGAAAGTACACAAGCCACTCTCCTGTCTTGCGCCATCCTTGGTACAACTTTTGCCATCCGACGCGATCAATAAAACGTTTTAGCTCATCCTCCTCATCCCAGATCCGCTTCTGCACACTAAAACCGTAGCGTCCACTGCTGTAGTGCAGCCATAGCTGGTCAATGGTGCGCAATTCTGTGTGGAGGAAGGTCTCAATCTCTTGAGGTATGATATAACCTCTCCTAAAAAATAAAAATGTCTCTTTGCATCCATAACGGGCGATCGCCCGCGAACAGCTTTTATCAGCACTGATTAACTTCAGCATCAACCGTGTGGTTTCTTCATCAGCTGCGAGAAACTTTCTAGCAGCCAGCAAGTCTCGCAACTTGGTATAGTCCATACCCACTTTTGAATGCCAAGGAAAATATTCCCGTAACTTCAGTTTTCTTTTCTCAGAAGCTTTGGCCCAAAGTAAATCATACGCTGCCCTTTGCACTGGCCCTGATTCGTTTTGCACAATCTCAGCCACAAGTTCTAAGCCTTCCTTCCCATATTTGAGGGCCTCTTTTAAGGCAGCAATTCGATGCGATTCTAGGTGACTAGTTAGCCGTTGCTTAACACCTTCTATTCCTCCCAAAACAAGACTACTCGAAGGCTGTGAAACTTGATTGCCCATTACTGCATTGTATTTTCCTGGGTATGAGAATTTTGCCATTTTGCTTGCTTGCGGCTTAACTATAAGTTTTACTTATGAAGCGGTGGGCGATGCACTGAGACTAGAGCGTTGATTTAGCAATCAAGATACGAGTAACGACTATTCATTGTTCATTGTGGACGGCGATCGACTATGACTAACTTCTGATGACGACGATTGGCAATTAATGAATCGGTGTTTTAAGGGGAGTTTGGGAATTGCTAGGACTGGGGGGACTTGGGGAACTGCTAGCAGATGGCGCGAACAACCCCGTATTGGCTAAACTCAGGTCTAGTTTGTAATCACTCTGAGTAATTCCTGGCTGCGGACTCACCTGAATCGAATATTCTCCATTCACAGGACTTGTCCCTTGCCATTGCTGTGATTGCTGGGCTTGAATTTCTTTACTCGGTGCCAATACGGTGAGCGCACAAAATCCTCTGGATAGGGAAGCATTTAGCTGTTGCCCTTGCTGGACAGGAATAATATAGGTGATAGTTTGATTAGCGTTAAGATTCCCCTGTTTGGAAATTACTTGTCCTGGTTGTAAGGTCAGCCGTTCGCTTTGAGTAATGGGTTGAGCACCCTGAGTGGTATTATTGGCTGGCTGGCTGACGCTGGGCACAGGAGTGCTGGATTCATTGGCCTTAGGCGTTAGCACGGGGCTCTGAGTGCCATTCGATTTCTGGGATATTTGCTGCTTATGAGCAAAGATATTGAGCAAAACGATAAAAGCAATTAGTAAGAAGGAAACTGCCACCGCAGCGATAATGACTAAATTCCAAGGGTTACTCCCATTATTGTTACTAGTGGGTGCAGAAAACCTAGAACGGGGTTGGCTGGGGGTGCTAGGGCTGGAATTGACTACATGAGATTGCTGGTGGGCGGGTGCAGAGCTACTAGAGGTTTGAATTACGGTAGCATTAACGCTAGGGGAATCTAGTGAAGGAATTAGACCAGACAGCGATCGCAAAGCTTGAGCAACTTCGGTGGCAGATTGGTAACGATTATTTGGTCGCGGATTGAGCATCCGATTCAACACATGGGCAAACCAAGTGCTGAGCGTTGGTACCCACTGGTGCCAACGCCAGGTCATTGTGGTCTGATCCAATAAATCTTGTGGTTGTCGTCCTGTCATCAACACGACGACTGTCACCGCTAAAGCGTAGAGGTCACTATTAGGGAACACTTGACCAGTCCGCAGTTGTTCGTCTGGAGAGTAGCCGATTTTTCCCATAGTTGTGCCTCGCAGAGCTGTTTGAGATGATTGAATCTTGGCCACCCCTTCCTTCACCGCCCCAAAGTCAATCAGTACGGGCAAGTTATCTGTTCGCCGTAGAATAATGTTCTCAGGTGAAATATCGCGGTGAATAATATCATTGCTGTGTATGTGCTCTAAGACAGGTAATATATGTAGCAAAAACTGCACTACCTCCGCTTCTGAAAAGGTCTGGCCTTTCTGTTGACGCTCGTTCAGGAGGGCGTAATAGGTCTTCCCCTCAACGTAATCCTGCACGGAAAACAGGCGTTTACCCTGCTCAAAAGCTGCTCGGAATTTGGGAATTTGGGGATGGTCTATTTTATAAAGAACCTCTGCCTCCCGCTTGAACAGTTCCTTTGACTTCTGTAAGGCGTATGCTCCGCCTTTAGTAGGAATGAGATATTCCTTGATGACACAGACTTCGTTAAAGCGTGTGATGTCTTCTGCTAAGTAAGTGCGGCCAAATCCTCCCTGACCAAGCATTCTGGTCAAGAGGTAGCGGTTTTGCAGGACAGTCCCTGACGGAATCGGTGGGTGCATGGCAGACTAATTCCTTCCCTTAGGTAGCATTGCGTCAGCGTCGTAGCACATCAGTACTTCGCTCTTGATGAAACCCTGAATGGTAAAAAGGGGAATACTTTAATATAGTCCCCTCTCAAAGGCAAATTAAGTTGTACCCCCTGAAAATTTATGTGGCACTGGCAACTACGGAGGAATTGCCCCTACGAACAAATCATCAAATTAACCTAGAAAGACCACTAGGTTGTGTTCCATTCTGGCAATCTGAAGGTACTCTATCGAGAAAGTATGTCGGTTTGCCGCTTAGGTTAGCACATCAATTGACAAGTTCGAGAGTTCTAATTATGTATTGTCTCGTATTGTTCGTATCCTAGAGCCGTTAAAAATTCTTATCCCTAAGAGGATAAAGATTTTGTCACTAATAGTCCGCCAAGGCAACTTTGAGGAGTAGCGAGATGGGGTGATGGGTGTAGGGATTCCCCTTGTCTGGCGCTGTCGCGGCGCGGCGCTAGTGTCCCCAAATCTATCTCAACCAGTCAATTTTCGGTTGGTGATCTACTAGTAAGGG
>CAZZWA010000472.1:0-4534 GCA_964657555.1 uncultured Microcoleus sp.
AACCGTTTGTTCACTTCATTCCAGTTAACAACATTCCACCAGGCATTGAGATAATCAGCACGACGGTACTGGTATTTCAAATAGTAGGCATGTTCCCAGACATCATTACCTAGAATGGGATACGCACCTTCCATAAACGGACTGTCCTGATTTGCTGTACTCATGATTCCCAGCTTGCCATCCTTGCTGCGAACCAGCCAAGCCCAGCCACTGCCAAAACGCTTAGTACCAGCTTCGTTGAATAGCTTTTGGAAAGCGTCAAAGCTGCCGAAGGCTGTATTGATAGCGTCAGCAATTTTCCCAGTCGGTGGGCCGCCAGCATTTGGTCCCATGATTTCCCAAAACATCTTGTGGTTCACATAACCGCCGCCATTATTGCGGACTACTGTGCGAAGATCCTCAGGCACGCTGTTGAGATCGCGAAGTATATCCTCAGCACTCTTGCTTTTCAGTTCCGGATGTTTGTTGAGTGCTGCATTCAGGTTTTTAATGTAAGTTGCATAATGGTTGTCATGATGAAACTTCATTGTGGCAGCATCAATGTGGGGTTCCAGAGCATTGTAGGCATAGGGTAAAGGATCTAGCTTGATGGCATCTTGCGTTCCCGCTTGCTTGGTACTGCTACCTGGTTTTGGCACAGGTGCGCAAGCACCTGGGAAAACGCCCAGAGTAGCTGCCCCGGTAGTAGCACTCAACAGAACTAGAAAATTGCGACGATTCAGAGCCATATTTCAGTAAATTTTGATATTTTTACAGCTTCAATCAAAATCTACAACAAGCTGCCTACGGAAATTTTTTAAATTCTAGATATTCAGTTCAAATCTCAACCTAGCAACCGCTGCCGCAATTCATTCACTGTCTTAGGGAAAGACAGATCTTTTTGGGGACGTATACCTGTGGGTAATGCCTCCCACACATCCCACAAAAGCGGCACGCCCAGTTGTAATTCCTCTAGAAGCGAGCGTTTAGCAAAGACATCCTTTGCTTCTCCTGCCACGACCAGTTGCCCCTGATGCAGGATAAAGATCCAGTCTGCCCATTCATAAGCCAAATTCAGGTCATGAGTTGCCATGACTATAGTAGTTCCAGCAATATGAATTTGTTCTAGTTCCACCATCAGATTGCGAGTCTGTACTCCATCTAAGTAGGCAGTTGGCTCATCTAGCAACAACAATTCAGGTTTCAGTGCCATCACGCCAGCCAGAGCAACTCGCCGTTTTTGCCCTAAGCTGAGGTGATGTAAGGGTCTATCTGCCAATTCTTGCAAGGCAAAGTCAGCCAACGTCTGCTTGAGTCGCCGCTCAACTTCCTCGGAGGGAAGTTGCAAGTTACACAGGCCATACGAAATATCTTCCGCGACTGTCCCTGCGACTAATTGTTGTTCTGGATCTTGAAATGCTAATCCGATTTTCTGTCTCCACACAGACAGAGCGTGATGGTCATACTTAAGAGTTGCGGTAGGCGTGCAAATGCTTCCTTGTTGTAGTTTGTACAGGCCATCAGCTAAGAAAAAGAGCGTTGATTTGCCAGATCCATTCTGACCAATGAGGGCGCTTTTTTTTCCAGTAGGAATGGACATTGTCAACCCATGAAGTATTGGTTGCCCTCCGTCCGGATATGTGTAATAAACATTTTCAAATCGTAGTATCCAGGGTTTCATGCAGCTGTTATCCACCACTCCATCCCTAATAAACAAGTGCAGCCCAAAATTGCTTCCAGCGCATACCGTTTCGAGTAGCGCATCGGCGGCCCAGTCCAGACTTGGAATTCACCGGCAAAGCCTCGTGAAGCCACACCCAGAGAAAATTGATGGTAGCCCTGTAAAGTCCGCTGCATCAGTTGCCCAATCAGCAAACTCACACTACGCATCGCTAAACCCTTAGTGCGGTAGCCACCCCGCGCCTGCTGTGCTAACCCCAACTCATAAGCCGTTTTCAGAAGGATAAATACAAAATGGTACATCAACAGCAGCAACTCTGTGAGAATCACTGGCACCTTAAGGCGTCGTAATGTCTGCAAGAGTTCGATAAAAGGGACAGTACACAGGATAAAAAATAGACAAGAGACACAAGCAAGCGATCGCAGCGAAACAACTATTGCCTGTTCACCACCACTGCGACTGATATAGAGATACCACTTACCTAGGCTAATGCCATCCCATTGATCGGCTTGTGCTAAATTCATCTGGTTACTAGAAACAAGGTTGAAAAGCAATGCTGGTAAGCTTGTTAGCACAAAGAAAGACGCAAACGTAATCAGTTTCAGGTAAACCTTGAGGGGAATCCCAGCATAAACTACAGTCCATATCCCCATCCACACAATAATGAATAATTGAGTCGGGGCATGAGCGACAAGAGCAATCAACTCAACACCCAAAGCAAAAATTAATTTCTGTTCTGGAGGCAACTTTCGCAGACGATTGTTATAAGCAAGCGTATCAATCTTGAGGTTCATCGCTGACTTGAATAGGGGATGTAGGATGGCGCTCAGTTCGTCCCCGGTACAGACCAACGACATAGCCGATTGTCCCAGCACCAAGCGCCGCCTGCAACGCAAACAGCAGCGATTCAATCTCTCCACTAGGAGGTGACCATAACGGTACAAACCAGCGTTTATAACTAGGCTGAACTTCAGAGATAGCGGCTTTGGCCTTGTCATCAGAACCGGCAAATTCTGAGCCCCGAGCCAAAAATAGTGGTACGACAGAGAGCGCGATCGCTCCTGACATCAACAACCAGTTATTCCATCCTTTTTTCTGTCGGCTCACGTTTCAGGCTCCTCGTTTGATCAGTTTCAAAACTTCTAATTCGTCGCGGCTGTAAGACTCTAGCCAGTTCCACACCAGCACCGTTAACAATCCTTCACTAATTGCCAGCGGAATCTGAGTTAATGCGAAAATTCCTGCAAATTTCAGAAATGATGCCAAAACACCGCCTATAGGGGCAGGAAATGCTAGCGCTAGTTGGATAGATGTCACTACGTAAGTGAGTAAATCCGCTAGAGTAGCTGCGGCAAATATCGCTAATTTCTGCTTCCGGCTGACCTTATCGACTAGATGGTAAACGCCGTAGGCAACGAACGGCCCGATCACTGCCATAGAAACGGCATTTGCCCCTAGCGTCGTCAAGCCGCCATGGGCCAGCAGTAGCGCTTGAAACAGCAGTACAAGACCGCCTAGTACTGACATAACGAGCGGACCGAACAACACTGCTCCCAGTCCTGTCCCTGTAGGATGAGAACAACTACCCGTGACGGAAGGAATTTTCAAGGCGGACAAAACAAAAGTAAACGCGCCTGCCAGAGCTAAAAGCAATTTCACCTCTGGGTTTTGTTTAGCAATTGCTGTTATTGACCGTAGTCCTAGAGCAAAAAATGGTAGGAATACTGCCCACCAGAAAATTGCCCAGCCTACAGGTAAAAAGCCTTCCATAATGTGCATAGCATAAGCTGGCTCTGGTGATAAGAGGGTCAAATACAAACTCAGACCTGCCATCATCGCCAGACTTATCAGCCTTTTTTTTCGCTTTATCCTCAAAACTCCTCACCTCGTCTAGTTCAGAACTTACGCACAAAAATTATCTCCTTTTCTCAGTTTCTTGACAGGTCTCTAGGGAATAAAGAAATTGCTCTCTAGCACCTACCCTAGCCACTACAGAGTCACGATAGGTCTGACAAGCATGTAGCTAACTAACATAGCATCTTTGTTGTTAAGCTAGAACAAAGCAATCTGGCAGAGACCTAGTCACAGGAGAGCGTACATCTTAGCTATAAGACTCAGCTAGTCTAACACTGGCTTGGTCTACCAGAAGAGTGGCAATTTCAGCCACAAAGGGTAAAATTAGCAATTAAGTGAAGCAGCGATTAGCCAAAACGATAGTTGAGGAAACGCGAAATACCTAAATTATCCTTAAAAAATTGAACCCATCAGAGCTGTAACTGATGGGTATAGTTAACTGAAATTTTGACACTTAAACTCTCTGTACTGTTGCTAACTTCATCACTTAAGATACTGAGTTACAATCATTACTGAATTAACCTCTGCGAGTATCACCCCTAGCGGGTGAGCCATTATCGTTTTTACCATCATCACTATCGGTTGCCAGAAGGAGATTAGAGACATCTAACGGATGCAATGTTGTAGCAACAGATTTTATACTGTATGTATGAAATGCTACACTAAATAAAACTGAACTTAAAAGAATAATCGATCTGAGAAACAGCATAAAGGTGTCCTGTTTGTGGATTGACAATTTATAAATACGGACACCAATTTGCCAAATCAGGAAATTATTTGAGGAAATGATTTGGAGAAATGTTAAACTCCAAATTTTGCCTTTGTTTGAGAGGCTGCCACACAAGTCATCCAATTCCCCATAGCCCATGCGGGTAATTGCGGGGCTATGGGGGCTCTACTACAGCATCATGAATCACAACAGACTTTTCAAACACTCTTTGAGAGTCAGGATTCAGGTTGAGATACAAGAAAGAGCAATATAGCAGTCCTATTTGATTACCAACAAGAGGGACAAGGGAA
>CAZZWA010000473.1:0-1609 GCA_964657555.1 uncultured Microcoleus sp.
GTACACCCCTCCCCAACCCTCCCCTTAGTAAGGGGAGGGTGCCCGCTAGGGCGGGTGGGGTAGTGTCCTTCACTTAGATGAAAAGCGCTGTATAATCAAAGTACTAAAAGCTAGCAAGAAGAGAAATCGCACCCAATTGCTTAACTTCCTTAGACTAGATAGCTGAATGCTACAAACATAGTTCTCTAGAGCACGGATGCTCATGGGGTGAGATTGGGAGCGATCGCCACCTCAACCAAGACAAACACCAAGTTAGGCTACACCAACTTTATTGAATGTACAGCTCTTGATAATTAAGGTTCATGGCTCTTGAAAGGCCCCACGATGTACTCTGTAGTAGACAGCTCGTACCTGAGGGCCAAAGACAATCTCTTCTTGATTTTGCAGGTCGTAGGTCTTGAACTTGCGACGATTGATCATGAGGCCGTTTGCACTAGGCGACGAACCATCGGGAGTGCCATCGACAATCCGATAGGAGTCTTTACCCTCTTCACCGCGTATCCGCATCAAAGTTGCGTGTCGGCGCGAGACAAACTGCGAGTATAGGCGAATATCACAATGATGGTCTCTACCGATGGAATAGATGTCACTTTCTAAAATAAGCCGACGCCGTCCTCTATCGTCTTGAATAATTAATAAATGACCGTCAGATGGTTCTGAAGATTTTTCAATTAAGCTTGAGTTCATATCTGGAATCTTAGTCACGGGTTGATTATCTGAAGAGTTTTCTGTTGGCAGCATCTCAAGTTGACTTAATAAACAATTAGTGTTGAACAATAGATGGGGTGATGGGGGAGAGGATGTCAATCAGTTACCACAATGTGCGATCAGCAAATCAGACCCGTAGGGAAAATTCTCACTGGCATCTAGTCCCATTGCCAAAATTTATTTCGTTGTCTAGGTTACAGGCATGGGGGTGTTTCCCTAAATTGCATTCCCTGGTCTGTAACCTTGATAAGCGTATTATGGGTTAAATGTCAAGAGGTAGGCAAAAAAAGCTCTACCATTTTGCTCTAGAAATTCAGAAACTCTTCTAGATATTAGGGTGAGCAACAGGAGAAAGTGTATGAGACCTTGGCCGGTTAGGTTGTCCTTGCGTCTTAGTCTGATCTTACTGACATGTTGCACCATTCTCAAAAAGCGTGATATTTCACCTAGAACTCAAGTTCCAGGCTAATAGCTTAAGTCCATTTCAATAGACTGAAATCTTTTCTCAGTGCTATTAAGAGACTTTAGCTGAAGCCGCGCGATTTAAATCCAACTCTGGCTGACAGCGCTGGTGCAAGATCTCAGATATTACGTACTTTGACACTTTGGGGTGGTTACTGAGATCACGCCGAAGTATGCGGAATGTACGATGTAGATGCCTTTTTCAGCACACGTTAATGAATAAATTTTGTGCTATTGATCAGCCAAGACAACTTTGACAAGTAGAGAGATGGGGTGATGGTGTAGGTATTTCCCTTGTCCTGCGCTAGAGTCTCCTTGTCCCCAAATCTATCTCAAATAGTCAACTTTCGGTTGGTGATCTACTACCGTCAAGTGGCTAAGAATTTTATATTTTAGATAGCGCTAGCTCCAGAGGAGCTGCTAAAGCCTAAGGCACCTC
>CAZZWA010000473.1:1709-4528 GCA_964657555.1 uncultured Microcoleus sp.
CTTTCTCTCTGTGTCGTTGATTTTTCCTTGTTCATTGTTGATGGAAACGAGCAATGAACTATGAACAACAAGATGAAAAATACTAGGTTCTGTCCAAAGCGTTGTCAGCTTTATCTGCAACGTCTTTAGAGTGCGAGTCTGTTTTTTTTGACATGCCTCTGCGCCCTTAACCCGGATACGATGCTTGCCAGCGCCGGTAGGAACCATTATCTAAATGTATGAGGTAGGGCACATAGGAATAGGTTGCCAAACCACCCGGCCACCAATTTAACTCGTCGGCTAGCTGTTGACCCGTGTAGCCATCTACCCGGAAATCAACAGCCTCGACTTGCTGGTGTTCGGCCTTTTTCCCCCTACCCATAACTTCACCCGCAGTAGGCGGATGATACCAATTGGCAATGTAGAAGGGTTTGCCAAGCTGGTCTCTGGCAGCTTGCAACTGCTCAGCAAATGCAATGATGTCATCTACAGTTTCTTTATTATGCAGGGTGCGAGCACCATTGTGGGTGGCATCTGCCCATGTGAAGTTGCTACCAGCAACAATCGGCTCCTGCAAAGAGATATCGTGTGAAAGTCCAGGCACATGGATTGCTCGTTCCCGGTTGTGTTGTTTCTGTATTGTCATAAACTCACGGGTAACATCAGGACTGGTTACGCTTCTCCATGTGTGCTGAAATTTCTCCAGCTGATCTGGGTGATTTTCTTTTAGCCACTGCTCAAGGTGATCGATGGCTTGATTTTGATGCTCCAAATCCCGGTAGAACTTAAAGGCGTTCTTGAGACTTAAGTCCATGTCAGTTTCCTTCCAGAGAGGGATGAGAGTGAATGCCAGCTGCATAACTCTAGGTAAGAGCTTTACGGCTGAAAGCGTAGGTATGACTGGGGGCGATGCTTAATGCTGGTGCTTCGTCTTACCCACCTCTTTTCCATCATTAGATGCCATCGCCATAACTCACCAGCAAGTTTTTCTGTATCCGTTATGGCATTATCATCTGCTGATTCCAGTCTGTCATAGAATGGCTCTCTGGCAAATGGTCAAAAAGGGGATTAGGGATTGGGAAGACAAGTCACCCACAAGGGGCTTTGCTTGTACCTTCCTGGGTTTGGCAGATTCCGCCTACTAGGGTGAGATCGGAGTTCCACTGCTACCGATGCAAACCTTGAACCATCTGGGACTCTTAATTGGAAAAAAAGGCTTTCCTTATATCCCAATTCCCAGTCTCTAGTTCCCACCAAAGGTGACCGTCAAAAGAGAGAGTGTTATTTTTGCAAACGCTCTAACCTATCGACTCGATTGCGCAGGTTATCTAACTGCGACCGATCGCCTTCTAGTTGGCTTTGGATCGGATTTAAATCTTGTTTAGTCGCAAAGTTGGATGTCGTAGTGTTAAGCAGACGATTAATTTGGTCAGTGCAAGCATTGAGCCTAGCAGCGAACTCATAGCGACTCACAGCTCTGTTGCCCTGATAATTGCCAGAGCGATCGCCTCTCAGACAACCGTAGCCTCCGGACGGTGATGGCGCTTCAGTACGGCTCTGTTGGGTGGATTTTGGTGGCGTAGTGTTAATTTCTTGTGTATATCGATTAATCTTCAGCTTGGGAATTTCTATAGTATCAGCAGCTATGGCACTCTTAGCCATCATCAATGCGACACCTAGGATAACCGCACTTTGGCAACAAATATTGTTAGACAGTTTTGACATCTTGCGCAATGAAGATTGCAGCTTACGGTTTACGAGTTAAATGATCGCTGGTTCAGAAAACAGACCAAGGAAAACAACAAAGCTGTTATATCTCTAGTCTGACACAAAAACTTTGGCATCAATCAGAGATAGGTATGACATTCTGCTTCAGGGCTAACGGCAAACCCAAGGAGACTATTCCTGACTGGTTATCAGTTGAAGTCTCGTTCGATGCACGAGATCCTCGCTTCTATAGTATTTGGGTTGTGCCCTGGATTGCTGAACCAGCCCGCGTATTAGGGACACTGGAGCTAGATGGGAGCGGCTCTAGTTGGATAGCTCATCTTGAGAGCCTGGGTTTTGAAGATGTGGTGCAGGTGCCTTGCAAAGAGTTCTTCAGTCCCAGAGCTGACCGCGATCGCTAGTAGGGATTGATCCAGAGGGAGAGCGCTACTCACCTACTTATAGGTGTTGGGAAAAGTTTTTTGAAAGCAGATTGACGCTCATTTAATGGCTCCTTGCCAAAATTCCATAGACTTTCGTAGAAAAAAAACGATACACCTGTAAACCCAAGTTCGCGAACTGTATTGACTTGAGCCTGAATTTGTTCTATCTGAACAGGATTACCTTTGAGCCCTGTCATAATACCTACAGCTACAGGTATATGACTTTTAGCTACCCTGACTTCTGCACGCTTTAATTCGGTAACAAAGCGTTCATAGTCATGGCGATAAACCTGCAAAATCAATTCGTCAATCAAACCATCTGTCTCCCACGAAAACCAATCTTGTAACTGTGCTGGCAAGGAAAAATGCAAGGGGTTAGGAGAGACCGAGATAATACATTTAGGCTTGCGGGCTTTGACTGTATGGGACAATCTGGTTATGAATTCGTTGAGTTTGTCGGCTCGCCAGCGTACCCAGTATGTTTCTTGGGGGTTAGCATCGGTGGGTGTTAGCTCGGGATTTTCTTTCAGGTACAGCGCTATAGTATATGGGTCATAGCCCATTTCAGTGGGTATGCTAAAGTGGTCGTCGAATTGGATGCCATCAATGTCGTAGTTGGTAACAATTTCAGTGATTAAATCTATGATGAACTGCTGCACTTGTGGCAAAAATGGATTTAGCCAAACTCCT
>CAZZWA010000474.1:0-4527 GCA_964657555.1 uncultured Microcoleus sp.
TTGTCTGACCAATTACCAATTACCAATTATCAATCCCCTCGCCTGCAAATTCTCCGCCGTGCCCGTGGCTATGCACCTGCGCCGATCAGCTTACCACCAGGATTCAAGGTTGTTCCTCGCATTCTAGCGATGGGCAGTGAACTCAAAAATACCTTCTGCCTGCTGCGGGAGGGTCAAGCTATTCTCTCCCAACATTTGGGAGATTTGGAGGATGCAGCCGCTTTTCATGCCTACCACGAGACGCTGAATCTCTACCTGAGATTATTTGAACATCAGCCAGTGGCGATCGCGATCGACTGCCATCCAGAATATCTGTCTACAAAACTTGGTCAAGAACTAGCAGCAGCTAACCATCTGAGTTTATACCGCATTCAGCATCATCACGCTCACATTGCTGCTTGTATGGCAGAAAATGGGGTGGATCTCGATGCGCCACCTGTTTTAGGAGTTGCTTTGGATGGATTGGGTTATGGCGAAGATGGCACGCTTTGGGGAGGAGAATTTCTTTTAGCAGATTACCGAGGGTTTAAACGCCTGGGAACCTTTAAGCCAGTGGTAATGATTGGCGGCGAACAAGCTATTTATCAGCCATGGCGCAATACTTATGCCCATTTGTTGGCAGCTTTCCAGTGGCCCGATATTCAACAGAAGTATAGGGATTTAGAACTATTTGCTTTTCTTGAACAACAGCCCTGCCACCTTCTCAGTCAGATGGTTGAAAAAGGTATCAACTCTCCCCTGGCATCTTCTTGTGGACGTTTGTTTGATGCCGTTGCTGCTGCTATTGGTATCTACCGGGAAGAATGTAGCTATGAAGGCCAAGGCGCTATTGAAATGGAAGCTATTGTTGATATTGAAGAACAACTGGCTTATCCTTTCACGATTGGCAATCTAGATCAGCTTGGGCAAGCAGAATGTAAATTCTGCATAGAACCGCAGCCGATGTGGCAAGCGTTGCTAAATGACTTGCAGCAGCATATCCCAAAGTCAGTGATCGCCGCTAGATTTCACAATGGTTTGGCAAACGTCATTGTGACAATGGTGAATCATTTGTGTCACCAGCAGGCAATTCATCAGGTGGTGTTGACAGGAGGTGTGTTTCAAAACCGCATTTTGCTAGAACAAGTTAGTAGGCGCTTAACAGAAATGAGCATAATTGTGCTGACTCATCGTTTGGTGCCACCTAATGATGGAGGTTTATCCCTAGGGCAAGCGGCGATCGCTTGTGCGCAGTTCAGTTGAAAACATCCCAAAAAGTGCAAAAATTACAGAACTTTATGTATTCTTATGCTGAAGCATGAGAACTATCAGTGGGGGTCTAACCCCTCATAATTTTGCCAACAATAGCCGCTAATCTAGATATATTAAGACACACAACTCATTGGGAAAATATGACTCGTCCATAATTATTCTCAGGGATCAAAAGTCAAAAAAAATAAGTAGACATTGCTCGTCTATCAAGTCATATTAGTGCTAATATCTAAATATAGAAAACCATTGTCATTTAACATAAACTTAAGTGGCAGTGACAGAATTAAATAAGACAAACATAGATTCATCCTGGCTCTGTTCTTTGAGAAAAAAGAGTCCAGTGTTTTTTGTTTTGTCTGTTTTATAATCGACAGCTAGTCAATAATAGCTAGAAAAGGAAAAAGATAAATGTGTTTGGGAATTCCCGGCCAAATTGTAGAAATAACTGATGTTAATCAAAAGTTAGCCATTGTCAATGTCAGTGGAGTGAAGCGGCAAGTCAATATCGCTTGTATCGTTGATCCTCAGCATCCAGCAGAATCCTGTGTAGGGGATTGGGTACTAATTCATGTTGGCTTTGCCATGAGTCGGATTGATGAAGCACAAGCATTTGAAACTTTAGAGTTACTCAAAGAACTAGCAGCAGCACAGGCAGCATATAAGTAAATGGATAAAATCAATTACCGATACTTACAGGTTAAAAGAAAAACATATGAAATATATTGATGAATTTCGCGATCCTCAAAAAGCTCAAGCATTACTGCGAGAAATCCACAAGCTAAGCACGCAGATAGAAAGACATAAACAGCAGCCGATCAAACTGATGGAAGTGTGTGGCGGTCATACTCATGCCATTTTTAAATATGGTATTGAAGAAATTCTGCCCAAAACAATTGAATTAATCCACGGCCCTGGATGCCCTGTATGTGTGATGCCCAGAGGTAGGGTAGATGATGCGATCGCGATTGCCAAACATGCCCATGTCATTTTCGCTACCTTTGGTGATGCCATGCGGGTTCCAGGTTCTAAAAACAGCCTGCTGCAAGCTAAAGCCCAAGGTGGAGATATTCGCATAGTTTATTCTCCTCTAGATGCCCTCTCTTTAGCCAGGAAAAACCCCGGCAAAGAGGTTGTTTTCTTTGGACTAGGCTTTGAAACAACTGCGCCCAGCATGGCTTTAACAATTTTGCAAGCTGAGGCTGAAGGAATTGCTAACTTCAGCGTATTTTCTAATTACGTTCTCGTCATTCCAGCACTCAAGACACTATTAGATAATCCCGATTTGCCAATCGACGGTTTTATTGGCCCTGGTCATGTCAGCATGGTCATCGGCAGTGAACCCTATAAATTTATTGCCGAACGTTACCACAAACCAATGGTTGTGTCAGGATTTGAACCTTTAGATATCCTGCAATCAATTTGGATGATATTACAACAGATGCTTGAAAGCCGCTGCGAAGTAGAAAACCAGTATAGCCGACTGGTGCAACAGCAAGGGAATGCTGTTGCCATTGACGCCATTAATCAAGTATTTGAAGTCCGCTGCGGTTTTGAATGGCGCGGACTAGGTGACATTCCTGATTCAGGACTAAAGATCCGTGCTGAATATGCCCGCTTCGATGCCGAGGTTAAATTTACTATCCCCAATCTCAAGGTGACTGACGCTAGCGCCTGTCAGTGTGGGGAAATCCTCAAAGGCGTGTTGAAACCCTGGCAATGCAAAGTCTTCGGCACTGCCTGCACCCCAGAAAACCCCATTGGCACATGCATGGTATCTTCCGAAGGCGCTTGCGCTGCCTATTACAAGTACGGACGCCTATCTACGGTTGCCAAAGAACCACTGCCGCAAAAATCCCAGGTAGCGGTATAGAAGCAGTCTATATATAGGTTAGGTGCTAAATCCCACTTTTGGAAAGAACATTAAAATGGAAATCAGCAATAATCAACGTCGGAAATGGCTACTTATTCTGCTAGCTATCAATACTTTAGCAATAATTTTTCACTTGACTAATAATATCATCTCTTTCGATCAGTCTCCAGAGCTTTCATGGATAAATCCTCATCTGATTGAGCTGTTTGGCTTGCTGATGATGCCTTTTGGGATAGCTGGCTATTTTCAGTATGTAAAAGGTGCTTTCTTTTCTTCATATTTATGCCTCTATGCTTACTCAATGGTAAGCTTAGCAACCTTTGGATACTGGCTGATTTCTCCGCCGTGGGAGATGTCTTGGAAAACCAATGTTTTCATTTTGTGTAATGTAGTTACAGCAACTGCACTGATTGGGTTTGTTGTCTGGTCTCAAATCCTTGTTTTTGTGAAAGCAGGACGCAAAACAACGCAGTAGGTAATGGCATGAGTGAAACTTCAATCAGCAAAGCCGAACAACATCCTCTATTCCAAAGAGTCGAACAAGTTCGGCGACAACGCGGTAAGGTGCGGGAAAGTAATATTACCCTAGCGCATGGTAGTGGTGGCAAAGCCATGCGCGACTTAATTGACGATATCTTTGTCAGTAGTTTCGACAATCCCATTCTCTCCCAACTGGAAGACCAAGCAAGTTTCAGTCTGGCAACGCTAATGGCACAGGGAGACAGACTGGCTTTTACCACCGATTCCTATGTTGTCGAACCGTTGTTCTTTCCAGGCAGTGATATTGGTACCTTAGCTGTCAATGGTACAGTAAACGATTTAGCAGTCAGTGGTGCTAAGCCGTTATATCTGACCTGTAGCATGATTCTGGAAGAAGGACTACCCATGGAAACTTTGCGGCGTGTAGCGCAAAGTATGAAGGCGGCGGCAGCAGCAGCGGGAGTGCAGATTGTCACTGGCGATACTAAAGTTGTCCATCGCGGGGCAGCCGATAAGTTGTTTATCAACACTGCTGGGATTGGCGTGATTCGTGAAGGGGTTTCGATCTCTGCCCACAATATTCAGCCCACAGATGTGGTAATTGTTAACGGCTTTCTGGGGGATCACGGTGCAGCAATTCTGATTGCCCGTGGTGAATTGGCACTTTCAACAAACATTCAAAGTGACTGTCAGCCGTTAAATAGCTTAGTTGATACCATCCTTAATGTCTGTCCTGAAGTTCATGCCATGCGAGATGCCACTCGCGGCGGTTTAGCAACATTGCTCAACGAATTCGCCTTGAGTTCAGAGGTGGGAATTCGCCTGCACGAGCAATCTCTCCCTATTCGTGAGGAAGTTAATGGTGTCTGTGAAATTCTCGGTTTAGACCCCTTATATCTGGCGAATGAAGGCAAGCTAGTTGTTGT
>CAZZWA010000475.1:0-4524 GCA_964657555.1 uncultured Microcoleus sp.
CTGGTCATGAGTAGCTAATATGTCTGCCAGCTCTGATTCCTGGTCATGGCTGACCAGCATATCTGCCAGCTCTGATTCCTGGTCATGGCTGACTGTTTCCGTAACCGAGTTCACAGACTTTTGCTCCTCATCCTCAGGACAAAATTCTAAGCTGATTCTCACTCTTCCTTTTTGCCAGCCAGTTGCACCAAACCTTAAGACTTCACAGTCAATACCTATGTCGCTAAACCAGCCATCTTTTTCTTCTGTCCATCCACCTAATCCATATTCCAATTGGGTCCGGACTGATTCTGCAAATTCACTGACTCTGAAAGTGCGGTGGCCAATCAAAATTTGAGCAGAATCATCAACAGAAAGAACTTCACCTTTTTTTAGCGTTTGGAACTGCTCATCCACGATTTCTTCCCTTGTTAAATTCGTAGTTTTCCAAAAATTTGCCAGTCATTTTCAGTTAACAGCTAACGACTTGACGCATCCAAATGAAATCTCAGAAAAACCAACCGTAGCTGTGTAATCCTTTACCCAGCAGATTGACCCCAAGATAGCAAATCCAGACCACCATGAATCCTGTAGCGGCCAAAATTGCTGGACGGTGTCCTTGCCAACCCCTTGTAATCCGGGCATGGAGGTAAGCCGCAAACACCAGCCAGGTAATCAGTGCCCAAGTTTCTTTGGGGTCCCAGCTCCAATAAGACCCCCAAGCTTCATTTGCCCAGACGGCACCGGCAATAATCCCAATAGTCAGGAGAGGAAATCCCAGTCCAATAATGCGGTAGCTAATGTTGTCGAGGGTTTCGGCAAGGTTCAGGCGTTGGGGTGAAAGGGGTTGATGTTGGGGTGATTCTTGAATTGTCTCTAAAGTTTGCGCTGTCTGGGTTGTGACTAAATCTAGAACAGCAGTCCTACCTGCACTATTGCTCTCACCAAAATTGGGCAGCGAAGATAGTTTGTTGCTTACCTCTTGGCTTTGGGGCATCAGGTTGTCAGTTCGGTGCAACTTGTATTGATTGTTACGATAACCACCAGTTCCTACGGAATTCCCTCGGAGTTGAATGTTTTGGCCTCTGGTGACAACAAGAAACGCGATCGCCAGTAGAGAACCTACTAGGAGTGCTGCATAACTGAGCATCATGACGCTGACGTGCATCATCAGCCAGTTAGATTTAAGCGCTGGAACTAAAGGCTCTGCGGACTGCATCTGCGCAGGCAAAGATATAGTGGCAAAGGCTGTGACGACCATTGCTACTGGCGCTGTGATCATGCCTACTAATCGGCTGCGGCTCATATTTTCCGCAATCAGATGTACTGTAGTCATTCCCCAGACGAGGAAAAAGAGGGATTCATAGAGATTACTCAAGGGGAAGTAGCCTGCTTCTATCCAGCGGGCTCCTAGTAAAGCGGCGATACAGAGGTTGGCACTTGCCATCCCAGTTGTTCCTAAGGCCGATAGATAGGGGATGCTAGGGAACGCTGCCCCTACCCAGTAAATCAGCATTGTTAGAAACAGGATAGCAAAAGAAATATTGTCCAACCCATTCTGGAGTGCAACCAAATCCATACAGTTATTTTGGAACTTGAAATGACACTTTTATCGTACCGATTCCTGTGGCAGCTTAGTATGAAAGGTTTTTTTACCTGCTATTTCACCCTTTCAGTAAGCAGAGATTGGAGGCGATAAAACTGCCTCTTGCTGGGAAGTCAAGGTGATGGAACACTGGTTTTTGCTCTATGAGGGGTGCTCGCTTGCCCTTTGGGGGCCAGTGTCCCAGAAGTCGGTGGGGTGGCTTTTAAACTGGGAGATGTACTCGCTCCTGGGTTTGAGGATGGCAAAGAACCTGGTTGCTCAACTTTTTTAAGCAGGACGAAGATGTCAAAGCGGCTTGTGCGCTCGTCGCTTATCCCTCCTGTAACGCCAATAGCACGAATCCCATTTGTGAAGATTTTTGAGTTTGGGGGAAGTTGCGGCAGAGCTAGATTACCGGCGTTGATTGTGTGGTCAACGTCAAGGAAAAAGTTGCCATTATTGGGATTAAGATCTGTCGGTACAGATTGTTGAAATAACTGGTTTTGTGCCAGTGTGGTTTTGGGTTTTGGGATAAACGTACTGGAGACAGAGGCTCCCAGTGTCAGAAAGGCCACATTCCCATCTAGCCAACCGCGAGTTGCAGTTAGCCCACCCAGTTCGGATGTCCAAGTGATAACTGATTGACCTTGTACCTGAGTCTCCTGCACCTGAAATTTGTATTGCTTGGCTATAAAATCATCAAGTTGTTGGAGAGCTTGTTCCGCACGGGGGCGATCGCTTGCCTGCACCATAAAAGCTACCCCAGCTCCTAAATTTGACGGCGTTCCCTGAGGTGTTGGGATTAATGATAGGGAAAATTCGCCTTGCATCCAAGGCAGCAAATCTCGATCTAAGTCTAAACCAGTGCTAGACCTCAACCCCTGTCGCAGGTTCTCTGGACTCATGGGGAGGATGGGATTCCCTTGGGCTCCTTGAACGTACTCTTGCCACAACCGCTGCAAATTGCCGCCAGACATCATCATCAGGGTGTCACTCGGCAAACGATTAGGCATGCTCTTGTTGTTGTTCTCAACTACGTACTTCTGCTCGCTATTCGGCTTGAGCCAGGAAATCCCCCGAAAACGAATTCCTTCAGGCTCCAGCGTCACCACCGTCGCTACCCCTTGCTTTTGTTGTAGCTGAGCTAGATTCTGGGGAGAAAGCGATCGCAACGAATTTGCCGCCGCCACACCCGCAGCTACTGGTACATTAAAATACATTTTGGCAAAGGGGTGCAAAGCTTTGACTTGCGCCAATGCCTCAGAGTAACCAGGTGTTGTTGCTAAGGAGGTGGCGGGAGCTTTATAAGTATCAATCACCCGCTCTATGCTTTTGGGAGTGGTGCTTACAACCAAGAAATTACTTAGCACCGTTGTAGAGATTTGGGAAGAAGCCGATTGAGTTTCTCGAATCTGGACATCCTTGTAAACGCGTTCAACCAACTTGCTTTTTCCAGACTTTGCTTTTTCTAACAGCTGCTGTGCCTGAATGGGGTTTTGAATCGGCAGTACCATTACAACTGACTGCTGGGTGGGGAGCGCTGCTGCACTGGGGCTTGGTGTGGGTTCCGGCGTGGATACTGGTGTTTGAGACGAGAGATAAGCAATCATCACTTCTTTGCCTACCCAAGGCTGGATGTCTTGCTGATAACTGTAGCCATTGGTAGTTAGGAGGTTGTCGTTAAGCTGTTGTAGCTGTTTGGCTAAAGCCGCTTGACCCTCAGCGGTGCCATACTCTTGCAGTTTCTGCCATTGCTCTTGATCGGTAGAAATGGACGCGGCTACCAAGGCGTCTTGGGGAATCAGGGCGGCACCAACGGGGGCATTTCCCGTGAACGTATTCCGCTCAACCAGCACTAAGTAAGCGGCTAATCCACTACCAATCAGAAATGCAGCTACTGCTATGGTTAGCAGAAAGGATGGTTTAATTTTTCTTTTAGGCATGGGCAAGAGAAGGCTAGGCAGTGCAATTGACAATGTAGCAGGCGATCGCTCCTGATGCCTGATGGACTATACCCTACTTTGGTCACTTCCGGAAGTAGCAAAATTGGAGGAGCTTTAGGAGGAAGGGCAGTTCTTTACTAAGTGTCAATTTTTCTTAACATAGAGCGCAAGTAAACGACTCCAGCTTTTTTCCTTTTGTTCGTATTCACGAGGGCATCGTACAGCTCTTGGTTCAGGTAGAGTGCTATCGGATACTAAGCGAGCGGATTTTTCTGGATTGCTGCCATAAACCGTACAGGGTATGCTGAAGAAACGCTGCGGCCTTAGAGAGTGTTCATCCCAAAATGGGATACCTTTTAGTCCCGCTGAAAACCACTGTGCAGCTGTCAATACAGCATCGCCTCCGTAGTGCTGCTGTCCATGACTATTAATATGGCAAAATTGTCCACTGCATCTTCTTCGCGACCAGTAATTGGCAAATCTAAGACATCCACTAATCTGTGCGTGCCCCATTCCATGATAGAACACAAACACGGTAGCGTTTAAAACATCTTTTGCTAATTGCTGTGTTGACTTATTATCAGGAGAAAATGTGGTAACAAAGTCCTCAATTAACTCTTTACAGATTGTAATCTTTTTATCTTATCGTGAATAGAATGCATTCACCAGTCCGCAGTTTTCCAGCGAGACATCAATAGACCTGTTGCAAAAGTCGATTTTTAGCTGTAGGGGCGAAGCATTTGCGCCCGAACTTATCAGTGAAATCAGGGTTTTTATCCGCAAATGCTTCGCCCTTTTCAGATTTATGTAAGAGGTCTAAGATCATCAGGGAGTTTTAAATAATCATTCATTCTCCATACCAGAGATTCAAATACTTTATTGTCCAGAATTTTAGTCAGTTAAAACTCAGCTCTTGCACCATTCTCAGTAAGCTACAAGATCCGCCCAGAGTTAAAACTCCGGGCTCATAGCGAAAGTCCACTTAAGTGGACTAAAATTCTTACCCAGTTGTCTTTA
>CAZZWA010000476.1:0-2117 GCA_964657555.1 uncultured Microcoleus sp.
ATTGATAGACGCGGGCTTTGCCCAAGTCCCGCGCACCTTTTCAAGAGAACGCTATTGCTCTACCCATCCTATAAATAATCAGATCAACTTACTTAGGCTGTATCAATTAGTCTCGCTTGCTTCTGTTCTTTTAGTGGGAGGGTGTTGAACCATGAATGATTCTTGGGCGAACTACTATAATCGCCAGACAACCTCAGATGAGCATTTATTGTGCGCTCACTTACTGGAGTGCGTTGAGGTAGAGTCACCTAGTGCATTGATTGAGCGCTTTCGCAGCCTGTTCATTGATGGTGTGGGGTATCCTAATCTTCAAGTTCGGTATGCAGTGGAGAGAATTATCACTTCCAAGCTGGCTGAAAGGGAATTTAAGTTCCTGCTTAACCGTAGCTGCTACATCTTGATTAATCAATGGCAAATGCAACCTCGATTTCATGCCGCTATTCCTCAACTGATTGCCCTGTTTGAAACACCTCCAAGTCGTTCAGCGTCCCATAGGACGACACAGCGCCTGCGCGAACTGGTACAGAATTTCACCAAAACTGAACAATATCTAACACTGAGACGTCTGGCTCAAGTAACGATTCAGAAGCCGGAGGAGGAGGCTAACGCCACTGACAAACCATTATTGACTCTCATTCGCCGATATCCCTATCTTTACGAACATTGTCTACTCGCAAATGACAGCACTGATCAACAGCGGCAAAAGGTCAGGCTCATTCGAGAAAAACAACAGCAGCAGTTGGAAATAAATCTA
The DNA here is from genome assembly GCA_964657555.1 of uncultured Microcoleus sp. GTDB lineage: Bacteria > Cyanobacteriota > Cyanobacteriia > Cyanobacteriales > FACHB-T130 > CAZZWA01. The sequence continues at coordinate 755 of CAZZWA010000476.1, forward strand.
TCTGAATACATTACCTATCAGCGGCTACAGCAGCACCGAAATAGTTTAGGATTTACTGCTGACAAGCAGCATAGTCTGACAGAACACACGGAGGTACGAACCGCAAAAAACCCGACACTATTGAGTGATCGCCAGTTGGATATTGCCCTTAAACAATTTGTTGGGAAAGTGAATGGCTCTGACACTCATCGTGACTTAGCCAAACAGTTTCTCACCTACAGCAGTACGACTCGCTCTTATCGAACATTTAAGGAAGAGTTGTATGAATACCTAACTGCCTCAATTGACACAAGTTACGGCAGAAATCAGTTCAACCAGCAGTTGTATAAACACTTGCAAAACATCCTATCTCAAAACAATAGTTACAAACTTAGCGAAGTTCTGCTGGTAGGAACCTGTAAAAAATTGTTAGATTACCTGATAGTAGAAAGTGGGCAGGAATCAAAGCATTACGTCTTTTCTGACCTGACTAGTAACATTGGCATTACCCCCACAATTGGCCTGATATTGAAGATTGTGCTGCTTTGCCGAAAAGTCAAGCCTTATCTAGAAAAGCGATTTTCAATTCTGTTTAATCACTATGAAGCTTATACCAGGGATAACGTAGATTGGTTAGTTGAATCGCTAGAAAATTTAAATGTTGCCTTGAGCACTCACTTTGGAGCAACTAAATTCTGTTATTGAGCGGTTGATGATTCGCGGTTTATAGTTTATTTTTGGCAAAATTGGCATGCACCTAGAGCATCGGTCAAATATTCAGATTTCGGTGGTGCTAAGCATGGGGGGCAGGGGAGGTAGAAATTCACGGATTTTTCATAGACACATAGAATAGTTAATTGGTTAATCTCGATTACTTGACCAACTCCCTAGGTGTGATATTACCAGGCAATCACATTTCTTATTGTGATTCCTGGTTGCTTTGGTTGTGCTGCTGATGCCATTGCTGGATATCTTGCTGCAATTGCTGCTTCTGTTCCGGAGTCAAGACAGCATCCATCTGAGATTTAGCTGACTGCATAATTGACCGCATTTGCTCTTTCTGATCTTGGGAAAGATTCAAGGCAGCAAAGGCTTGTCGTCCTCCCTGATGGTTACTCTTAGCAGCTTCAAGTGCAGTTTTTTGGTCTTGAGTAAGGATATTCTCGATCTGAGTGCGAATCTGTTGCTTGATTTGCTCTAGTTGGTCTTTTTGTGCCTGGGTCAGATTTAGACGATCAAATGCATGATGTCGATGTTGTCCTTGTGTCTGGCTGGGAACCTGTTGCTCAGGAGCATCAGTGGTTTGTGCTTTAGCGACAAAGGGAATAGCAGTGAGAGTGAGAGCAATTGCACTCGCTAACATTGGCGTGAACTTGATTTTCAT
>CAZZWA010000476.1:2217-4499 GCA_964657555.1 uncultured Microcoleus sp.
AAAAATAGTATGAACGTCACAACGACTAGAACAGGTACCGTCTTGATTGTTGATGATAGCCCTACTAACTTAGAGATATTGTTTGAATTTTTGGGCGATTTTGGCTTTAAAGTCTTAGGTGCTCAGGATGGTGAAATTGCTATAGAAAAAGTTAAATATGCTACTCCAGATATCATCCTTTTGGATGTGATGATGCCGGGAATTGACGGGTTTGAGACGTGTCGTAGGTTGAAAGCGAATGCCTTAACGCGAGATATCCCAGTAATTTTTATGACCGCACTTTCCGAAACAGTGGATAAAGTTAGAGGTTTTGCTCTCGGTGCAGTAGATTATGTCACCAAGCCAGTTCAGTATGAAGAAGTTTTAGCCCGGATAAATACCCACTTGACTGTCCGCAACCTATCGAAAAAACTTCAAGAAAAAAATATACGGCTGCAACAGGAAATTAGCGATCGCCAACGGGTGGAAGAAGCCTTACGACAAGCTCACGCTCACTTAGAAAGAAGAGTTGAGGAACGGACATCTGAGCTACAAACAGCCAATGAACTACTTAAACAGGAGATTCGCGATCGCCAACACGCAGAGAAGGCCCTGCGACAGAGCGAGGAGCGATTCCGGCAACTCGCAGAAAATATCTTGGAAGTTTTCTGGTTAATTTCATCTGATAGCAGACAGTTGCTCTACCTCAGTCCAGCTTATGAAAAAGTCTGGGGTCAAACTTGCGAGAGCACATACCAGCAGCAGAGTACTTTTCTAGAAGTTATATTAAACACAGTTCATCCAGAAGATCGCGATCGCGTCATTGCTGCCTTTGAAGAACAGATTCAAGGGAGGTCAGACGCTGAGTATCGCATTATCTGGCCTAACAAGTCAGTTCGTTGGGTACATACTCGCATCTTTCCGATCCGCAACGAGTCAGGCGAAGTCTACCGCCTTGCAGGGATGACACATGATATCAATCAGCGCAAGCAGGTAGAGGAACAGCTGCGCTATGATGCATTCCACGACTCCCTCACAGGTTTGCATAATCGAGCCTGGTTTATGAATCAACTGAGGCAAGCCGTCAGCCAAGTGAGGCAGCATACAGATTACCAATTTGCAGTGCTGTTTCTGGACTTAGACCGATTCAAAGTTATCAACGATAGTCTCGGTCATCTGGCAGGTGACCAATTGTTAGTCACCATCTCTCAACGGCTAGCAGATTGTCTAAACTCAACCGAGGCGAAATACGCGATCGCCCGACTGGGGGGAGACGAGTTTGCCATCCTGCTAGAAAACTTACTAAATTTAAGTCAAGTCGGTCGGGTTGCCGCGCAACTACAACATTATCTGAAAGCACCGATCCAGATTGAAACGCACGAAGTCTTCACGACTGCTAGTATTGGCATTGCCCTGAGTACAGCTAGCTACAAGCAACCGGAAGAGATGCTGCGGGATGCTGACATTGCCTTATATCAGGCTAAACAACAGGGCGGAGATTGCCATACAGTGTTCAATCAAACTCTGCATCAGCAAGCAGTGGCTCGATTGCAGGTGGAGAATGACCTGCGAAGAGCGCTAGAACGACCAGAGTTGCGATTGCACTACCAACCGATTGTTGCTTTGGATACTGGTTTAGTTATCGGCTTTGAGGCACTAGTGCGCTGGTATCATCCACGACGGGGGTTAGTTTCGCCCATCGATTTCATCCCTGTCGCCGAAGAAACAGGGCTGATTATCCCCCTAGGCTGGTGGGTGCTGCGCGAAGCATGTCGCCAGTTGCGGATGTGGCAATTGCTATTTCCCCAAAATCGACCTCTAAGCATGAGTGTTAACTTATCTTGTAAGCAGTTGCTAGAGCCCAATCTGGCTTTGGCACTCCACGATATCCTCATAGAAACCAATTGTGACCCCAAGACTCTGAAACTGGAAATCACTGAAAGTACCTTGATGGAAGGGGCAGATTCTGCGGTCAATCTTCTCAAGCAGTTGCAAACCTTAGGGATTGGGCTTTGCATTGATGACTTTGGCACCGGCTACTCTTCATTGAGTCGGTTACACCAGTTGCCCATCAACACTCTGAAGATTGACCGTGCTTTTGTGATGCAAATGGGTGCTGATGCAGAAAAAGCCGAGATAGTTCGTACTATCGTGTCTCTTGCTCACCGCTTGGGAATGGATGTCGTTGCTGAAGGTGTAGAACTAGAAGAGCAGTTAACTCAACTTAGAGAACTGCAATGCGAGTATGCCCAAGGCTATCTGTTTGCAAAACCGTTAGATAATCAAGCAGCAGAAGCTTTAAT
>CAZZWA010000477.1:0-4464 GCA_964657555.1 uncultured Microcoleus sp.
AGTTTAAATTATTATGAGTAAATTATGAAACTCTTATATAAAAATTAATTAATCTCGTCAGCAAATTAGTGATTAAATATTATTGCTGCTCTGGTTATCAAAAAATGCGGGGTTATCCAATATCTAAAACTTACTCTAGCTTCTTATTTAATTAAGACCCTTCAAGCTACCTTAGGAGCACTAATTTTAGTTTAACTAGTTCCTATTGGTTAGCACAAACGCAATATTTCTCTCATCTGAAGAGGTATACATTTATATAATTTGCGTTTATTTTTAATATTACAGCTTTTTGTTTTTCCCAAAAGTGATGGAAACCTTAAATTTTTGTGATCTTTCTCATACTGAGAAATGTTCGCCATCACTAAAGAATAGTGATGCACTTTTACTCAATTAAGTGATTAAACCTACGGGCAGGTAATAAAGGCAACCAACTTGAGCATAAATCGGAAAAAGTGGCGATTGTGCCATCTCTTCATCAGAAAGCTTCCGCAAAGAGGCTTGAAACTCGATTTTAAGAGGAATGGCACGGAAATTGCACATAAGGAATGTGAAGTTCAAAAATGCCTCTACTATGAAGAAACACCTAAGCAGTATTAACGGCACTGTCCAAGCTGATCTCCTCAACCCCAAAGGACAAGTTGATGGATTGTTACTTTCTGATGGCAAATAACTACATATATCACCCCATCTCAGTACAGTTCTCCAGCAAGCCATTCAGCCTGGTCGTACCATTCAAGCAACGGTCGAACCCGGCTGAGAATCCGGTTTTGGTCAAGAGTTCCGCATTCTCAGCGTTACCAATTCTCTTTCAATGCAGCGGCAGACCCCAAGAAGGCGAGTCATCATGCCCACAAGGCTGACGAGCATCATCGGCAAACGATACAGTATGCCGAGAAAATAGGTAAGAAACACAATACTCAACCCAGTCTTTAGAGAAATCTGCAATTGCCTATTGGTACTAGATCTTGCAACCCTAAAATTGCAAGATATTGCTTCCCTGAGCAAACGCATCTGCCTTTCACAGTGAAATAAAAGCAAAGCTTTTTCCCGAAAACACAATCATCACAAAACATATGCAGGATAAGCGAAAACCACCCAGTCAAAAGAGTCTACAGGCACTCGATTATTTGAATTTATTTCTAGCAGACGTGCGGGATGGCGTTGGGCCGTATCTGAACATCTACCTAAAAGCCTCGCAACATTGGGACCCAGCCGCAATCGGAATAGCTACAGCAGCTTCCTCAATCGCGACAGTCATTGCCCAAACGCCAGCAGGTGCCTTGATTGACCGAATACGTCAAAAACGGATGTTGATTGTGGTAGCTGCGGCTTTGGTAACCGTTGGTTGTTTCGGCATAGCCTTGTTTCCGGCTTTTCCCTTAGTTATTGGTTCTCAGATTTTAATTGGCATTGGTGCTGCGGTTTTCCCACCGGCGATCGCTGCTATCACCTTGGGGTTGGTAGGGCGTAGAAAATTAGATAAACGAGTCGGTCGCAACGAGACATTCAATCATTCAGGCAATTTACTTGTTGCCGTTCTGGCTGGGTTAATTGGTCAATTTGTGGCTCGCAAAGGGATCTTTTTTCTAGTTGCGATTATGGCGATCGCCAGCGCTTATGCAGTTTTGAGGATTCAGGAGAAGGAAATCGATCACAAACTAGCGCGTGGAGATGGAGAAGACAACGAGGAAGAGAATCAGGGTAGTGCTACTCAGAGTAAGTATGAAGGCATAATGAAACTGTTGAGCGATCGCCGACTACTCATCTTCGCTGGTGCAGTCATTCTTTTTCACTTTGCCAATGCAGCGATGCTACCGCTGGTCGGTCAGCTGCTTGATCAAGGCGGGCAGGGAAAAGGAGTGGATGGCACGGTCTATATGTCGGCCTGCATCATCGTAGCTCAGTTGGTCATGGTACCTTCAGCTAGCTTGGCTGGTCGTTTAGCAGAGGGTGGGCGAAAACGCATCTTCTTGCTGGGCTTTGGTGTGTTGCCCATTCGTGGGGTACTTTATACGCTCTCGCACAATCCTTTTTTTTTGGTTTCCGTGCAAATTCTAGATGGAATTGCTGGCGGTATTTTTGGGGTGATTTCGGTGCTTATGGTTGCTGATTTAACTAAGGGAAGCGGTCGTTTTAATGTTACTCAAGGTATGCTCGCCACCTCTATTGGAATTGGTGCTGGTCTTAGTAATTTGTTGGCTGGGTTTGTCGCTAAAAATGCTGGTTACAATGTTGCTTTTCTGATGCTGGCAGCAATTGCTGTTGTCGCTTTCTGTGTTTTATTGTTCCTCGTCCCCGAAACTAAGGATGAACAGAAAGCACAAAAAAACCGCGTTACTACCGCACAGCCATAAATCTAAAATTGGTTGACTCACATCTTGCACCAAGCTCTCACAAGAGAATTCTGGGGCTAGACAAACTCAGTCTGCTGGCGCGGACTCACTGAAAATCAAGGGTTTTGTCACCGGCACCGGCAGGTTTCGTTTGAATAAAAGCAAAGCAACTTATGTCTCCCTTCTTCTGTAGGCAAAGCCTGACCTTAGGGTGGGGGGTTGGTGTAGCTGCGGTTTCAACCGCTAGGTGCAAGACCTGAGTTAACCGACTGCAAGAACAATTAAGCGACCAGATCACACAAATTTAACCAGATGTATAGAAAGCAAAAATTATTGCGCAACCAAAGTTTACGAGCGCTTGACTTTTTAAATGTTTTTCTGGCTGATATCCAGGGGGGTGTCGGCCCATTTCTCGTCGTTTATCTCACTTCCATTCTTCACTGGCATCCAGAACAGATTGGCTGGGTCATGACTATACCAGGAATAGTTGGAGTGCTAGCGCAAACACCAACTGGTGCTCTGATTGATCGCATTCGTCAGAAAAGGATGCTGGTAGTGTTTGCTGCATTATTAATTGCCATGAGTTCCATAATGCTGGTGCTAACACCGACTTTTCTAGTAGTAGCCTCTACTCAGTCAGTCACTGCGATTGCCGGAGCAATTTTTGGGCCTACCATAGCTGCCATCTCTTTGGGACTAGTGGGACGGAAAAACATGGACAGGCAGATAGGGCGCAACCATACATTTAGCTCTGCGGGTAACGTGCTGGCGGCTCTTTTAGCAGGTTTAATCGGTCAATTTATTGGTCAGGCGGCGATATTTTACTTTATTGCTGTCATATCTTTTGCTGTGATCATCTCAGTCCTCAAAATCCGCGACCAAGATATTGACTATGCGTTATCTCGTGGCGGCGATGACGGTGCCATAGAAAAGCCTCATATTTCTGGGATCAGACAACTCTTGAGCGATCGCCGAGTTCTGATCTTCGCCCTATGTGCAATTCTCTTTCATTTTGCCAATGCCGCCATGTTACCTCTGGTTGGTCAAGTTCTGGCTTTAAGAAAAGGGAACAGCCCTGCACTCTCAATGTCAGCCTGCATTATTATGGCTCAAGTCGTCCAGATCCCACTGGGAATCTTAATCGGTCGGTGGGCTAGTTCCGCTAAGCGAAAACCGATTTACTTAATTGCTTTTGCGGTGTTGCCGATTCGGGGGCTGCTTTATACTTTGAGCAACAATCCCTATTTTCTCGTTTCCGTACAGCTTCTTGACGGTGTTGGGGGGGGGATTTTTGGTGTGATGCAACTGCTGGTGATTGCCGATCTGACCAAGGGAACGGGTCGCTTTAACTTGACACAAGGGGCACTCGGTACTGCTGTGGGAATTGGTGCTTCTTCTAGCAACATACTCGCTGGTTATGTTGTCAAGTACGCGGGTTACAACGTGGCTTTTCTCGCTATGGCGGCGATCGCATCTGTGGCTTTGGCAGTTTTCTGGTTTGCTATGCCCGAAACCAAAGCAAAATCAGCTCCTTATAATCCTGAGTTGACAATGATTAAGTAGCGTTAGTTAGTGATTAGTAATTGCAATTATTAGGTTGCCAGCTTCCTCATAATAACTACTAACAAATTTTCACAAACATGATTATTCTCAAATACATCGTTATTGCCCTAACCTATGTCGGTTTAGGTTTAGGATATCTGCCTGGTTTACGAATGAATCGAGCCAGCATTGCCATAACTGGGGCAGCTTTGCTGATGGCGCTAGGGGTTCTAGATCTGAAAGAAGCTTGGCAGGCTATAGATTATAAAACCCTGATTTTTCTATTTGGTATGATGGCGATCGCCGCTAACCTAGCTTTTTCGGGTTTTTTTCAATTGGCGCTTGATACAGTTGTGCGTTTCTCTCGAAATCCCCTTGGCTTGCTAAGTGTTTTAACGTTTGGGAGTGGGGTGCTATCAGCCTTATTTTTAAATGACACGATCGCCCTAATTTTTACTCCTCTGACGCTGAGTTTAACTCAAGCCTTAAAGCTTAATCCTATTCCCTACCTGCTTGCCTTAGCTGGGGCTACCAATCTTGGTTCAGTCGCAACTTTGAGTGGCAATCCGCAAAATATTCTCATCGGTTC
>CAZZWA010000478.1:0-1251 GCA_964657555.1 uncultured Microcoleus sp.
AATCTTACTGACATCCATCCTTCGATTTATACCTAAAGATGTTGGCATGTACTTTTACTAATTTTTAGTATGCTCTCTCTTTAAAAGCTGATCTCAAAAAGCTTTTAGGCAGAAGCTTAATTCACATAAGTGCTTGCTTTCAAAGCACTGCTAAAACATTTATGTAACCTTTAATACAAATATAGTTAATAATAGTCATATCTCAAGATAGAAGTTGAAAAAAGTAGTAGCAATTATGGCTAGAGATACAGCAACTAGAATGTGACTTGTAAAATATTGAGTATAGTGTTGCATCTTGCGTGGGCAGGCTAGAAGCCTGCATTGCGTTCACAAAGTTCTTGTTCATTAGCCCTTAGTCAGGAGTCACCAGAAACCAATGACAAGGAGGCAACAAGGTATCAGTTCTCAGCAGACGTGAGAGATGCGCCCGGTGAAGGCTTTTTCTGATGAATAGGGGCTTCCTTCACTGAGCCTCAGAAAGCACTAGCTCATTGAGCTAGGCAGTACAAAGAGGATGGGATTGTTTTAGGGGTTGTTGACTGGGGTAGGTGCGCTTTTTTGGTAGCATCGCTCTAGACAATTCATCAATTTCTCCGAGAAACCGCATCCCCTTGTGGGGGCTCCAGGGATAGGAGGGAAAATACAGCGGTTCGATGCTGCTGTATTTTCCAGTTTTGCCCTATGGTTGGGGCTGCCCTTTCGGGCTACTCTTTCGAGTTAAGTTAGCTTCGCCAAAGTTATAAGAGCTTGTTAGGCTAGTAGCACTGCTCCAGTGACCTTAGAACTGTTTAACTACTAACGACAGAGCGGGGAACTAGCAACGCATTCCCAGGTGTCGTGACTCAAATAACGTAATCCCGAATGACTGAGGCTGGTCAGAATGGCTTAAAGGATAACTCCTTCAAGCCTCATCCCCTTGTGGGTGAGGTTCCTGACGTTGTAGTTATAGGCGATCGCTGCTATGTTGAAGACCAGACAGGTGCTTCCCAGTCCTAGAAGGATGTAGGTGGGAGCCATGACTACACCAACCATAAACCAGGTAAAGACGTGCAGCACCATCACTAGAGCAAAGGAGATAGCCACTCCAGCAGCTTGCCGCACCTGAATTTGAGGGCGGCAAAGTGCAGCGAGAACTATTGTCAGGATAGTGGAAACTAAGTTGGCTGGAACCAGGAACGCACAAATGGCGATGCAGTGGCTGCGTGAGAAATCGGATAGGGTAAGAAAGTCGAACATCAGTTCCTTGTGTCA
>CAZZWA010000478.1:1351-4463 GCA_964657555.1 uncultured Microcoleus sp.
GAGTTTACAGTAGTTTGTCCCGATTTACGGGGCTACGGTGATAGCTCGAAACCCCCTGGAGCTGAGGAACACCAAGCCTATTCCAAAAGAGCCATGGCGCAGGATCAAGTGGAAGTCATGCAGCAACTTGGTTTTGATAAATTTGTTGTAATTGGACACGACCGGGGCGGACGGGTAGCGCATCGCATGGCCCTCGACTATCCTCATAAAGTTGTGAAGCTAGCTGTAATTGACATTGTGCCAACGTATACTATTTACACAACAACTAATAAAGAACTAGCTACTGCATATTATCACTGGTTTTTCCTCATTCAGCCTTACGATTTACCAGAGAGGCTGATAGGCGCAGACCCAGTTTATTATCTGCATAAAAAGTTGGGTGGCTTGGGCACCAGCTTAGAAATTTTTACACCAAATGCTTTGGCAGAATATGAGCGGTGCTTTAAAGACCCAGCTACTATTCATGCAACTTGTGAAGATTATCGTGCCGCAGCGTCGATAGACTTAGTTCACGATCAACACGATTTGGATACAAAGCTCGTGTGCCCTGTTCTGGTGTTATGGGGCGAGCAAGGGAAGATGCATCAGTTATACGACGTGCTGGGAACTTGGCGAGAATATGCTCGTGACGTGCGTGGACGTGGAATGTCTGCCGGTCATTTTTTGGTCGAAGAAATCCCTGATGAACTATTTTTCGAGTTACTGGCTTTTGTGAAAAATACCTAATTTCATGGCAGATGGCAGCGCAGGAGACTGGGAAGCATCCTTAGATATTGACGCGAATAAGCTAGTTCTGATAGACTAAAGTAATCTTTGTCGCCTAAAGCAATAGCTTGATCTGCTCTTGTTAGGTACGATCAAATAACTCATCTCGTTGCCCCGCGCACAAACCGCCGTCCCTCACGTTCAGCACGCATAGCAGTACAGAAGAATTCTGATTGACCGAACACGTTACCCTCAAAGTTGACTACACGGAAGTGATATCCGTAGGCATCCTTGAAGACAAGTAGCAATAGACCGTCAATGCCTGTGAGCAAATGAATGGTGGCAGGGGCAAGTGGGTTTGGTTCAGTGAACATAATAGATGCAATTGAATGCAGTAATGTTGTCAATGAAACGCGACCGCTCCCAAATTGGCCAAGAGAGCAGTTTTCGCTATTTGTCGTCAATAAAAATTGGCAGCTGGCGCACAGTCTTTAATGTGCAAAAGAGCATACAATATTAGACCCTTGCTACTTCGACAAGCGCAGCTCCTTAAATTAGCAGTGGGTTGTTGACTATTTAACTTCGCTCTATCGTAGGGAGGAAAGCACTTATTATAGTGACAGCTTCGGCCTAGGTCTCAGAGCTTAATATTTTCTTTATAATCTAATCTTTAGGTAAAATATCTTGAAAACAGGCAGGAGAGCAAAGATTTTCTGTGTTTGTGCCATCGCATCTCCTCATATTTGTCAACCTTGAGACTGATGTAACCAGTCTTCAGTCAATTAACTTAGTTAATAGAACTTAACATTTGTAGACAGAGCGAATGCTCACAAGGCGCAATTCACCTGTGGAGGTGAAAAATTTCTCATGAGTACTTATAGGGAGTAGTAGCAATGCACCTAAAGCCAATAAATGACCAAGTTGTCGCCGTCATTGGCGCTTCCAGTGGGATTGGGCGCAAGACCGCTTTGCAATTTGCTAAACGAGGGGCAAAATTAGTAGTATCCGCTCGCAGTCAGTCAGGGTTGGAATCTCTAGTGGAAGAGATCCGGCTTGTGGGTGGTGAGGCGATCGCTATAGCTGCCGATGTCAGTGATTTTGAGCAGGTAAAAGCGATTGCAGACAAAGCCGTGGCACAATACGGACGACTCGATACCTGGGTGCATGCTGCCGCCACAGCCGTCTTTGCCACCTTCGACAATGTAACACCCGAAGAGTTTAAGCGCGTCATTGATGTCAGCTTAATGGGGCAGGTACACGGCGCAATGGCGGCACTACCCCATCTCAAGCGTGAGGGGCGGGGGGCACTCATCCATGTTTCCTCAATGGAGGGCAGGCGATCGCTACCGTACCAAAGTCCCTATTCTTCAGCAAAACACGGTATTGAGGGCTTTCTCGAAGCGCTACGCGTCGAGTTGCAATATGAAGGAATACCTATTAGTGTAACGAGTATCAAGCCGTCAGTTATCAATACGCCCTTCTACAACAAAGGTCGCACAAAGTTAGGCGTCAAACCGACGGGAATACCGCCTTACTACGATCCTAGTCTGGTTGCCGATGCCATTCTCTACACTGCTGAGAACCCCACTCGTGACTTCATTGTTGGCGATGTGGGCAAGGTGCTGGATGTGCTACAGCGGATCTCGCCGTCCTTAGTGGATAATATTTTGCTGCTCGTCGGCTTCCAGTTTCAAAAAACTAACGAACCGAAGTCACAAAATCAGCCAGATAATCTCTTTGCGCCCATCCAAGGTTACGACAGAGTTGAGGGAGATTTTGGCAACCTAGAGATACCTGCGTTCACTGACTGGCTGGATAAAAATCCGCCGCTTAAGTGGGGGGCGCTAGCCCTTGCCGCTTTGGGAGTGGCAGCAGTCTTGGGAGGGTTGTTCCCAGGGAATGATGCCTGAGAATTGCTTTCTTACACTCTCATGTGGATGTTGAACTCAATCAAAAGCAACTTGAAGAGTTTCAGCAGCAAGAAAAAGATACTGATTTAGACGCGACTGGTGCTTACGTCCTCAATGAGGCAAATAAAATTGATAATTTTGCGATTGAGCTTCCCATGTGTGTAGAAGAAAAATCGAACCTGCTCCCTACGGAGAGAGTCCATTCTAACTGAGTCTTTCTACCAATAGGGTTTGTTGAAACTCAGATATTTCATCTAAATTTCCTACCTTGAGCGGTATGGTCTAATGAGAGTTAATTAACTGACTTTCATCAATAAAACTCTTATACAAAACCCGTGCTAGCCTTATTTAAATAGGCAAGGGCGGGTTTTGCTGTTATGGAATATAGTCTGCAAGACTCCAAAGCGGAGTTTCGCAGCACAAAAACTGGATTTCTTCTGGAGGAGAAGCGAGGCAATAGATTTCTGTACACGAAGAAAACCGAGTTTTTAAACTCT
>CAZZWA010000479.1:0-4459 GCA_964657555.1 uncultured Microcoleus sp.
TCTGCCATCTCTCCAAATCTGATGTTGTCCGACACTCGTTAGTCGAGAAGATTGTGGCAGCTTATGAAAGTGCGGAGGGCTGATATTATCGGCGAAAGTAGATCAGCTAATTCCCCCTGGCTGTTTCTGACATTAAGGTGCGCTTTCTCCACCCCTGCCAAGGGCTAACCTCCAGTATTCCTCGGCGGGTAAATGCAACCTCAAATTTACCTACAGGCTTCGAGGTAAGTCTCTCTGCTTGATCACTGGTATTGCCAGCATCAGTAGAGGAGTTCCTTTGGCGGTTTGTCTCCGTCAAACTTGGCAGGGGAGTCTGTTGCTCATAATCCCTGGCTGCTTGATTGAGCGGCACGTAGCTGGCGATCACCCCATTTTGGCTGATGCTGACCAGGTAAACTAACTTCTCTTCAAATCTGCGGCTTTGCCAATTCTGAGCAATTTGGCCATACAGCTTCTGGTTTAGTACTGCCAGATATTCAGGTTCAGTAATTTCTGCTGTCTGATTAGCCGGATTAACTGACTGATCGATACTGGCAGCGACTATCCCTAAAGTTTGAGGAATCTGCTCGGAGGGTGTATTGATAACAGACTGAATATTTGGTGGTTCTCCAGACAGCTTTGGCAACTGCCCTTCAATTGTCAACGACTTCAAGTGAAAATTGGCAAATTTCTTGTCCTGACTAACCCGAAAGCCAGCAATAGGGAAAGTAGCGGCAAATATGATGAAAACGCCTATAATACCCAAAACATATTTGTGCATCTTTTTTATTGAGACATGTCTTATTTGTGTCGGCATTGTTCAACGCTTCACTCCTTGCAGTTATTACATCAGTGGTAAATAGGGAAACAGTGGATGCCAACACATAACCGTGGCAGCAATCAAAAAAGTAAATAGCCAGAAAAATATCGTTCTAGCTTTAATGTTTTTTTTCTTCCACAAGACATGGAGGATGGGCCAACTGACAAGCCAGCCTATTAGCAACATTGTTTCTTTTCCCCCATAACTACCAATGTCGCCGTATAGATTGCTATTAGCATTGCTTCCAGGTATCCAGTGGCCAATAGCCGAAACAAGTTTTTCGCCCTCTTCTGATGTATGGGCAAAGTGATGGGTGGCCATCATCAGGAAACAACCAAACCCTGCACTAACTATTGCTGCTGCTGAGCCAGAAACCTGCGGTGGGTTCTGGGAACCAACAGCTAAGCCTTTGGGAAAGCGTTTGAGATGTTCCCAAATCCTGCTGTATATCGGTTCACTTTCTATTTCAAATTTGTGAGAGCTTTGTTGTCTATGCATTTGATGCTCAATGTGCAAAGATTGTACTGAGTTCAATAGTTTAGTTAAGGCTGATTATAAGAAAGGCATAACTCTTACAAAGCGTGAATTTTAGCAAGAGTTAGACCAGTTAATAGCCCACCGACAGAAAAAAACATCATTGTCATTAAACTGATACAGGTGATAGCAAGAACCGGACGGTTTTGCTTTTCTAGAATCGAGTCGCCGTACTGCCACAAAATCCAGGTACATGCTGTCCCTAATGGCAAAGTAAATAGCACACTCAACTCGTGGTATTCCGCAATTGTGTAATGAACTAAAGGTGTATTTTCTTTGATCCAAGCGCCAGCTCCCCCAAATTCTAAGCCAGCTTGGTATCGCATATAAGCCCAGTTACCAGAAGCGATCGCTAGAAACGCGAGAAAAGTTGACCAAAATGTCAGAGTACGCATTTGAGGCAGGATTTTACCGACCCCTCTTAGTAAGGGGAAAGCCAAATGCCCAGCATAGACTGCAACCACTGTTTCGAGTAATGCACCAAGGCCATGAATAGTGCCTATCCATCGCTGCCAGGGACTTGGATGCAATAGGTTGAAGAAAGGCAAAAAGAGAAACAGACTCGCCGATAGAATGCTGAGACCATAGACACACGTTTTTGCAATATCTAGCTGTTTGGGAAACTCACTTGAAGCTAAATCGGTATGCAAATCTTCTGCCATAGGAAATCTTTTAATCTTAGTTTTGGGGCATGGGGCACAGGGCATGAGAAAATCTTCACCTAGCAGGCATTTCCTCTAAGTCATAAGTTTTAATTATCACCATGAATACGGGAGAGCCGTTGCAGTCAGGCTGTCCAGCCCGAAAACTCCATGACAGACAGCCAACGTAACTCGAAAAGCAAGCAACTTAAATGTCTGTGAGCTTAACTGGCTGGTGTTTGCGTCGCAGTAACGAAACTGCACCAGAAGCACCAAATGCCAACATACCTAATATCGCATCAGACTCCGGCACAGGCTTTAAAAGATAAGCACGCGTTTGCTTTTGCCCTTTGTTATTAACATAGGAGCCATAACCGACAATTTCCCCACGGTCATTAATCCCTGATGCACTGGTCAATTCCCAACCAGAGCCTCCAACCAACAGACTGTTGAGGTCAAATATACCCCCATTTTCCCAAACAAAGGCATGAGAAGAGCCACTAGCAGTGTTTGATGAACCAACGACCCATCCTAAATTGTTGATACTGAGAGCGTCACCTGTGCTACCGCCAAGGCTACCCAAGTCAGTTTCAGTACCGTTTTGCCAGAGGAAGGGCGTTGTTTTACCTTGTTCAGGAGTGTATTGACCAACCACTTGGCTAGCATTATTGATGTCGAAGGCAGAGCTTTGCAGCCCACCGAAAGTGCCTAGGCTTTGCAGGATGAAGTTTCTATTAGGGTCTTTTTGCCAAAGAGCAGCAGTTGTCGTCCTTTGATCAGAACCAGTCGCAACATTGCCTACCAGTTGACCTAAGTCATTAATGGCTCTAGCTGCGCCAACATCGCCTCCCAAAGTGGGTAGAACAGTCGTGGTGCCATTTTCCCAGTAAAAAGCACGGGATACACCTGTAGCACCCCTAGAATAGACAAAATTACCGGCTACTTGGTTCTTGTTATTCACATCGCGGAAATACTTTTCCAAGGAATTAGGGTAATCGCCATAATAGGCTCCGTCATATCCTCCGGAAGCATTTTTTGTCCAGAGAAAACCCTGCTCATTATCCTGTCCGACGGTTGTAGGGTCTACAGTGCCTGCAATACTGCCACTGTCATTGATAGATCTGGCAACAACATCAACATAGCTGAGTTCGGGTAATTGTGTGATCTTCCCGTTTTCCCAGATAAAGCTATGAAAGGCTGTGTCAGTTCCCACTTCTCTGCCAACAACCTGTCCGAGGTTGTTGATTGCATTGGCGCGAGTGTCAGTGGTATCAGGACTAAGGGTACCCAGGTCAGTAATGGCGTACAGGGACGCAGCAATAGCAGGGCTGGCAGTGGTGGCTAATAGTCCTGCGGCAGTTAGAACTGCCATGGCAAAGCCAACCTTACGCAGATTTTGTGTAGGCATTTTTTGCAAGTAGTGATATTCAGCTAGACTCGTAAACCTTGTGCAAGGGCTGTACACAGAAACCTAGATATATTCCTGCGATCGCGATTTAACAGAGATAGCGATTGCTAAAAATAATTACTAAGCCTCTGTTAAATTTGCATTTAGTTGAGAGTTATTTGCATTAAGCTAAAAGAAATCTATCACTTAAATCTCAATTGAGCAAGTATTTTTTTTACCTAACGCTTAAAATTTGGTTGACTTTCTACCAAGGGTTGCCAACCAGAGTGAAAGCCGCCCAGTAGTATGGGTGCTGCAACTGTTTGCCTGTGATCTGTGACAGTGCCGGTGGCAAAGGCACATTACCTTGGGGAGTATATAATTGCCCAGCATCTATACGCACCTGCTCTTTGAGCATTGCCACTTGAGCCTGCCGCAGCGCCTCCGCTCTAAACGGCGCTGTTTTCAGCTGCTCGTAGAACTCGGTCATCAATCCCAGGGTACCCTCGTCGCTGACATACCACAAACTGGCTAGCGTTGACTCAACCCCTGCCTGTATGGCCAATCCCGCAAAGCCTAACTCGGCCTGTTCGTCCCCTATAGCCGTGCGACAGCTACTCAGCACCAACAAGTCTACAGGTGGGTCATTCCAGTTCATCTGCCCCAGTTGGTCTAGCTGTAGCTTGGTATCCCATAACTGGATATAGGAGTGGCTAGGGTCACCAGCCTCAAATTCTGCATGAGTGGCCAAGTGAATAATTCTGAAGGGCTGACGAAGTTGCTGTGCCTTAAGATTGTCTAGAGTGAAAGCCTCATTCAGAAACGATTTTCCTGGCCACAGAGTAGGGGTGATCTCCGACAACTCTACTGGCACTGCGGGTAGAGGCCTTTCGTTTTTGTTGAGAAATTCGGACGCCCCCATAGCTAACACCTCAGAGGTTTTTAAGTCACGGTAACGGGGATTGGTGAGGCTAAAACTGGGCATGAGTGACACGCTGTAGCGCTCTACTAGAAAGCCTTGATCGCTATGCAGAGCAGAGATTGGCAAGGAACGTAAGCCCGCATCCATAACGAACACTAAATTTTGGATGTGCTGAG
>CAZZWA010000480.1:0-4454 GCA_964657555.1 uncultured Microcoleus sp.
TGCCGTTGCCGCCGCCGCCGTTGGTACTGCCATTGCCGCCGTTACCCCGATAGCCGCCACCACCACCGCCGCCTGCCAAGCTGCCGTTGCCGCCACTGCCGCCAAAGCCGCCACCACCGCCGCTGCCCAAGAAACTGCCGTTGCCGCCATTGCCCTCAAAGCCGCCGCCACCGCCGTAGTTGTTGCTACCGCCGTTTTGATAGTTGCCGCCGTTACCGCCGATCGCTTGATTGTTGGCAAAGGCAACTTTGTCAAGTGTGACTTGACCCTGATTGATGAAAATTCCACCTCCCATTCCAGCACCACCACTGCCGCCAAAGCCCCCATCACCACCCTTGGCCTTGCCATCAGCAATGGTGAGGTTAGAGATGGTGACAGTCGGGCTGTGATTGAGACCGATAAAAAAGACACGAGAGGTGTTGCTACCACTTACTGTCGTATTAACAGGCCCTGCACCAGTCAACGTTAGTGATTTGTCAATAAATACTGACTCTATAAACTCTCCGGTTGCCAGATTAACCTGTGCCCCACTTGCAGCCACATCCACCCCATTCTGAATCCTGCCACCAGCCCCGACATTAACATTGGTATTGGTTGAGGTACCTACAACCAAACCTATACCAGTATTGGTAATTGGTGCATTTAAGTTAATATTTGGTGCATCTAGAGTCAAATTGTTACTGCTAGCACCAGCAACTGGATCGGTGAGTGTTAGCGAATGAGAAGCTGAGTAGATGATGTTAGCTGTTTTCCATTGGGCTGCGACTGCGGCTGGAGTCGCATCTCCACCGGAATTGGCAATTGTGAAAGTGGCCGGATCTATCAGCAGGTTCCCCGTCTGTCCGTTGGACGCAAGTAAATCAACCAAGCCGTCATCAGTCAGCTTTTGCTTGCTAGATACTTCTGCAAATCCGCCATTACCTTCTATATGGCCGCCATGTGCTGTAATTTTGCCCGAGAAAAGAGTTGTATCATCAGCCCAAACAATGACTTTGCCACCGTTACCACTAGCGATCGCATCAGCGTTAATGATCGAGTCACTGCTGATCAAGGTGCGTGAGGCGTTTGGTAGAGTGCCTTGACCATGATCATCTCCCCCGATAAGTACTGTACCGCCACCTGTTTTGCCAGAGGCGTTGATCTTGGCACTGACAACGTCAACGTTGCTACCTAAAACACTGACACTGCCACCCTGTTGACCTGATACATTGATGGCACCAGCAGTAATGGCGGTACCTCCATCCGCAGACACTGCTACCCCTGAACTTATTAGCACCACCTGTCCGGCACTATTGACTGCCACACCTGTAGCACTACTGCCACCGCCTCCTGTAAGTAACTGCGGTAGAGACAGAGGACTAATTCCCAGAGCAGCAGAAGTAGATTTTGGGTTAATTTCTAAACTGAGAACGCGACCCAGTTGTGACAGGCGTACTAAGCTCGTCCCTGGCACAGCAGCAATAGTGATATTCCCCTCTGGTGCCGTTAGTGTCCCCGTGTTGATCGCACTGCCACCAATCAGAGAGAGATTTTGCCCAACTCCTACTTTTAATGTACCCCCATTAATAATACTTCCCGGTTGGCTGGTATTAAAAGCAAAGTTATTAGGTTCTCCAACTAAGACCGCATAATTATTTGGCCCAGTAGCATTAAACCAATTGTTATTACCAAACCCAATGCCTGTAGCAGTTGTAGCGGTGAAGGCAGCAGGCACGTTCAGACTGGCATTCCGCCCAAAGACTATCCCCGCTGAGTTCATCAAGAACAGGTTAGAATTGCTTCCCGTTACTTGAATCAAGCCATTAATAATAGAAGCATTTCCCCCTACTATTCTACTAAAAATATTGTGAATACTAGAGTTAGCTAGAAAGTTAGCAATTTGGTTTTGGTTTAAGTCAAAGTTAGTAAAACTGTGAAATAAATTGCTTCCTGTCTTGGTGCCGCCAGTAATGTCAAATCGATTACCATTTTGGAGCACCAGGGTACCAGTGCCATCAGTGGCACTAGTGATCGGTAGAGCAACAACAGGAGGAAGGGTGAAGGGGTTAGCACCCGACAATGCTAAAACTCCTGTCAAAGGCAAGGTAAACAAATAATAGCTAAAGCACCGCCAAGACAGTTTCATTAGTTGACGTCCTTTAAGTAAATGCACCCAGAACAGATAACCGCTTTTAGCAGAGCTTTCATGAAAAATAGGAGAAACGCGAAATGGCACTTCGTGCCGCTTTGCTAATGCGTCTCTACACTCTGTATTTGATATAGCCTCCTCTCAGCAAGAGGTGTAGCAGATGTTACGGATGTCCGCAGAATTTGTCAGATAAAGATGACATTGTGCTGTTGGCGAGTATCTGTAGGCAAATAGGTGATCTCAATCGCGACTCAAAGACCCTAGTAAAGAAAATGGCACGGCTGCGCCAAAGAACAGGACAGTGAGTAGTAGCATCTGATTGAGAAAGTCTGGCTAAAATTTGGCAAAATCTGGGTGCCATTTCACTGTATTATTCAAAATCTTGCTGGAAACATACTGTCATTAGTCCTTCGTCCTTAAATACTAAGGATTAATGGCAATCTCACATTTATTAATTCTGGCATAAACATATTTAGGTTCGATGTCTAAACACTTTACTCAAAACCTTTTGACAGCCTGTGCAGATGAGCTTGTGTGGTTTAGCCGCGCCTTTGGGCGTCAGGCTTGGTATATATTCCTGGTTATTTTTAGCTTCAGCATTGTCTGTGTGATGCCTTATGCATTAGCTCAGGCGAAGTTTTCAGATGTGCAAGGCTCTTGGGCGCAACCTTGCATTGAATATCTGGCACAAAAGCAGATCATCAATGGCTATCGGGATGGCAGCTTTAAACCTGATTCATCTGTGACGAGAGCTGAGTTTGCCTCTATGGTTAGCAGCGCTTTTCCCAATGCATCTGAGATTCGTAGTGGCGGTGAATTTATTGATGTGCCAGCCCAATACTGGGCAAAAGCTGCCATTCGCACAGCTTATAAAATGGGATTCTTAAGCGGCTATCCTGGTGGTGTCTTCAACCCGAACGAAAAGATGCCGCGATCGCAGGTGTTGGTGTCTTTAGCAAGTGGGTTGAAGTATTTGCCCACTCAACCCGTAGCTAAAACTTTGAATGGGGCATTTGCGGATGCACAAAAGATTCCTGATTATGCTCGCGATGCGATCGCCTCTGCCACAGAAAAATATCTGGTAGTCAACTACCCAAATGTCAAGATACTCAACCCCAATCAACTGACAAATCGGGTAGAGGTGGCGGCTTTTTTGTGTCAAGCTCTCGGCAGTTCTGGATTAGTGCCTGAGCAGTACATTGCTAAAGTTGGGACGTCAGCCATACCAACAGCAGAGTTACGGGGTGTGTGGATGACCAATATAGATAGTGACGTGCTATTTGATCGCAAACGTCTGAGCAATTCCCTGCAACGTCTGAGTGAGCTGAACTTTAACACCGTTTATCCCACAGTTTGGAATTGGGGTTACACTCTGTATCCCAGCAGTGTAGCAGCGCGAGTGATTGGGCGATCGCTCGACCCGACAGACGGATTAAAAGGGCGAGATATTCTTCAAGAGATTTTAGAACAGGGACATCAAAAAGGTATGGCAGTCATTCCCTGGTTTGAGTTTGGCTTCATGGCACCTGCTGATTCTGAGTTAGCCAAACGTCACCAAGATTGGCTCACCAAACGCAGGGACGGCACGACAATCTGGAAAGAAGACATTTATGATCGGGTTTGGTTGAATCCCCTGCATCCAGATGTGCAGCAGTTCATCGAAGATTTAATCGTCGAAATTGTCACTAAATACGATATTGATGGCATTCAATTCGACGATCACTTCGGCTTTCCCTCGGAATTTGGCTACGACGACTTTACCGTCGCACTTTATAAAAAAGAGCACAATGGTCAATCTCCCTCAAATAACGCTAAAGATCCAGCATGGATACGTTGGCGGGCTGATAAAGTCACCGATTGTCTGACACGAGTGTTCAAAGCAATCAAACAGCGCAAGCAGAATTGTGTGATTGCTGTAGCTCCCAATCCTCTAAATTTCTCCTATAACTACTCTTTAGCTGACTGGCAAACTTGGGAACAGCAGGGGCTGATTGAGGAACTGATCGTGCAAAACTATCAAAATGACCTCAAGGCTTTCATCAGCGAATTGGAACGCCCAGAAATCAAAGCAGCACAGCAGCACATCCCAGTAGGCATCGGCATTATCAGTGGAGTAAAACCCCAACCTGTAAAGATGGCACAGATTCAGAATCAAGTGCAGGAGGTACGCAGGCGGGGGTTTGTTGGAGTCTCGTTTTTCTTCTACGAAACTTTGTGGAATCTCGCTCCAGAAAAGCCAGATCAGCGACAGTCTGCTTTAAAAGGCATGTTTCCAGCACCAGCAAAGCGACCAAATCTTTTGCTGGGTTGGCAACCATCTATCTAG
>CAZZWA010000481.1:0-1815 GCA_964657555.1 uncultured Microcoleus sp.
ATGAATGACCCACAATCACTCAATATTCATGACAATGATTGAAGGTTTGAGCCATCTTACATTTGTTGTTCGTGACCTTGAACAAACGACACGCTTTCTGACACACATCTTTGATGCTCAGGAAGCGTATCAGAGTGGAAATCAATCATTCTCGATTACGCAGGAGAAGTTTTTTTTAATTCAAGGGTTGTGGATTGCCATTATGGAAGAAGAGCCATTACTCGCCAAAACATACAATCATGTTGCTTTCAAAATTAAGCAAGAAGATTTTAGCAAATACGCTGCTCGATTACATTCACTAGGCGTAGAAATTCTGGAAGGTCGGAGTCGGATTGAGGGTGAAGGAAATTCCCTTTACTTTTATGATTACGACAACCATCTATTTGAGCTGCACACAGGAACTCTTGAGCAGCGTTTGGCAACTTACAACCGTTCTCAATTATTGAGCATCTAAGCAAGCATTGCCAAATGTTTGTGATCGCTCGTTATCCCAACTCTCAAAATGGCAACAGATGCGGAGCGGAAAACCTAGATGAAACCGGAATTTCTTAATTACGAATTGGTATTACTAGCTCAGTCGTGCAAGCTATGCAGAAAAATTTTCCATATCAGTTAATAAGATGAGGTGAGCGTGATGACGAAACCTGACAGCAGAAAAGGATTTCTATCCCGGCGAGATTTGCTTTACAGTTTGTATGGATTGACATCTTTCAGCATCGTGGTTGGTTGTAGTGCCAATAGCAATCGTGATGCAAGTAATAACAACGCCACTCATAACAATACTGCTGGTAATAGCACAACCAAACTGGTGCGAATAGGTTACCAAACTTCAGGAGATTTAGCAAAAGAAAAGGGCTTGATTGAAAAGCGATTAGCTCCTTTAGGAGTGAATGTTACATGGGCTCAATTTATCTCTGGCCCTCCATTGCTAGAAGCTTTGAACGTGGGTAGCCTTGACATAGGACCAACCGGAGAAACCCCGCCAATTTTTGCTCAGGCTGCCGGTACCAATCTCGTCTACCTAGTTAACATGCCACCAGGGTCAGGGCAGGGCTATGGAATTATCGTGCCCAAGGATTCTCCGATTAAAACAGTTGCCGATCTGAAGGGCAAGAAAGTTGCCTATGCTAGGGGAACTGCTTTGACCTACTTTTTAGTGAAAGCATTGGCAGAAGTGGGACTGAAGTTTAATGATATTGAACCTGTTAATTTAACCATTGCTGATGGACGGGCAGCTTTTTTGAATAAAACGGTTGATGCCTTTGTAGCAACCGACCCATCACTGCTCAAATTTCAAAAAGAGGGCACTGCTCGTCTCCTGCGAGATGCTCAGGGAATTAAAACACCTGGTTCTTACTACCTAGCTTCCAGAGAGTTTGTGACGAAGAATCCTGAACTGATCAAAATCATCCTGGAAGAGTACTATCAGATTGGACAGTGGGCAAATCGCAATCAGCGGGCAGCGGCTGAAATTTTGGCACCTAAAATACAAGTTGATGTCCCAACAATGGAAGTAATGCTGTCGAGGCGGAATTTTGACATGCGACCGATTAATGAGAGCGTGGTTCGGGAGCAACAACAGATTGCCGATCTTTTATATCAACTGAAAATTCTGCCCAAACAAGTTGATATTCGACAAGTAACTCTAACTTCCCAGCAGTATGCTGCCATTACACCGGATAGCGTGAGAAATCAGGCTTGATTTGATAGATGATGTTGAGACGATTGGCACGATTTTGGCACCCAAAATCAATTGGGTACTATTTAGGGCTAGCGATCGCCCTCTTATGGTTCAATTCAACAGTGCATGCAGAT
>CAZZWA010000481.1:1915-3291 GCA_964657555.1 uncultured Microcoleus sp.
GTTGGCTCCTTTCCAGCCAACGGCTACGGGCTGTATGATATGGCGGGGAATGTCTGGGAATGGACAGCTGACTGGTATCACATCGCACACCAATCCCACCAAGTCAACCCGACTGGGCCTAAACAGGCAGAAAGTTTTGATCCCAATAAACCAGAAGCACCTGCCCTGCATGTGATCAAGGGTGGTTCTTACTTGTGTGCACTGAACTATTGCAGTCGCTTTCGTCCGGCGGCGCGGGAATCGGAAGCCCCCGATACTGGCACCACCCATATTGGGTTTCGCTTAGTGAAAAACTTCTTGATGTAGAAATGACAAATGAAAATGCTAATCTTGACTGCAAAAACAGATGACTCCAAAGTGAGAGTCGCCAAAAATGGCAAGGCGATTGCTACTTCCCACCCCCTGCGCTCACATCAGGAGCAAGTCAGGAGGGCAATCTCCCACTTTCTGGCGATCGCTTTATTCGTGCTAATCAATTGCTTTTGCCAACCAGCACAAGCTGCAACCTCTAAAGTTTTACCTGCCCCAGAACCGGATTTTCAGGGCAAAATCGGCATTACCTACAAAGAGTCCCAACCAGATTTTCCCAAGCCAATTAGTGCCCCAGCCAAAGCGCCCAATGTGCTGTTGATTCTACTGGATGATGCTGGTTTTGGGCAGACTAGTACCTTTGGTGGGCCTATTGATACGCCCAACTTAACCCGTTTGGCAGCACGGGGATTACGCTACAACCAGTTTCATGTCACTGCCCTCTGTTCTCCTACACGGGCGGCACTGCTGACTGGACGCAACCACCATTCTGTGAATACAGGTGTGGTTGAGGAACTGGCATCTGGCTATCCCGGCTATACAGGAATTCTGCCCAAGAGTGCGGCAACGGTGGCCGAAGTGCTACGACAAAACGGCTATAGCACAGCGGCATTTGGCAAGTGGCACAATACACCGGATTATGAAACCAGTGCCGTTGGCCCCTTTGATCGTTGGCCTACTCATCTTGGCTTTGACTACTTCTACGGCTTTCTGGGTGGAGACACAAACCAGTGGAGTCCAGCCTTAGTGGAGAACACCAAGCGCATTCAGAAGCCGAGTCACAATTCCAATTATCACCTGACTGCCGATTTGGCAGACCATGCAATTAACTGGATTCAAGCCCAGCAGTCAATCGCGCCAGATAAGCCCTTCTTTGCCTACTTTGCCACCGGGGCTACCCACGCCCCTCACCATGCCCCAAAAGCCTGGATTGAAAAGTTCAAAGGTAAATTTGACCAAGGCTGGGACAAATTGCGTGAGGAAACCTTTGCCCGTCAGAAACAACTGGGCGTGATTCCTGCCAGTGCCCAACTCACCCCGCGTCCCCAAGAACTGCCTGCTTGGGA
>CAZZWA010000481.1:3391-4449 GCA_964657555.1 uncultured Microcoleus sp.
AGTCCCCAAACCTTTAACCACTTCCATGCTGCCTGGGCGTGGGCAGTGAATACCCCCTTTCAATGGACAAAGCAGATTGCCTCTCATTTTGGCGGCACCCGTGATCCGTTGGTGATTGCTTGGGGCGATCGCATCCAAGAAAAAGGCGGACTGCGCACCCAGTTCCATCATGTGATTGATATTGCCCCAACGATTCTGGAAGCTACTGGCATTACGCCTCCTACAGTTGTTAATGGTGTGGAACAGCAGCCCATTGAAGGCAGCAGCCTAGTCTACACCTTCAACAATCCTGATGCCCCATCCCATCACACCACCCAGTATTTTGAGATGTTTGGCAATCGGGCCATTTACGATCAGGGGTGGATTGCTGCCGCCCGTCATGGTCGCCTGCCCTGGGAACGGGTTTCCAAGACAAACTTCGATCAGGACTCTTGGGAGTTGTACAACATTACGGAAGATTTTAGTGAGGCAACCAACCTAGCGGCCCAGAATCCTGCTAAGTTGAAGCAACTCCAATCTTTGTTTCTGACAGAAGCCCGTAAATACAAGGTGTTGCCATTGGATGATCGTCTCCTGAGGCGCTTTGATGTCAGCAGTCGCCCTAGTGTCGTTGCCGGACAAACTCACTTCACCTACTACCCCGGTGTGGCAGGTATTCCCGAAGGTAGTGCACCAGACTTGAAAAATAAATCCTTCAGCATCACTGCGGTAATTGAAATCCCGAAGGATAACGACGATGCCGAAGGCGTACTGACTGCCCAAGGTGGACGCTTCGCTGGCTGGAGTTTCTTCCTGGATGACGGCAAACCCACCTTTGCCTATAACTTTTTAGGGGTTGATCGCACTCAAATCAAATCAAAGAAAACGATTCCTGTGGGGACATCTAACATCCGGTTTGAATTTGCTTTCGATGGCGGCACTCCTGGTGCAGGAGGAACGGGTAAATTATTCATTAACGATAAACCTGTGGGTGAAGGTCGCATCGCTAAAACCGTTCCCTATCGTTGGGGTTTAGACGAAACTTTTGATATCGGTCAAGATCTGGGTACACCCGTTGT
>CAZZWA010000482.1:0-4444 GCA_964657555.1 uncultured Microcoleus sp.
TTAGCAGTGATGCCATCCCTGAACCAGCGAGCAGTGGCACCAACAGCGAAGAGGATATTTGTGGTTTTAGACTGTCCGTATGCTAACCACGGGTCGTAGGGGCGAAACGCGAAGTGAATATCGTCGAATACCACTGGCGACATCAGGTGACCGCTGGAACTGACGGACACGATACGTGCGGCTCCATCCGCAGCCAGTGCGTCGTGTAGTCCGAGTGCCAGGGCGAAGTGTCCCAGGTGATTGGTTGCGAACTGCATCTCCCAGCCTTCGGGCGTGTGCTGTTCGGGCAATGCCATCACACCCGCATTGTTGACGAGGATGTGCAACGGTTCATTCCATGCAGCAACAAACTTGGCGATCGAGTCGCGATCGCTCAGGTCAAGCGGGGCGACGTGAATGTTCTGGTTCCCGGTGGTAGCGGTAATGTCAGCCGCCGTCTGCGCTCCAGCATCCGTGTTACGCACAGCCAGCGTCACTTCAGCTCCAGTACGAGCCAGTGCCCGCGCCGTTTCTACGCCGAGCCCCGATGCTGCTCCGGTAACGATCGCCTGCTTGCCAGAGAGATCGATTCCTTCTACTACCTCAGCGGCGGTGGAATGCCGTCCAAATGGTGTCGCGATCGGTGCCATCATGCACTCCTTTACTATTGTCAAATCTTCTATTTGCTTCTCCTTCACATCGACGGATGAACTCTCACCAGCCGCGATGACCGACCGTCGCTCAGAGACCATCGTCGATTCCTAGATTGACGAGTGCGCTGGCGTTTGGACGTTAAACTTATTGGGAGTGGTTTGCGGCGTGCGCCCTTTAATTAAATCCGCTGCCTTCTCACCAATCATGATGGTCGGTGCGTTCGTATTTCCTGTCGTGATCGTTGGCATGATGGATGCATCGACAACACGCAACCCCTCTACTCCATGTACTCGTAGTTCAGAGTCTACCACCGCCATTGGGTCAGTGCCCATTTTGCAAGTGCCGACCGGATGCCACACTGTACTGCAAGTTTCCCGGACGTAAGCTTCTAGCGCTACATCACTCTGCTTGTCAGCACCCGGAGCGATTTCCTTACCGCGAAACTCATCCAAAGCACTTGCACCGAACAAGTTACGGAGTAATTTAAT
This sequence comes from uncultured Microcoleus sp., assembly GCA_964657555.1. Taxonomy (GTDB): domain Bacteria; phylum Cyanobacteriota; class Cyanobacteriia; order Cyanobacteriales; family FACHB-T130; genus CAZZWA01. The sequence continues at coordinate 1,122 of CAZZWA010000482.1, forward strand.
CCCGACAACGAGCTTTTGCACATCAGTTTCACTTTGGAGAAAGTTCATTTGAATCATCGGTGTGTCTTTGGGGTCGGGCGATCGCAAACTGATACTGCCAACGTTTTGGGGATGAGTCAAACAGACGAAACTTGTGAATCCTAAACCCGAGTGGGCATAACCAGGCGGTGCCAACACAACGGGACCGAAGAGAAACTGTAAATCTGGCGCAGCATCCAGATTACCCTCGGTATGCAAAAACAAGCCAGCTTCAGCGACACTACTGGTGCTTGCCGTGTGTAAATCCTGAGTTGCCTCGTGTGCCACGGACACGACAGGGTGGTCTTGGAGGTTTTGACCGACACCCGGCAAATCAGCCACTACCGGAATTCCTATCGCTTGCAAGTGTTGTGCATCCCCAATGCCGGAAAGCATCAGCAGCTTGGGCGAATCAAACGCGCCAGCACTTAAAATCACTTCGGAGTTGACCCTGACTTGGTGCAGTATACCCTCATGCAGGTATTCCACCCCAACGGTGCGGGTGCCCTCAAACAACAAGCGAGTCACCAACGCTCCTGTCGTTACAGTTAAATTGGGACGCTGGAGAATGGGCACAAGGAAGGCAGCAGCAGTACTGTGCCGCTTACCATCCTTGATCGTCAACTGATAGAGTCCTGCTCCTTCCTGCTGCATTCCATTCGGATCGGGATTGTGGTCATATTCTAGTGCCACTGCTGCGTCTACAAAACGTTGGGATACCACAGCAGGCGCAATAAGATCGGTGACGCTCAACTCTCCATCGACCCCGTGAAATTCAGACGCGCCTCGTGAGGAGTGTTCCGATTTCTTGAAGTATGGCAAGACATCTTGATAACTCCAACCGGGATTGCCTAATTCCTGCCAGTGGTCATAATCGTGAGGATTGCCCCGCAGATAAATCATGATATTAATCGAGCTGCTGCCCCCCAGAACTTTGCCACGGGGACAAAAGATTTTGCGGTTATTCAGGTAGGGTTCTGGTTCAGAGAAATATGCCCAGTCCACCTCAGACCCTAGTAGACTGAGGCATTCCGCCGGGACGTGAATCTCTGGTTTCGTATCTGGGTTACCCGCTTCGAGAAGTAACACCATTGTGTCACTCTCTTGTGTCAGACGGTTGGCGACTACGCATCCTGCCGAACCGGCACCAATCACAATGTAGTCATATTGAGTCATGACATTCTCCTCTGTTGTCTGCAATGGCTTTATGTCGTCAGGAATGAGCGGAATTGATTGGTTTAAAGACCGCTTGAGCATCTCGATCTTTTTAGAGGGGATGAAACTTAGTACTCATAGTCAGGATAGCGATCGCCTTGAGCCAAAGCAGCTTGGGCCAAGGCGCGACCGAAGCCCGTTGAAGTGCCCGTAATCAGCCACACGCGAGACGATTCTTTATTAGTCATTGTCCTTAATAAACTGACGACGAAAGTTGACACAATTTTTGCTTTGTTTACTCGGTTTGGTAGTCCTATTTCTTAAAGTGGCGCGTGAGATTGGAAGACAGAAGCTTAGTCATTGTGTTCTCCAAATTCTCCTAAAGTTGAAATTTTTCATCTTGGCAAGTTGAGCGAGATTCACGGTCTTGACTTGGTAGTATCAGTGGCAGTTTGAGTCAGTAGCTTGTGAAGATTCGTAACTTCTTAACACACGAGCACCTTTGCATCAACGCTTTTCATCCATTTGGTATACAAGTTTGACTCATAATGGAGCGATCGTTCTTGTACACCTCTAAAGTGCCCTGCCCTTGATGATCTCCCCTACCACCAATCACTTGATATTCATAGTTGCCATTCTTAAACTTATACACTTGAGCTGCTCCTGTATTGTCTCTATTTCCCTTGCCCAAACTTAAATTACCTTGAGGACTTGTAGAACGGTAGAGAAGTTCGCCCGAATCATGCCTTTTCCAAACATTAACGTTGTATCCACCTTGGCACTTCAAACTGAGTACCAAGTCAGCAGTAGAGTCAGCCGAGGCAGGTAAGACGAGATAAGCTGAAACACAAGTCATCGAACTAAGCAGTAATGCAAATCGCTTCAGTAGTGTTTTCATAGTTTCCTCTTGTAGTTTTGAGTGTTCGGTTTTCTGCCCTAATGAGTCATCAACCTTGTTTGATACAATTTCAAATTTGAAATTGTTGATCGCCTCTCTCAGTTGTGAGATAATCAACTCGTGTGCTTCCAGCAAGCGCGACAGCATCATCGGCACTTCCTCAACACCGTTAGGAGGACGTTTCAGCTTGGTGACTTCTGCCACATGGCGTGGGTCAGCGATCGCCACACCCCCCAGCGTTTGCACGCGTTCTCCCATTGCACCGATCAATTCAATCTGCTCACCTGCATGTTTGTCGAGCAACTTTGAGTTGGCGACGTTGGTTACGCTTTATTCTTCTACTCCGGTAAGCAAATTGGAGAGCCTGATTCAGGTTTGAAATTAGGAAAGACAAGGTATGCAAAATGCCTATTTGACTGTATACATCAATGAAGTTTGACGATTTCTCCACCTGTTGTTACCCTCCTTAACTTGCTACGCAAACAGTCGCTCAAGTAATTATCTGTGTAGCATGGCATCACTTGAGAGCGATCGCACTGTAGTCTATAGAGATCGCGAACACTATTGGATGACTTAATGGACAAGACCAGAACGGAGTGCCCGAATCGCTGCCTGGGTGCGATTGCTCACGCAGAGCTTCTGCAAAATATTGCGAACATGGGTCTTCACTGTATTTTCAGTGATATAAAGCTTCCCGGCGATGGTGGGATTTTTATATCCATCAACAATCAGTTGCAACACCTCTAACTCCCGATCAGTCAAAGGTTCAAGGGTAATGGTTTGCCTGAATTCTGGCTTGCTTGCGATTTGAGCGCTGATCTTAGTGTGATTGATGCCGTCAGCTTGAAAAGGATAAGCTTGTTGAAGCAACCCAGCGACCTCTTGTGCGACAGCAGTGAGTGCATGATTAACAGGGGAATCATCAAAAAAATCGATCTGAGTTGGAAACCTTAGATACTCAAAATCATCTTTGACTAGTAATGAAATGGATGTCATAAAACTATCCTCGTTTTCCTGAACTCAATATATACAATTGACTATAATTTTTCGTCCACTAAGAGTTTAATTTTTTGTACAATAGAATGATTGATAAATCAGTCCATCTCAAAATGGAAGGTTGGCTCCAACCAAAGTAGGAATCTAAATTCAAACCTTAGTACGACTTGCTGACAAACTGACAATCCCTCGTTTAACTGCAATAATCACGGCTTGAGTGCGTTAGCGAAGCTTCTCCGTAGGAGTTCCTTATGTC
>CAZZWA010000483.1:0-4441 GCA_964657555.1 uncultured Microcoleus sp.
ATGGAGTTTTTGCCCAGGATAATCCGGCAGCGCCAGTGAAAGCTTCTTGGCGTTCTCCAACAAAGCTATTGGAATACTCACTGTGCCAAAAAATTCTTCTCCGTTTGCTGGCAATTCATCTGGTAAGCCGTTTGTATAAGCAGCTAGGGTACGTCCCTGCTCGTCGGTTACATTTAAGAAACTATATAGAAATTGTACTGCCTGGGTTCCTTCATTCTTGAGGGTTATATTCAGTAACAAGGAATCTCCCAATTGACTAGCTGAATTCACCACCAGCGTGACTCCCTGATCTTGGCTCTTTAATGGAAACTGTCGAGCAAATTGCCTGAGTTGGGTATTTTCCTGGCTTGGAGGCTCAGGGGAGGGGAAGGCGTTAGCGCTTACAGCATCTGGTGATAGAGGTGCTTCGGATGATGGGAAGGCATTGGTGCCAACAGGTTCTGGTGATGGAGGTTTTCGTAAAGCTTGCAAAGCTCCGCTGATTGCTATGATTGCTAATCCCAGCATCAAAGCTGCATCAACAGCCAACCGTCTACTTTTCGTGGAAGGGGGTAATTGTGTTGATGGGATTGGTTGAGGAAGTTTGGGTTGTTGAGAAGGCTTTTGATGTAGCTGAGACTTAGGCAAAGTTCCCTCAATCTTTGCTAAGAGTTGCAAAATAACTTGAGTATTGTGAGGTCGATTTGCCGCTTTGGGAGCCATTAGGTAATCAATAAAGTCTGCCAGCTGTAACGATATTTGAGGTGCATATTGATGCCAGCACAATTCATCATTGAAGGGATCGTAAATATCCAAATCGGTTGGTTCCTTACCCGTTAGCAAATATACAAAAGTCCGCCCTAGAGCATAAAAATCCGATTGGGGTACAGCATGACCCTTTTCTTGCTCAGGGGGAGTGTAACCTGCTGAAGCAATTTTAGTAACCTTACCTAATCCACTGACTTTTGCTAAGTAAGTTCTTGTCACTTCCCGTACCGTACCAAAATCAATCAAGACTAACTGCCCGGAAGGAAGCAGCATGATGTTGGACGGCTTAATATCCCGATGAAAATAATCTTGCTGATGGACTTTGTCCAGAATTAGAGTAATCTGCTTTAACCAGTCTAGGGTTAGGTCTTGAGTTATGGGCTGATGGTGGCGATCGCTCATCCATTCCTCTAAGTTCAAGCCCTCAATCTTCTCCATCACCAAACAATGGAGTTGTTCTTGGCTACCTCTGGGTAAAAAGGTGAAGTATCCGTCAGTTTCCACTCTGGGAATGCCAGGATGCCTCAATTTACTCAACACCTCTGCCTCTTTCTGGAATAACTCCACGGCTTTGGATTGAGAGTTGATATCTCCTTTAAGGACTTTGAGGATTTTTGGCATTCCCAGATCATCTGCCTGATAAACAGTACCAAAGCCACCTGCGTCACTCAGTAAGCTCTTTACCCGATAACGCTTTTGTAGCAATATCTGCGATCCACAGTGGCGACATATGATGTTATCTGCATTCAACAGATCGGCAGGCTTGGGGCAGCTGGGGTTGATGCAAAGACTCATGGATGGCTGCGGGAGGGATTATCCGTAAGTATAGGACTGTAATTCCTGTATAGCTCTGCTCCTTAATAGATGCAAAAGGATTCTTCTATAAGAGTGGGTAGTGCACTACTTATGTTTGTAAAGAGCCTACCTTTTCTCTTTACCAATGCTTAATGCCTTTTCCAGCCATGTATGATGTGAGTTTGAGCTAAGCTCGTCAAGAAATACCGGATGCAACAGTTCTGGTACAGAATGTGGCTTAAACCCAACCTCAAAACCGGCTATGTCATTTCCAATCCGTTCAAGAATTAACTTTGTCCGCTCTCTCCTTTTAGGGCTGTCATGTATTTTGTTATTTTTAGCTCTAGATAGCCTACTTTTCTCCAGTTCTAGTTTGGCTGCCCAGGAAATGGCTGTCAGATACGTGATCTTTGAGCAATCGCTGCCCATTGCTGATCTGCGAACTTATGCCGAAACTGGCAAGGTTTCTGCCACACTTCAAGATTTCCTAGGGTACCTCAGCAAAGAGGAGCAAAAGGCTGTATATCAGTTTTTACAGGTGAAAATCCCCCTCGATCTCGTAGCCGTGAATAAGCTATTAGATACAGACATTGGCAAAAAAGTTCTTGCCCAGGCGGCTAAAATCACTCTCCGTCGTGATCAGGCGGGAATTCCCGCGCTCCGAGCTGCTATTATTAATGGAGCGCAAGCACCAGGGGGTTTGGGAGTTGTTAGCTTTCTAGAAGCATATCCCAGTAAAAGACTAACAGTTGACTTGTCTCAAGCTAATGAGTTAGCCACACTGTTGTTTCCCACCCCTGAAGTCAGCGATCGCGGTCATTCCCAGAAACCAACTCCCCAAGAGTTACCGAAGGATAACTTAAGTTCTTCACCTCTCTGGCAACTGGAAGTCAAGTATCAAACGCTGGCTACTGCTGCTCGGCAATATGATGGTTGCTTATTTGGTGATTCCATTTCTGCCGGAGTTGGTAATACTTTAGGGGATAATACTTTTAATTTGGCGCTGAATGGTCTGAGTACAATCTCACTAGTTGAACAACTAAAGCTGTTAAACTCGGCTAATCTGAAATGCCAAAAAGCAATCATTGCTATTGGCACCAATGACGCTATGTATGGACTTAGCGATCGCCTGTTTCTTAAAAAAATGTCAGAGACAATTTCCCTAGTACGAGCAACAGGGGCTAAACAGATTTTTCTGATTCCCGCTTTTTACTCAACTGTTGCTGCCAGTAAAGACCCAACTCTAGCAGGGCCAATTCCTAGAGTGGATGAAATCAATACTTTAATCCGTCAAGTGGCGCGGGTAGAGAAGCTGCCACTTGAAGCTGAAGGGATACAGCCTTTATTTAAAGATCGGGCTCTCAAAGAAGATTTAACAGTTGATGGCGTGCATCTTAATGATGCAGGTCTAAAGATATATAGACAGGATTTATTAAAAATATTTAGTTCTAATCCTTAACCATAGGTCGCAAAAACATATGCCTGTAACCCCAAGTCTGAGTGCCCCAGGCAATCAAACTACTGGACATCGCCTTGACCTAGACCTTGTATGGCAACTTGTTTCACCCACTGCCACCTATGACCTGCAACTGTCCCGCGATGCCGAGTTTACAGATTTGGTAACGACGCAAAGCAGTCTGACTAGCCTGAGTTACTCCCTCGCCAGCCTTGCACTTGCACCTAACACCTCCTACTACTGGCGGGTGCGTGGGTGGGAGGGTGCTGAGGTAAGCGCTTGGTCTGCCCCCCGGTCTTTCACCACCTGGAAAAGTGCCAACAAGCGGGCTGTGATCTATCAGCTGGTGGTGCGTTACTTCGGTAACTCTCAGGGAATTAACAAATGGTATGGCACGATTGAGGAAAACGGGGTCGGCAAGTTTGCTGACATTGACAAGGTCGCCTTGGAGTGCCTGCGGGCAATGGGGGTCACGCACATCTGGCTCACTGGAGTCCTGCGTCAGGCAACGAACACTGACTATTCGGCGTTCGGGCTACCTCCAGATGACCCTAAAATTCTCAAGGGGCGGGCAGGGAGCTTCTTTGCGCTGAAAGATTGTTTCGATGTTTGCCCAGACTACGCCACGAATGTCAACCAGCGCCGTCAGGAGTTTAAGGATCTCGTTGCCCGTATCCATGCTGCAGGATTAAAAGTCCTCACTGACATAGCACCCAATCATGTCAGCCGCGCCTACAATTCAACCGTCAAACCGGAACTCAACTTTGGCACTCATGACGACCAGTCCAAGTTTTTTGACTTGCAAAATAACTTCTTCTACTTACAGACCAATGAGCCCTTAGTCTTACCTCCTGCTTGGGCACCGATGCCGAATCCCTCTCCCGCTTCAGTTCCCTACACTGGAGAGGACGGTACACCTAGTAAGCGGGTGCGCGTCACGGGCGAAGGGAATATCACAACTCAGCCCGACGGCTATAGTTGGTATGAAGCGGTCAAGCTCAATTACGGGTACAACATTCAGAACGGAGAATATGCCTTTGATGCCGCCTCTCCCCCTTCAACCTGGAAGATCATGGATCGGATTATTGAATACTGGCAGCAGGAGATGGGGGTGGATGGTTTCCGCTGCGATATGTGCTACCTACTCCCGATGGCGTTCTGGCACTGGGCGATCGCTCGGGCTAGGGCACGCAAGCCAGATACCTATTTCTTGGGCGAAGCCTACAGAGACCACGCTGAATTGATCAACGCTGGATTTGACGCCGTTTACGGTTTTGAGGTTTATAACCGGCTTAAGGGGAGCTATGCGGGTATAAATAGTCTCACAGATCTAGACGGTTTTCTCAGTGGGATTAATGATGACCTGCGGCCCCACTACTTGTACTACCTGGAAAATCATGACGAGTCTAGGGTTGCTGCTCCCATCAGTAAGAGAGGCTTCGG
>CAZZWA010000484.1:0-4426 GCA_964657555.1 uncultured Microcoleus sp.
CTTTCCTTCCTGCTCTCAAAAAGGCTGAAAGAGTAGTTCAATTGACCCATCCATAATTTGGAAGTAAATCGCGAGATTGCTGGAGACATTGACAATGTCTAGGAAGCCGCAACCTGGAATCAAATACCAAGAGATGATATACAGCTTTTCGTCTTGCTGCTTGATTAACATTAGATTAATCACCTTACGTAAACACAATCTTGCTCTGCAAACTGCAAATATTGAGTTCTTCTAGAAAAATTCAAAATAGAAGAGTTTTTTGATTGATTCTATTAAATACAAACCTGATAATTTATTAGTAAATTGTACCTATAGACAGATATTATAAATATTTTATTGTGTTTGAATAAGCTCACAGTTATATGAACTTCAGCAATAGTTAATACACAAGGAGAAAAGATGTCAGGAAGTACATCAAACTCAGAAATGCTATACCGAAATCTTGGCAGCACAGGAGAGAGAGTTTCCGCGATCGGACTGGGGGGTTGGCACCTCAGCTTGAAGCATGTTGATGAGCAGCTGGCTATCCGGATAGTTCGCACAGCAATCAATCGTGGCATCACCTTTATGGATAACAGTTGGGATTACAATGGTGGAGCCAGTGAGATTCGCATGGGGAAAGCGCTTCGCGATGGCTACCGAGACAAAGTATTCCTGATGACGAAAATCGACGGTCGCTCCAAGAAAGAAGCCACAAGACAGCTAGACGAATCGCTGCAACGCTTGCAAGTTGATTGCATCGATCTCGTCCAGCATCACGAAATCCTCCGGTTTGAAGACCCGCATCGAGTTTTTGACCCAGAAGGGGCAAATGTGGCCTTGATTGAAGCGCGGGAAGCTGGCAAACTCCGATATATTGGCTTCACTGGGCATAAAGACCCCCAGATTCATCTGCATATGTTGGAAGTTGCCGCTGATCGCGGGTTTAAGTTTGATACAGCTCAGATGCCACTGAATGTGATGGATGCACACTACCGGAGCTTTGTAAAGCTGGTGGTGCCAGAACTGGTTAAACAGAAAATCGGTATTCTTGGCATGAAAAGCATGGCAAACGGGATTCTGTTACGGTCAAATACCGTAACGCCAATTGAGTGTCTACACTATGCTCTCAATCTGCCCACATCAGTTGTGATTACGGGAATTGACAGCATGGAGATTCTCGATCAAGCGTTTGAAGCCGTGCGTACATTCCAGCCCATGAATGACGACCAAGTGCAATCATTGTTAGCAAAAACGGCTTCATCAGCATCACGCGGTGAGTTTGAGCCATTCAAAACTTCATCAATTTTCGACGGCACTGCCCAGCATCTGGATTGGCTGGGAGAGGAACCACAGCGCATCCAGCAATTGATGTCTGCATGAGCGAGAGTGACGCAGCATAAGAGGAGGAAGGCAATGCAGCTTGAAGGAGTGAAACACCACACTGCGATCATCAATGGCATCAAGATCCATTATGCAGAAGCAGGTAATGGCCCTCCAGTATTTCTTTTGCATGGGTTTCCAGAAACTTGGTTCGGCTGGCGCAAACAGATTCTCGTCCTAGCAAACAAATACCATGTCATTGTCCCCGATTTGCGAGGATACGGAGATAGCGAAAAGCCTCCCTGTGGCTATGATAAACGGACTATGGCAACCGATATGCAGCAACTGATGCAGCACTTGGGTTACTCTAAAGTTGCAATGGTAGGACACGATCGCGGTGCGCGTGTGGCCACTCGTTTTGCCAAGGACTTTCCGGAAGCGACGGCTCGACTGGTAGTGATTGACAACATCCCAACTCGCGTAATTTTCGATTCCATGAATGCCGAGATCGCTCGTGGCCATTGGTTTTTCATTTTTAATCAGTTGCCTGACTTGCCCGAAACACTCATTCATAGTCATGAGGAAATTTGGCTGAGACATTTCTTCACTACCTGGAGCTACAATCCGCAAATGATGAGTGATGAAGAAGTGGCAGTTTATGTTAAAGCCTATAAACAGCCAGGGGCAGTTCGTGGTGCCATGCTAGACTATCGGGCTGGCAAGGAGGACGTGGCCCAGGATAAAGAGGATCAGGACAAGCTGATTGATTGTCCTGTTCTAGCAATATGGGGTGAGGATTTTGAACTCGTTGCCAAAATGTTCGATGTTATGAAGATCTGGCAGAGTATGGCGCATCATGTCCAAGGTGTATCAATTCCCCAATGCGGACACCTACCGCAGGAAGAACAGCCCGACGCTGTTAACAAAGCACTTCTGGAATTCCTTAGGGACTGGAACGGCTAATTGCTTAGAGGTTCCATTTATCAATCAATAGGGGTATAAGACCCCTTCCTTTACAGGAAGCTAGAATTCATACCAAGTTGCAGTCAAAGAGGTAATCTGTCATGAGTACGCGAAACGCAGTGTAGCGAAGCATCTCGCAGATTCTTCACTGCGCTTAGAATGACATGATAGAACGCAACTTGGTATCATATCAATTCCGGGTTAGCTACCCCTTTTGGGCAGTCCGCTTTCACCTTGTAGAGACGTTCCGCCGGAACGTCTCTACAACTGGAAGGGAAAAGGGGGCTATGAGAGCGGATTTGGTATCATATTAAGTCCGAGCGATCGCCCATAATTACAATGCTGTGAAATCATGGGGTTCAGCTATTTTTATTAAGGGTATTCAACCAGACATGATATCCGTAGGGGTTAGAATCTCCAACTCTGTCATTCCCTCTCCCCCAGCTCTCTTCAACTACCTGCTGGAAGGACTTTCTCTGCCCGATAGCGATCAAGTAACCGGACAAACATGTCGCTACTGTCTACGATCTCGTTAAAGCCGTGCAATTTGATTTTAGTTGTGTCAGAAATAACATCGTAGTCACACCCAAAGATGAAGTCGCCAAACCACCAAGCTGCTAAATCTTCAAATGCAACTGGTTTGAGATTATGTCGCTGCTGAATTTCTTTCCAAACAGATGGTTTATCTGCCATCATGGTTGACAAAGAAATGGTTTGCGGCTCGGCAATCTCCATTTCAAAGTATTCTGCCAATCTCGCCCACATATATTTCCAGCGAAAGATATCGCCGTTTGTAATGTTGTAGGTTTCTCCGGCTGCACGGGGTTCAGTTGCCGCCCAAAGCACTGCTTTTGCCAACAGTTCAGCATCGGTGACTTGAGCTAGTGCATTGTAGGCTCCAACTTTACCTGGAAAGCGCATCGGTAAACCATAAAAACGGCAGATCTCGGCATAGACTGCAATCACGAGCACAATACTCATCGGTGTCCCAATCGAAAAGCCACACAGAACATCTGGGCGGAGGATAGTTATTTCCCAACCCTGTTGCTTGGCAACTTCCTTAAGAATATCCTCTTGGTCGTAGTAGAAATTTGGCGGCAGATGGCGTGGATCGGTTTCTTTGGCTGGAGTTTTGAAGGGGCCAAGATGGACTCCGTAAGCTTTAACTCCTTGCATCAGAACAATCCGTTGTAAGTTAGGAGCAGCAGTCTTCAATGCTGTCATCGCTCCTTGAAACATTTGTACGTTCAGATCATTCTCTTTGAATTTATCATCGTGGCTTAGGTAAGCTGCATAAACAGCGTGGGTAATGTCAGCAAATTGCTCTTTAGCAGCATCAGACAGTTGAGGCTGCAATAAATCTAATTCTACAAACGGTATCAATTCGGAAATTTGCTGCTGGCGACGGGCAACCCCAACACCTTGCCAATTCTCCTGAGTCTCAAGATATTCAATGATGCTGCGTCCTATAATCCCTGTCCCACCAAAGACTGCCAACTTCTGCATCGCTCTTACTACCTGTTTTCGCGATTCTCACTATCAACAGTATTAGATGAATTTCATTGTTCCTCTATCTCTGTGTAGAACTAGAAGGAATCCCCAGACGAAATTCTAGAGACGCGACTTTTTGCATAGCAGTTATCCCAAATCCGCTTTTATAGGCATTCTCTAGTCTGGGCGACTGAAGTCGCGGCTACACAAACAAAGTCCGCCTTCGCCGACTGGAATGTAAGGATTATAGTGCGATCGCGTTGTGGTTGAGGTGATGGGTCGATGGAATTAATAAATTCTTAGTTGGCAGTGGAGTTAACCTTTTGCCAAGCTCCTTCAAATTCCACAGTGATTCAGAAGTAATTGACAACTTTCTGTGATGACCATTGCTCCGTTTTGCTAAGTCGCAGCGTTTCTTCTACCCAATCCCATCCAGCAATTTCTATTCGACCTCTCACAAATCCAATTGCTAATACCCAGAAACTCTGATTCCTCACACAGAGCCTCAAGGCAGTGTATTGTGGCTCAAGATGCAGACTTTGTGGAAAGAATCCGCCTGTCTGGTTCTCCGCCTAAAGTTGTATATTGTCTAGAAATCCCTGTGCAAAGAAGCGATCACCCATCTGAGGCTCTAACGAAATTGCTAGTAAATAGCTCTTCAGTGCAGACA
>CAZZWA010000485.1:0-1657 GCA_964657555.1 uncultured Microcoleus sp.
AAGGGAGAAGGTTGTAGGTAGAAAGTTATATGTAGATTAACCTGCAACCTTCAACATCACTCACGCCAAATCAAACAACAAAACTTCTGAGTTGGTTTTTGCCCCTACAACTAGCTTGTTTTCGTTGCTGACTGCTGCCGCATCCCCAGCACTAAGCACCTGTTCGTTCAGGGTTATATCACCTTTGACAACCTGTAGCCAAGCATGACGATCAGGTTTAGCTTGGTAATCAAAATGCTGCCCAGCATCAAGTAAGCTTGCGTAGATATTAGCATCTTGATGAATGGTAACAGACCCATCCCGACCATCCTGAGAAACTATCAGGCGCAGCTTGCCCTGCTTTTCCTCATTTGAATACATTTTTTGATCGTATCTAGGCTGTAGCCCTGTTTCATCTGGTAAAATCCAGATTTGCAGGAAATGCACGAGATCAGTTTGAGAATGGTTGTACTCGCTGTGGGTAATGCCTGTACCAGCGCTCATAATTTGCACTTCCCCAGGGCGAATTATGGAACTATTACCCATGCTATCTCTATGCTCTAATGCACCTTCTAGCACATAGGAAATAATCTCCATATCTTTGTGTGGGTGTGCTCCAAAACCCTTGCCAGCTTGCACTCTGTCTTCATTAATTACGCGCAGATTCCGAAAACCCATTTGCTTGGGGTCATAGTAGTTGGCGAATGAAAATGTATGGTAAGAGTTAAGCCAACCATGACTAGCTTGTCCGCGATCTTCTGCCTTCCGAATTGTAATCATTGCGCTCTCCTTAAATGGTTTAAAGCTGACTTTTATCTAACCTTCAACCTGCCAACTTTCAAATTCTGTAACTACTTAAAGTTTGCTATGTGCACCGTCACAAAACGGTACATTACTGGTATGCTTGCACAGACATAAAGCTACCTGCTTTTCTTCTTCCACTGTAAATTGTAAAGGGGTAAATCCACTATCTTTATGGCCACCGTCGCAGAATGGTTGGTTTTTAGACTGACCGCAACTACACCAGTAGTAATTACCTGGTTCCAAGTTAAGAACAACAGGTTTTCTGTCAGCAATAACAGGTTCACTCATGATTATTCTCCTCATTGCCTAATTGGTTCTTTTATATTTTCCTTTCGGATATATCTAGTCTAAAAGCTGTAAAGATAAAATGTAAAGTATGCACTTTAAAGTAAGGTAGTACCCAAAAAGATACTATGGAAGTCACAAAAGAGAGTCACGACAAATTGACTTGTGCTGTAGAGAGCACCATAGAGGTGATTGGCGGACGCTGGAAAGTTTTGATTCTGCGGGAACTCTTTCAAGGCGTCAAACGGTTTGGTCAACTGCACCGAGCTTTGCAAGGAATTACTCAGAAAATGCTCACCCAGCAGTTGCGGGAGATGGAAAGAGATGGTCTGATCCATCGTGAGGTTTACCTACAAGTTCCTCCTAAAGTTGAGTATTCCCTGACGCCTTTAGGAGAGAGTCTGAAACCGATTATCGCCGTAATGCACGAATGGGGCACCAGATTTTTGCAGAGAAAAATGGAAGATACTGTCCAGGCAGATGCACACTGGACTAGACCAAACGAATCTCAAGTAGCATCATCTAATCCAGATTACACTATCTGATTCAGTTCTTTCTTAAGTCTGTGACATTCAACATTAAATTAGTC
>CAZZWA010000485.1:1757-4412 GCA_964657555.1 uncultured Microcoleus sp.
CCATCAAATAGGACTGCTATGTGTCTGGAGCTTGATTGAGCCTCGCACAGACAACACCCAGTAAAATGGCAATTATGCCAGAAATTGCACTGACTGCCCAGTAAAGAAAAGCTACCGTAAAATTGCCTTTTTGCAGCAGTGTGACCGTATCTAATCCATAAGTTGAGAAAGTTGTATAAGCACCACAGAAGCCAGTTGTTAGCATCAACCGTAATTCAGGAGACCAGTTCTTAAACCGTTCTTCATTCAGCGTCAAGTATAAGGCAATGAGAAAACAGCCAGTAATATTGATAAAAAAGATGCCATAGTAGACCAAATCCTTGCCGAAGAGTGCCTTAGAAAACTCGGCTATGAGGTAGCGACTTAAGGCACCAGGAATAGCGCCTAAAGCAATGGCGAGCGCAGTACGAATTGCAACATTCTGAGGCATACAACGTTCTTATAAACTAAAATTTAAAGCTTGAAGCTAGATTAGATTTTATCTAAGTTGAGGGCACTAGTATGCCTGACAATTATGCTCTGTTAAAGATGACCATCAGTGGGAAATTAACTGTGCCAGGAAAACACCGAGTAAAACGCCAATTACCCCAAAAATTGCACTTCCGGCCCAGTAAAAAAGAGTTGCTACAGAATTTCCACTCCGCCACAGTGTAAGTGTATCAAACCCATAAGTTGAGAAAGTTGTGTAAGCACCTAAAAAACCAGTTGCTACCATCAAGCGCACTTCAGGGGAAAAGTTTTTAATCCCCGAAATTAACGTGATAAAAAAGCCCATGGCGAGACAACCAGTAATATTGATCAAGAATGTACCATAAGGAAATTTATTGCCGAAAGCCTGTTTACACCACAAAGTTACGTAGTAGCGACTTAAGGCACCGGGAACAGCTCCGACAGCAATAGCAATCAAACCGAGAATAGTAACTTGCAAAAGTTAACATACTCCTTTGAGTTGATGTCTACCTAATTTGTAAGAAATGACTATACACTAGACCAGGCGATCGCGTTATTTTTAGAAATGACCATCAAATACTACCACTTTTTGGCTCTCCCGTAGGTTTTCTCAGACTTAACGAGAGACTTTAATAGAGTGATTCTGTCCATTAGCCCTATGCTGGCTAAGTTCCAAGCGCTCAGATCTGGAAAACAGTGTGTCATTTTTCAGAACCCACCAGATGGGGTTATAACCTAAGCTAAGTCTGGCTTCTGGCGATTGTAACCGCGAGACTTGTGGGAAAATTGCCTAATTTTTCCCCGCATCATCAGTTAGTCACGATTCGTCAAAACCCTATTGCACTGGCAGCTAAGCTGTTTATAGTGGTGGCAACAGCTGTTGTTTATCTGCGTTAAGATTTTCCACACCAGCAGCTATGCTTTGACAAACTTTTTTAGGACTTCTGGCGGGAGTGCCAAAACGCCATCTTGATTGTGCGCTCCCGCTAGCGCGCAAAATACTGAAAACTGCTAGCTTATCTCTTATGAGCGAAACCAATGCTGTATTAAATCGTCTCGGTCAAGCCCTCAACCGCGTTATCGTCGGTCAATCCGTCTTGGTACAGCAACTGCTGGTGGCACTCCTTGCTGGCGGACATTTGATTTTGGAGGGTGTCCCAGGTACTGGCAAAACCTTACTGGTCAAGGTACTAGCTCAACTGGTACAGGCAGATTTCCGGCGGATTCAGTTGACACCAGATATTTTGCCATCTGATATAATCGGCACCAATATATTTGATCTAAATACCCGCCAGTTCACTCTCAAGAAAGGGCCAGTATTTACTCAAGTACTGCTGGCTGATGAAATTAATCGGACACCGCCTAAAACTCAGTCAGCGCTTCTAGAAGCGATGGAAGAGCAGCAAGTCACGATGGATGGCGAGAGTCTGCCACTACCAGAACTATTTTGGGTGATTGCCACACAGAATCCTCTGGAATTTGAGGGCACCTATCCTCTGCCAGAAGCCCAAGTGGATAGATTTTTATTCAAGCTCGTCGTTGGTTATCCAGATGCAGCTGCGGAGAAACAAATGTTGCTCAACCGTCAAGCAGGGTTCCAGGCGCGACGATTGGATTTACAGCGTCTAAAGCCAGTGGCGACGGTAGAGCAAATTTTACAGGCTCGTCGGGAGGTTAGCTCACTCAAGATTGACGAGAAAGTTGTGGATTATCTGCTAGCTATAGTACAGCGCAGTCGCCAACATCCAGATCTCGCTTTGGGAGCATCTCCTCGCTCAGCTGTTGCCTGGTTGCAGACGAGTAAGGCTTACGCTTGGCTATCTGGTCGAGATTTTGTGACACCAGATGATGTCAAGGCTGTAGCACCCCCCCTGCTGCGTCACCGACTGCTTTTGAGACCAGAAGCTCAACTGGATGGGTTGCAGGTTGATGGAGTAATTGCGGCGTTACTCCATCAGGTGGCAGTGCCGAGGTGATAAATTGGCGAGGAAAGTTATCTATGGGACAGTACCTGTACGTTATCTAGTCGTGTTCAGCACCAGTAAACTAGTCTAAATTAGACTGTTATGTAGTACATATACTTCAAGTTACTGTCTTAAGCGATTGCTTATTTCGCAGCAAGCCTGATGAATCAGCAAACTTATCTAAAAGTGCCCTTTGTTTGGGAAGAGCCTAAACCGTTGATTGAAGTTCCTTCCCAATTAA
>CAZZWA010000486.1:0-4357 GCA_964657555.1 uncultured Microcoleus sp.
GTGCCTCGCGGGCAGCAAAATCGGGATCGGTCGTTGTTGTCATGTCGATCATGGTTTTCTCTACAACGTGGGTGGTCAGAAAGCAGCGAATATGATCTGCGATAGCATCGCCCTCTTCTTCCAGAGCAAAATGCCCGGTATCTAGCAAATGAAACTCAAGATTCTGCAAGTCGCGCTTGTAGGCATAGGCTCCTTCGACTAAAAAGCCCTGGTCGTTTTTGCCCCACACGACTAAGGTGGGTGGTTGATACTGACCGAGATAGGCTTGCCATTGCGGATACAGCAACACATTGGATTGATAGTCGTACTTCAATGCCAGTTGAATATCCGAGTTACCAGGGCGATCGAGAAGCGCTTCATCCAAAGCCCAAGTATCGGGACTGAGGGACTCTAAATTTCTCACTCCAGTGGTGTAATACCATTTCGCGCCCTTGATAGCCAGAGCCTGACGCACCCGCTCAGTATTTTCGGGTGTCTTGTTCTGCCAAAAAGCTCGCATTGGTTGCCAGAAATCACCTAGCCCTTCCTCGTAGGCATTGCCATTTTGCACAATCAGCAACTCTACTCGCTCTGGATGCTGCGTGGCAAGACGATAGCCAATGGGAGCGCCATAATCCATCAGGTAAAGACTGTAGCGTTTCAAGCCGATCGCATCGATAAAGCCTGCCATTACTTCGGTAAGGCGATCAAAGGTGTAATCAAACTCATCCACCGTAGGCATGGAACTATAGCCAAAGCCAGGGTAATCAGGGGCAACCAGATGGAAGGAATCCGCAAGTGCAGGTATGAGATTGCGGAACATGTGAGAGGAAGTCGGGAAGCCATGCAACAGCAGAATCGTTGGGTTGTCGCGGGAACCCGCTTCACGATAGAAAATATCTAAACCATCAATTGAGACTGTGCGATATTTGGTCATGAGGTTACTCCTTGTACGACACCGTTGCCCAAATGCTGTTTCAAAAACGCCAACGTGCGATCGCGTGCTAATTCTGCGGCTTCTTTGCGATAAGCGGAACTACCTGTGCGACTAAATCCGTGGCTCACTCCTTCATAGCGATAGATGGTTACCAGGGGGTTGTCTTTCAGCTCTTGCTGAATGCTTGCTTGAGCGTTTGGCGACACATACTCGTCGTTTTCACCCATGTGCAACAGCAGTGGTTTCTGAATCTTTGTCGCCTCTGCTAAATTCTTGTCAAGGTCAACACCGTAGTAACTCACATTGGCATCCGCATCGGTGCGTGTTGCCATGAAATATGCCAGCTTACCACCCAAGCAAAAGCCTACACTGCCGACCTTGCCTGTGCTGCTGGAATGCTGCCGCAGAAAAGCCAGACTTGCCTTCAGGTCTTCTACGCCGCTATCCACATCAAACGCTTGGAGTAGCTCAAAGCCTTTAGCCCACTGCTCCTTAATTTCAGAATCAAGCTGCACACCCGGTTCTAACCGCCAGTACAAATCTGGCACGAGCACCAGATAGCCTTCTTTGGCATAATCATCAGCCGTCTGGCGCATATATTGATTGACCCCAAGAATTTCCTGAATCAATACAATCCCTGCACTAGGCTGAGTACTGGGTGTTGCCAGATAAGCACTAAAACTGCCTTCAGACAAGGCTGGAATGGTTACATTTTGAGTTGTCATCGTTTCCTCTTGCAAAGATGTGTACTGATTGCGTCCAATTAAGGCAAGGTTCCGGGAGGACCCAGAAGTTCGTCGCCAACCTCGGCAGAAATGCGGTCATACAGCGTCATGTCTGCTGGTTCTGTTTCCTCCACCGTTCCGACGGTTTCAACCACCCGAGCAAAAGCACTGGGCGCAGCAACAACCAATCCGCGAGCTGATTTATCGCCGACCGTGGCGACCACATGAGGGGTGCTTGGAGAAATTAGATAACTGTCACCGGGACCTAGTACCACCTTGTTCTCACCTGCCCAGACTGTGAACTCCCCTTCCAGCACATAGAGTTGTTCGGAATAGCGCGTGTGGCGATGGAGAGGTGTTTGTGTCCCAGGTGGGAAGTAGCCTTCGATCAGATCGTACTGGCCTCCGGTTGTAGTGTGATCAGCAAGGATGGTGAGACGAGTGCCAAATAACCAGAGAGTCTGTGTCATGATGTTCCTATTGGTAATGATTTGTGTGATCAATGCTTAAGCTTCTGACTCAAATTGAGAAAGCGTTCATGAATGGCGCTGACTTAATGGCAAGTCAGCGGCCATACTTTGCGCTGATTAGGCAGGGATGGGTTGCAGCCGTGACGCGAGAAATTGCGTGATGTAATTTGCGATCGCATCTCCGTCCTCTTCCAGAGCAAAATGTCCGGTATCGAGTAAATGGAACTCAACGTCTTTCAGGTCGCGCTTGTAGGGATAAGCACCTTCGGCTGGAAAGATATAGTCGTTCTTACCCCAAACAATCAGGGTGGGGGGTTGATATTTGCGGAAATACTCTTGCCATTGTGGGTATAACGGTGGGTTGGTGCCATAGCTATACAGCAGCGCTAGTTGAATCTCACCGTTTCCGGGGCGATCGAGGAACAGTTGATCCATGTTCCAGGTATCTGGGCTGATCGCTTCAAGATTGCGAACGCCGTTGGTGTATTGCCACTTCGTTGCTTCCAGGGTGACAAGGTGTTTGAGCTTGTCCGCATTCTCAGGAGAACGGTCTTGCCAGTACGCCTTGATCGGGTGCCAAAATTCGCCGAGACCTTCCTCGTAAGCATTCCCATTTTGGACAATGAGTGCCTCAACTCGCTCTGGATATTTAGCCGCAATGCGATAGCCAATGGGCGCACCATAATCCATCACATAGAGGCTGTACTTCTTGAGATCGAGCGCGGTAATAAATTTCTCCACGATCTGTGCCAGGTGATCGAACGTGTAGTCAAACTCATTCACGCTTGGCATCGAACTGTTACCGTAGCCTGGATAATCGAGTGCAACTAGATGGAAGCTAGAGGCAAGCGCAGGCATCAAATTGCGGAACATGTGAGATGAGGTCGGGAAGCCGTGCAACAGCAGAATCGTCGGATTATTGCGGGAGCCAGCTTCTCGATAAAAGATATCTAAACCATCGATCAAAACTGTGCGAAATGTAGTCATGAGTTTACTCCTTGTAAGTTTATAAAGGTGAAATTATGGCGTTTTACGGCAAGTTCGTCTATCTCACATCCTGACGACGACTCTGTTCCTGGAAGTAGTCGCGCCAACTTTCAGGTAAAGCTTCAAGTTGAGCAGCGCTGTGAAGTAACTCTGGATTGTCTTCCTTACCAACATAAAGTTGAGTGATATCGGCAACAGTGATATTGTTGTCATCCCGGCTCACTAACTCTAGAGTGTCTCCGGCTCCAACTTCGCCCTCTTGCAAAACACGGAAGTAAAATCCGGTTCGACGACTGGCGAGAAATCGTTTCACCATATCCGGTCGTCCAAACCGAATTCCAAGTTTGTAGCAGGGCATACGAGGTTGTGTCACCATCAGGGTTACAGTTCCGATCTGGAAGCGATCGCCAATGTTGACCTCTTCTTCTCTCAGTCCAGTGACCGTGAAATTTTCGCCAAAGATACCGGGTGTTAACTTTGTGTCAGGCAATTCACTTCGCCAATAATCGTAATGTTCAAACGGATAGACATAAATTGCTTTATCTAGTCCTCCATGAACGGTGAGATCCGCTTGTCCATCTCCGTCTAAATTCAGCGATCGCACCATCACCCGTTTGCTGACTGGCTCTTTGAAAATTCCAGTGCTAACTGTTTTCCCTTTCCAGGTCACTTCACGCGGAAGTCCTACGTTGACAGAGATGAGTTTCATCTTCTCCAAAGTTTTGGACGGCATTCGATTTAGGCTGATTTTGGGCGGTAGCAATAGTTCTGTCGAGTTAATGATTACGTCACTAATGCAGCACCTGATTGAAATTAACAATGTCGAGCTTCGCATTGTGATCGGTCACTTGTGCAACGACTCCTGTTTGAGAAAGTGGATTCATGGTCATGATCGTGATTCTCCTGTTCAAAAACACTGGGTCAGGCGAGCAGGCGCAACGATTCCTCCCAGAGCCGATCGGCGTTGTCCGGATTGAGGGCATAGGGAGCAACACCGCTTATATAGCCGTTGCCGTTTGCGACGATGGTGGCTTCGTTGCAGTCCTCGAAGTAGCGCCCGCCGATGCCCTCCAGCAGCACAGAGGTTGCCAGCAGAACTGAGGTGGCAGCACCCTGCTCCGGTGTCTTCTGCCGTTCTGGTGGAGTCTTAAGACCGCCAGTGTAGCGCTGGAGGTTGGTGGCGATCGCACCGGGCATCAAAGCATTAGCAGTGATGCCATCCCTGAACCAGCGAGCAGTGGCACCAACAGCGAAGAGGA
>CAZZWA010000487.1:0-4356 GCA_964657555.1 uncultured Microcoleus sp.
GACTTCTATGAGGATGAGGTGGAGCAAGCCGTCAAAGCGCTAACCAGCATGCTGGAACCAATTATGATGGTCTTCTTAGGCGGGATGGTGGGTGTGATTTTGCTTTCTATGTATCTCCCCATGTTCAAAATATTTGACAAGCTGGGCTAGAAAAAAGTTGGGAAAATGCACGTTAAAAAATCTGATTACGAAGTGTTGTTATCGGAGTATAGCAACCACCAAGAAGCGATCGCGCTCCTGAAGCAGCATCGGCCTTACCTGGAGATGATTCCTAGTATGCGTCGCCCTGACGAAAGCGTAATTACCATTCCGCTACCAGTTGTGCGAGTGCGCGGGACGACATCTAGGGCAGAGAGTGGCAGCCTAATTCGTTCTAGCGGCCAAACAATCTCCTTGCCCTGTGATGTGGCAATTCTGATGTGCGACCCAGAATGGAAAATCAAAATGGGGGTAGAAATTTTTGTGTTCATCCATCGCCCCCAAGAAGACTTTTCTGACCTACTGAGTCGCTGGCGACAGACACAGGTAGTGCTGGACAAAGAGTATGAATGGCTAATGCCTCTGAGGTATCAACACATTCTCAGCGAAGGGACAGAAAAGATTTATCCCTTGTTTGTGGTGTTTGCCCATACACCAGAACGGATTAAGCGAGGTTTGCTAGGGGCTTGTCTCCCCTTTGTCATCCACACGCCAAGCGAGTTGGTTGAGGAGGAGGGGCCAGAGATTTTGTCTCCTGAAAGCCCCATAGCATAAACTACTTCACGAACTGGGGCATAACTTCGGCGGCGGTAAATAGACCGTAAATTCCTCGTTGGTGCAATGCGAAACCAGCTTTGAGATAGCCAAAAGCAGGACCGCAGACATTAGCAGCCATACTGGTTTCATCTCCGAGGGTAAAGGTATGGGTAGAAATCTTGCCCTCAAAGGTGCGACCAGTTAGTTTGACATTCGTGCTGAGAGGTTTTTGGGGATTGCGGGTATCCACAATGCCCCCTATAGTGACGCGATCGCGCCCACAGATTCCTGCTAGCTCCAGCATGACATCATCGGCGTGTTCCATGTTCTCCAGTGTCAGGATGCCGTTGGTTTCGTCCAGCAAAGCTTCCACCTCGGCATCACTCATCGCTCTGGCACGTTCCACATTGTAGCCAGGGAGATGGGCAATGTCTTCCCGGATCGTCGCTCGGTAGGCTTCCCAATTAGCAATCCCCACACCAAAGGTGATTTTGACGCTGTGAACCTCAGCATAGCTCTGAGCGGCTAAGGCAGCCGCAGCCGTCAACAAACCGGGCGTAGCACCACACCCAGTCATATAAGTAATGCCTGCTGCAAGCAGCTCTTCTTGCAGTCCCAGCAATTGCTCAACAGCACTTGTGCGCTTGAGAGCATCTACGAGAACCCCTCGCCAACCCGATTTAATAAACTGCTGCGCTATCGAGGCCATAAATGTGTTAGGCAGATTCGGCAGCGCCAGGAAATATCCATTCACCGATGCCGCTCGTTCAATTATGTCCTGGATACTGCTGTTACTTAGCGTCCCAGTTGGCTCCAGATAGCCTAGCGAGCCTTGAGATTTGTAAATGGCAATACATGAATCTGGATCTAACCCTTCGGGCTCGTATGCATAGCCCTTTTGGTCTGCGGCAGCTACCCAGATCATCTCGCGCTTGGGAGCGAGAACCCTGGCAGCTGCTTGTCCGAGGCCGCCGAAGCCTAAAACACCTACATTGATTGAACTTTTGACTTGCTGTGCACTCATTGGGTCTCAATTAAATTCAACAGACTTTTATTATCTCGGCTGATGGACATGGAGACAGTTCAAAATCCGCGCTACCCTTGGGAGCGCGACCTGATTGGGCTAATTAGAGCCTAAATTCCAGAAATCCTCTATCTTGACGTAGATGTAAAGTTAAGGGAAACTGACAAATAATCAATGTAACACTCACGCGATTAGTAAGTTTTGTTACGCTTTGACTCATTGTGACTCAATTAGTCACAATTAATTTATTGGCGCACAAGTCAGTAACTCCGTAGATTGACATCTTATACAGCACCATCAGTAATGTGGTTGCTGCCGCCGCCTTTCCTTGAGAAATTCTCTACTCATGAGCATGGAAACCTTAGAGTTTGTCATCTATCCAGATGGTCGAGTGCAGGAAAAAGTGACCGGCATTGTTGGGACTTCCTGCTCTGAAGTGACTGCCGCCATTGAAGCCCAGCTTGGCGTCGTGCTCACTCAGGAAACGACTTCTGAATATTTCACCCAAGCCATTCATCAGACTGCGGCGGCTACAGCCCAAGCAACATATAGCGAATGGTAAGTTTGATAAGTTTTTTTTTCAGTCCAATTAGATACTTTTGAGGCAACTATCATGTCACACTTTAGCAACATCAAAACTCAAATCCGTAACCTTGTCTCCTTGGAAACTGCTTTAACAGACCTAGGAATTAACTGGAAATCTGGCCCTAGCCCAGTACGGGGCTATCGCGGTCAGACCCGCACTGCTGAAGTTACCATTGAGCAAGACAATGGTTATGACATCGGCTTTAGTTGGAATGGCCAGGAGTATGAACTGGTGGCCGATCTACAATTTTGGCAGCAAAACTGGTCTGTAGACCGTTTCCTTAGCAAAGTGACGCAGCGTTATGCTTACCACACGGTTTTGCAGGAAACTGCCAAGCAAGGCTTTCAAGTTGCTGAGCAACAAAAGCAGGAAGATGGTGCTATCCGTCTAGTTTTACAACGCTGGAGTGCTTAATGTCTGAGTTTTCGCCAGAGCGTTCTGGTTTAGAGCCTGAGCTAGGTGGAATTTGGCGAGACGCTCCGGAGCGCTCTGGTTTGGAACCAGAATTAGGCGGCAAGCTAAGGCAGAAGGGCGTCTATGTTGATGAATTGACTTGTATCGGCTGCAAGCACTGTGCCCATGTTGCCCGTAATACCTTTTATATTGAGCCAGATTACGGGCGATCGCGTGTAGTTCGACAAGACGGTGACTCTCAAGAGCTAATTCAAGAAGCAATTGATACCTGTCCAGTAGATTGTATCCATTGGATGGACTACACCGAGCTGAAAAAGCTGGAAGAGGAGCGACAGTATCAGGTGATTCCTCCAGTTGTGGGGTTTCCGATCGACCAAGCAGTCATTACGGCTAATCGTCGGCGTCAGAAGCTGAAGAAGCAGCGCAAAAAGCCCACAGAGTAAAGTCTGGGGCTATAAAAGCTAGCGCGAGCTTACTCAATGATATTTATTAACCCTTTATGGCTAAGCCATTAGGGTTTTTATTTTGGTTTTTATTTTAAAACATTGTGCTCGGCAAGTAACTTCTCGACTTTAGCTTCATCGATTCTGGCAGTTATTTTTTTGGCTTCATGAAGATCCCTCGTGGTTTTTGCCAAAGTAAAGGTGGAACCAACAGAGAAAGTCAAACCCATGCCCATAAAGCCTTTTACCCAGTTATCCACATTGGGCAGGTTAATAATGCCTACGGTAGTCATGCCAATAGAAAGAATGAAAGCAGCCCAAGTTTGAGCAATCCAAGCGTTGCTGTCTTTTTGATGTCCAAGTTGTTGCATAGAGCCTCCTATTAAGCTAGAACTTATAGGCTTATCGTTTTGATACCATGATGATAAGGCTATATCTAGCTAAAGACTGAAGTAGGTAGACAGTTTGGCCAACTGGATACTAGAAATATTGTAGATTTAACGACTGCTAGTCACTTTTGTTAGCGATCGCCTCTCATTTTGACGATCAGTTTCGTAACTGTCATCAAGGAGCTAGCTGATGATCTAAAGTATTGGGATGCTCTGTTACCAATTTATGATAGTCTCATCAGGCTGAATCGAAATTTTCCTCAATGGCAATTACTCCAGAAATCAAGCTTTTAAGTAGACGGCTTCACCAAGAACTAGACGAAACTGAGCAAGAAGTCATATTGGGACTTAACCGAATCGAACCATTGTTGTCTGTTTTTCCAGCCAATTCGATGCTGATCAGCTATTTTGCATATTTCAATAATGTCCGGTTTTTCGTAGAGAACTCCAAAAGGCAAATTCAGACTACTATTGAGATTATTTCAATAGAAAATATAACAAATATGGAAATTCAAGAAGCTGGCAAAGATTTGGAAGAAATACTCAATCAGATGTTAAAAAATAAAAAATGTTTCAGTCGTATTATTAGAACTTTGGATGAATTACCATGAACAAACTACCGGATGAGGAGAGACAAGATGAAATTATTAAAGAAATTGAAATAGCTGACCAGAAAGCTAGAGAAATCAGCAAATTTGCCACAGCGATCGCCCAAAAGTGGCAACAACGGATGCAAACGAGACGAGCAAATAAACAGAATTTAAC
>CAZZWA010000488.1:0-4333 GCA_964657555.1 uncultured Microcoleus sp.
ACAATTGCAGGAATACTGTGCAATTGACAATCCTCTGTTTCGGCGTGCCGAACAACGGGAATATGCAGAGGATTATGTACATGGACGACTGTTGGCTCTACCGCGTCAGTCAATTGAGCCAATAGTCTTCTTTTTAATTGAGGCTTCTGGCTCTCCCTACCTTTGGCGAAACACCCGTGATCACTCAATAGCTTGCTCGAAAATCTCTTTCTAGAATCCTGGATCTGCAAGGATTCTAGAAATGAGCAGTTCAGCTTATCCCCATAAGTACGGGAGAACCTCGTTGGCGAACACTCCCTCATTTCAATTCCCATCGGTCACCCATCAGCAAAGTCTCGTTGTAGTACTAGCCATTTATTGCGCTCCCCTAACCTCTAAGTAATCGTAGACCACTCAGCATTACCAGCACCGTAGAGCCTTCATGGCCGAATACACCTAGAGGCAGATTGATATTGCCAACAAAGTTAGCAATTAGTAGCAGGACAATCATGCCTAGAGCAAACGTAATATTTTGCTTCACGATCGCTTGAGAGCGCCGACCTAGGCGAATGGCATGGGCAAGCTTTTCCAGCCGATCTGCCATCAAAACCACATCGGCTGTTTCCAAAGCTACATCAGAACCAGTTGTTCCCATAGCAATTCCCACTGATGCCTGTGCTAGGGCAGGAGCATCATTGATGCCATCCCCCACCATTGCTACAGTTTGGTACTTCTGCTGCAACTGCTGAATCACCTTGACTTTATCTTCAGGCAAAAGTCCAGCATATACTTTGTCTACCCCAATTTCTCTGGCAATGCTGTCAGCAGTGCGCTGATGATCTCCAGTGAGCATCACAACTTGCTCGATACCCAGTTTTTTCATCTGAGTCACCATTGCTGATGCTGCTGATCGCACTACGTCGGCAACGGCGATCGTGCCTAATACTTGGCCAGATTTGGCTACCCAAACTACCGTTTTCCCTTCTGCTTGTAGGTGATGGCTCAGCTCGACTAGCTCTTGAGGTCTGTGAGAAATCTGTTCTAAGACAAAGGCTTGTTGACCGACAACTACCTCTTGCCCGTCCACTTCGCCGATAATGCCCTTCCCAGGTTGGGCCTGTACTGCTGTAGCCTTTGGCCAGCTTAACTGCTGTTGCTGTGCTGAGCGGACAATTGTTTGTCCAATTGGATGTTCCGAAAATGCTTCGAGGGCCGCAGCCATCTGGATAACATGACTTTCAGTCTGTCCTGAGACGGGAGTAATCTTGACGAGTCGTGGCTGACCTGTTGTCAGTGTACCCGTCTTATCAAAGGCTATGGCTCGAACTCGCCCTAGAGTTTCCAACTGCACACCATTTTTGAACAAAATACCGTGGCGAGCGCCATTGGCAATCCCTGAGAGCAAAGTGGGCATAATTGAGGCCATCAAAGCACAGGGAGAGGCTACCACTAAAAAGATCAGTGCTCGATAAATGGTCTTTTCCCAAGTCCAACTCCAGACAAATGGAGGCAAGACCGCTAACAGTATCCCTGCCACCACCACAAACCAAGCGTAACCACGCTCGAAGCGTTCGATAAATTGTTGGGAGGGCGGCGTCTGTGTCTGCGCTTGCTCTACAAGGCGAATCACTTGCTGAATCAGGCTGCTTTCTGGTGGTTTATGCACCTTTAGCATCAAGGCTCCTTGACCGTTGATAGTGCCAGCAAAAACTTCATTCCCCACTTTTTTCTCTACAGGCATAGACTCTCCAGTAATCGGCGCTTCGTTGAGGGCACTGTAGCCTTCCACAATCAGACCATCTGTAGGAATCAGTTCTCCAGGCTTGACCAGCACTAGATTGCCAAGCTCTAGCTCAGAAATCCGCACCTGTCGTTCCTGCCCGTCGAGCAACACTCGTGCTGTATCTGGAGTTAGGCTCATGAGACTGCGAATGCCGCGCTCAGTTCGTTGCATGGCATAGCCTTCCAGCGCTCCGCTGATCGCAAAGATCGTAATGAGGACAGCACCATCAACAATGAAGTCGTATTCATGCCGCCAGAATCCCAAGCTTGCAGCTCCCAAAGCCGCCACGATCATCAGCAGGTCAACATCTAGTTGTTTTTCTTGGAACAGTGTTGTTAGGCCCTCCCGCGCACTTTGATATCCGCCAATTACGTAAGCAGCAGGTAAAAGTAACAAGGCCAGACCAAGAAAGCCGAGATGCAGTGTTAACCAACCCATCACTACCAGGAGGGAGCAGCCCGCCGCTGCCAGTGCCTCTGGATGCTCTCTCATCAGTTGTGTCGGGCTAAAAATTGAGGGAGTAGACTGGTGCATAGATGCAATGGAATCGATATGGTAGCTCCGTCACTCTAAACCTTGACATCAGTGTTAATGTCAAGGGGCTAGCTGAAAAATTTAGAAATATGAGTCATCAGTATTTGACGATCAAGGAACTCACCGATCTCGTTGGCGGCGGCATTACTCCTCGCATGGTGCGGCACTATCATCAGCTGGGCCTGCTGCCTTTACCTCATCGTTCGTCTGGAAACTACCGACTGTATATCGAGAGCGATGTCCAAAGATTAAAGCGGATTGTTGCTCTCAAGCAGCAGGGATTTCAGCTCTCCCATATCAAAAAAATCTTGGAAGTTAACCCACAAGAGGATGCTGCTAGAACACTGATACCTCAACTTCAGCAGCAATACCGAGCAGTTATTCAACAGCTTATACATCTGCGACACACAGCAGCGGCATTGGAAAGCTTACTGGGACGCGATCAGCATTGTCAAAACATCCAGGCTGAAGCGATCGCCCAACTTCGGCTACTCGAAGTTGAAACTAAAAATGGTTTAGGAGATCTGGAAAAACTCCTGTGCGGTTTGGATGCTGTAGCCCATACTCACCCTGAAGAGTTTCAGGAATCGTTGCAGAAACTGCTGCCGGAGCTTTCTGACCGCGACGAGATTGAAGTGGACTTGCTGTGCAATCTGGTGTTGGCCTGTGGGGATGTCAGTTTGGTGCATTTTGTGCACCTGAGTCAGGGGGCGATCGCGGCAGCCCGTGATGGCCTGAAAGCGGGGTGTCAGATTGTGGGAGATGTGCCAGCAGTCGTTGCCGCCCTAGACCAAACCCGATTGGCACATCTGGGATGTCAGGTTGAAACCCTCATTGATGACCCCCACGTTACAAGTGCAGTGGAAGCCGAGCAAGCATTCTGGAACCATCAGGTGTGGGCAGAACGCCTCCAACAGGT
This sequence comes from uncultured Microcoleus sp., assembly GCA_964657555.1. Lineage (GTDB taxonomy): Bacteria > Cyanobacteriota > Cyanobacteriia > Cyanobacteriales > FACHB-T130 > CAZZWA01. The sequence goes on from CAZZWA010000488.1 coordinate 3,216, forward strand.
TTCAACACAATCAGTGTTGGCGATCGGATATGCTCCATCCGTACTGATGTCAGTCTGTGCAGCGATTGAGCAGAATCAGATTCAACCTGCCCTTGTCATTGGGATGCCAATTGGATTTAGCCACGCCCCTGTAGCCAAACGACGATTAATGCGCTCTGGCACTCCTCATATCACAATTGAAGGAACTATGGGTGGTGGACTACTGGCAGCAGTGGCTTTAAACGCCTTAGCTGAATCTCTTCTAGAGAAGCCAAACTGTCATTGTTACCTCAAGTAATTGTAGGGGACATCTAAGTTCAATATTGTCGCTATAAAGATTCTCTGCCATCGCTCCCAGCTGATTTTTCTAACAAATAACTGAATTCTGAAATGTGCTTTGCGGTAATCTGGGGTTGTTCAAGTTGCGGGACGTGACCGCAATTTTTGAGCTTGTACAACACAGATCCGGTAATGGCTTGCTGGAATCTTTCCGCATCGCCAACGTTCAGTATATTGTCGTTTTCCCCCCACAAAATTAGTGTTGGTTTATCAACTTGGGCAATCTGATTGGCTATGTCGCTATAACCTCCACTCTTTGTAAAGCTGCTCGTTGATTCGTGCCAACCAGGCATCTGTTGGTGTAGCGCCGCGCACTGTATAGCTTCAAACCAGCTTGGGTTCAAGTAACTCAAAACACTGCCAAAGTTCAGTGCTAGGAGTTGGCGCTGGCGTAAATACTCAACAGCTAGATAGTCTAGGGGCGGGAACAAAAACTTAACAAATTCAGGAGTATTGGTGTAGCCAACACTATCGATCAGAACTATGGCTTTGACAACCTCCGGGTAGGTAAGAGTAAAGTCAATAGCCGCTGCTCCTCCCATAGAAGCACCCACTAGCACAATCGGTTGGTCGATGAGAGTCTTCCAGAAACAATAAAGATGGGTTTTGATAGCAAGAGGGCTATAGGTGATGTCTTGTACCCGTTCGCCAAAGCCGAACCCCAGTAAATCCACGGCCCAGGTTTCATTCTTCTTGGCAAGCAATGGCAGGAGGCTGCGGAATTCCAGCACAGAACTGTCGAAACCGTGGAGCAGCAAAATGGGGATTTCTCCCTGCCCTTGGCAGACATAAGTTGTGAG
>CAZZWA010000489.1:0-4305 GCA_964657555.1 uncultured Microcoleus sp.
GGGTGATTGGTAATTGGTAATTGGTGTCCTTTATGCCTATTACCTAATTACTCTTACTTAGCAGTGACCAAGGGTTCACCAGTTGTCGGAGCAGCTGAGTTGACTTCAGTGCCATTCATCCCATACTCGTAGGGGCCACGAGTTAAAACTGGCAAGACCTCCCAGTTTTCGATAGGGGGTGGTGAGCTAGTTGTCCACTCCAGCGTCAGAGCATTCCAGGGGTTGTCTCCTGCTTGTGGCCCGTAAATCCAACTCCAGATAATGTTAATGATGAACGGAATCACAGATAGACCCAGGACAACAGCACCGAAGGTACAAAGCTGGTTGAGGCTGATAAATTGGGGATCATACATTGCCACCCGTCGAGGCATTCCTTGCAAACCCAGCTCATGCATTGGTAAGAAAGTGAGATTGGTGCCAATGAAGGTGAGGACAAAGTGAACGCGACCCCAAGTTTCGTTCAACATGCGCCCAGTGATTTTGGGAAACCAGTGATAGATGGCAGAATAAAGGCCAAACACTGAACCACCAAACAGGACATAGTGGAAGTGAGCAACTACATAGTATGTGTCGTGGACGTGAATATCGAAGGGAGCAGTTCCCATAGTGACGCCACTCAGCCCACCTAGGACAAACATGGACAATAGGCCAAGGGCAAATAGCATGGCACTGGTGAAGCGAATTTTGCCGCCCCAAAGAGTAGCAACCCAACCAAAAATCTTAACGCCTGTGGGAACAGCGACGATCAGGGTGGAGATGGTGAAGAACATCCGCATCCAAGGGGGAGTGCCACTGGTAAACATGTGGTGTACCCAGACAAACAAACCCACAACGCAGATAGCAACACTGGAATAAGCGATCGCCTTGTAGCCAAAGATTGGCTTGCGGGAATGAACGGATATCACCTCCGACATAAAGCCGAAGATGGGCAGAATCATCAGATAAACTGCCGGGTGGGAATAAAACCAGAACAAGTGTTGGTAAATGATTACATTACCGCCTGCATCTGGCTTGTAGAACGACGTGCCAAAGTTGATATCAAACAACAGCAGCACCAATCCCGCAGCTAACACTGGCGTTGATAGCAGTGCTAACACCGAGGTTGCCATAATTGCCCAGCAAAATAAGGGAACCTGATCCCACTTCATGCTGGGGATTTTCATCTTCAGGATAGTAACAACAAAGTTCACCGAGCCCAAGATCGAGGATGTTCCCACCAAGACGATGCTGAAAATCCACATGGACTGGCCAATGTTATTCGTGACTAAGCTCAAGGGTGGATAGGCCGTCCAACCAGTTTGCGCGCCCCCGAAGCAGAAACTACCAAGAATCAGCGCTCCCGCCAGTGGATTTAGCCAAAAGGCGATCGCGTTGAGTTTGGGGAAAGCCATGTCTCTGGCTCCGATCATTAATGGCACCAAATAGTTGCCAAATCCCCCAATTGCTGCTGGGACAATCCACAGAAAGATCATGATCGTCCCGTGATTGGTCATGAAAGCGTTATAGAGGTTGGGATCGAGGAAGTCTGAGTCCGGTGTCAGTAGTTCAGTACGCAGGGCCATAGCCATTAAGCCACCGATCAGGTAGAACACAAAGGCAATGACTAGATATTGGATGCCAATCACCTTGTGGTCTACGTTGAAGGTGAAGTAGTCATACCATTTCCACGCTGTTGGATGAGAACTGTGGTCAGCCACCTTAGTCTCTGGTGGAGTGTTTAGCGGAATTTGTGTCTGTGCCATAAGCTTTCCTTTGACAAAAAGTCAAAAGGTAAATAAATATAGAACTTTTTTTACCTTTTGCATTTTGACTGTTTACTTACTTTGGTGATCTGGTTGAACCTGAGCCAGAGTTTGTGAATTAATCCCCATTTCTTTGGCATAAGGAGCCAGAAACTCTGATGTTGGTAAATTAGCTGAGTTAACCGCAACGGCTTGGTTCAGTTCTGGCTGCTGAGTCAACCGATTTTCCTGAAGCCAGCTCTCGTACTCTGACTGCGTCTGGACAATTACCTGCGACCTCATAGCACCGTGGTAGCCACCACAAAGTTCGGCACAAACCACGGGATATTCACCTGTTTTGGTGGCAATGAACCGCAACTCAGTAGGCTGGCCAGGAATCGCATCTTGTTTGAGACGGAACTGAGGCACCCAGAAAGAGTGAATCACATCATTAGCAGAGATGTTGAGTTGCACGTCTTTGCCAACGGGAATGTGCAGTTCGCCAGCAGTGATCCCACTATCAGGGTAGTTAAACACCCAAGCGTACTGCATACCCGTAACGTTCACACTCACATCTGCTTGTTTGCCTATCTCTTGCGGGTTTGCTCCGATGCCTATAGAGCTTCCAGTTGCTGCTGCTGACTGATTTGAATGTTCTCCTTGTGAGTCAGCTATCAAAGGAGCCGCTACCGCGCTCCCTCCTCCCATGTGAGCCATTGGGGATGGAGAATGGGTATGAGCCATCATGTGGCCCACAGGCTGAATGCCTCCCATTTGGGTGAAAATTTCAACACTGTAGATACCCAGCCCAATAACGATGATCGCTGGAATAGCCGTCCAAAAAGCTTCTAAGGAAAAGTTGCCCACAATCGACAACCCATCAGTATCATCTCCCGAACGCCGACGAAATTTAATGGCAAAAATCAGAATGGCTCCCTCTACCACCAAAAACAGAGCAGTGGCAATGGTGACCATGATGTTAAAAAACCCGTCTACTAGAGGCGCTTGTGCAGATGCCTGCACTGGCAATAGACCGTGGTGTTGCCCAACCCAAAGGCTTATGAGTGTGACTATGATGCCAGCCACTAGGGTTAAGATTGAAACTGGGACTTGTTCCATGGTTATCTCCTTGCAAGGGGCAACTTAGCCCTTGTCTAGGTAAAGGAGCCTCCTGCCTTAATCTTGCTTGTTGATACTAGGTGATTGGTAGTTCGTCGTTCTCAACTCTTTTGTAGAGGCAGGAGCTAGTTTAATTTGTTAATGGCTAACAATTTGCTTACTTGGCTTTGAGTCTGTTGACAAGCTGTTAGCCAATCTGAAAGACCCACAAAAGTCTTAGTTTGCCTCGTAGGCAGCATGGGTGTAGCAGTTTTTTGGACAAACCCTCGAACAAGCTTGACAGCCAATACAGTTGTCTTGATTGGCGACAGTCATCACCTTGCGCTCAATTTCATCATCATCCTCATCTTCTACCAATTCTCCCTCTTCGTTGAGCGCTCTTAGCATCAGCACATTGCGACCGCATACTTTATAGCATCTAGCACAGCCGATGCATGTGTCTTGGTTAATTTCCTGAATAAATTGGGGTGTCCAAGTTTTACCACCAATAGTCAAGCCTGTTAGTTGTGACATGATTTTAATCTCCTTTAATTTTTGTTACAATTCGGAAGTTTTCACATACAATTCATATCCAAGCATTCACATAATTAACTCTCCTTACTGAGGAAACTAACCTAGGTTTTATGATTACTTTTATATCAGTCGCTACAGAACTAAGTAGTGTATATGACCCAGATCAGAATTTTTAGATTAATTAAGTTTGTACTCTAAGCGTTAAACCCAGACCTAGTAGGTATTCAAAAATATTTTGGGGATAGGGGTACTAGTATTTTTAAGCTGGGGTACAGGTATTTAGAGGGGGAGGGTACAAGTATTTTTGTACTCAATATCAAACCCAATGGTAGTGTAGCTTGAGGGCTGTTCTTTCAGCCGTTTTTTGAAAAAAAACTTGTACTCACAAATTAGAGGCGTGCTCAAATTTGTTGATAAAATAATTAAGGGTATTCGTTACATTAGAGCTTTATTTATAAAATCAACATTATAATTTGTCTAGTTTTTGTAAAGTTTGAGCTATTAGAGGACAGATAGCAAAGTGAAGCTAAATGTGTGAAAAACACATTCAGTCATTGTTTGAGTAATTTAATCGTGGTTTTTATGATCAAGTAACTACTTTATGTTTATTATGTACCCATACTTGCCAACACAAAATCCCACAAGTCAGCGTGGGATGAGCTTAACGTTAGTTACTGTAGGTTAAGCTCCTCTTCCCATCTCATACCAGTAGGTGACTTCGGAAGGCATTTGATATTCTCTATTACATCTGTTGTACAACATGCACTCACTTGAGTGTAGTGCTGCCCAGTCTTTGCTAACTACCAACTGTGCCACAGCCCTACTCTTTTCTAGAGATAACTCTACCAAATACTCCGAAATAGCGGCCATCAAGCTGAGGCTTGCTGGCGCTAATTCTAAGATAATTTCTAAAACAATTTCAACAGCAATTAGTTTCCAGGACAGTTTCATA
>CAZZWA010000490.1:0-4295 GCA_964657555.1 uncultured Microcoleus sp.
CCCAATCCCCGCCAACGACCAGCGCGTTCGTCTTCACCTTCGGCGACTGGTGTGGTGATCGGTTCGTCACCGATGCTGGCATAGCCTTGGTCATGCAGAGGATTGTAAATCATTCCGTGCTCGGAGGCATAAACCCAGCTTTCTTTGCGTGTCCAGTAGGCCAGCGGGTTTACCTTCAGACGACCTTGATGATCAAGTTCCAGCACTGGCATGTCAGCGCGAGTCACGGCTTGGTCGCGACGACGGCCTGTAATCCAAGCAATAGTACCCAGTTCTTCCAGACCCCGTTGCAGTGGTTCAATTTTAGTCAGATGGTGGAATTGGGTAATATCCTTGTCCCAAAGCGCTTCACCATAACGGGCACTAAAGGCTTCGCGAGAATCTACGTCTGGAATCTTGTAGGTTTGGAGGTCTAAGTTATAGATGTCCTTGGCTTTAGCAACGAGTTCCAAGGTTTGAGGAAAGTGGTACAGTGTGTCCAGAAACAGCACTGGTACAGGTTTCACTGGCTTGAGAGCGCGGTAGAGAATGTCGGTAATCACTAAGTCATCTACATTAAAGGCACTGGTTTGTACCAATCCTGTAGGAACATTGTTGACGCACCATGCCAGAATCTCTTTAGGATGAGCTGTGGCAAATCTTTGGTTGAGTTCATCCAAGTCAAAGTCTGAGATTCTGACGGCAGCTTTGATGCTAGAAGTCATAGTATGTTTGTACTTAATTCTTGATTATTTGTCATAAAACTATTTTATATCACAAAGCGCACAATTCCGATTGATATTAAGGTCATTACGATTTGTAAAGGTAAGAGTCGATGCAGTTAATCTTGTACAGCAAGCCCGGTTGCCATCTGTGTGAGGGCTTGCAAGAAAAGCTAGAGCAGGTGGTAGAGAAGGGTAATTTCGGATCTCTACACATAGAGGTACGAGATATCACAACTCGCGAGGATTGGTTTTGCGCCTATCAATACGAAGTTCCTGTCCTGTTTCGAGTTCTACCCCAGCATCAAGATGTAGAAGAACAGCTACCCCGCCCTTCGCCTCGTGCTACCGTGCAGCAGCTAGAGCAAATATTACGGAAATATTTTCCGTATGATGAGTGAAAATAGGCGCTATACGGCCTGTGTGAGGAGTTAACAACATGAAGTTGCACGAGTTATTGACAGGTGTTGCCAACCTTTCGCCATTGCCCGCTCATCCTGCTCTCAATGCTGAAGTAAAAAGGATATGCACAAATTCGCATGCTTGTCAACCAGGAGACTTGTTTATCGGTATGCCTGGAACGCGAGTGGATGGAGGAGAATTTTGGGAAAGCGCGATCGCGGCTGGTGCAGTGGCGGCGATCGTTTCACCTCAAGCGGCGCAAAAACAATCTCCCTTAAATAAGACTGTGCAAGGGAAGATTCCCTGTGTTATTCCAGTAGCTAGTATGACACAGGCTTGTGCCCAGATAGCAGCAGCATTCTACAGTTACCCAGCACAACAGCTCAAACTGGTCGGGGTGACTGGCACGAATGGCAAAACGACAACAACCCACTTAATTGACTTTTTTCTGACTCAAGCTCAGCTGCCTACAGCTTTATTAGGTACCCTCTATACCCGTTGGCCGGGTTTCTTTGAAACAGCTATTCACACAACTCCTTTTGCCCCCGAACTGCAACAACAACTGGCAGCAGCTGTTGCAGCTGGGTGCAAGATGGGGGTGATGGAAGTCAGTTCCCACGCTTTGGCACAGGGGCGAGTTCTGAACTGTCCGTTTGAGGTGGGAGTGTTTACTAACCTGACCCAGGATCATCTGGACTTCCACCGGGATATGGAAAATTACTTTGCTGCCAAAGCGCTTTTGTTCAGCCCTGAATATTTGCAGGGGCGTGCGGTGATTAACCGCGATGACCCATACGGGCGGCAGCTGATTGAGCGATTAGAACCAGAACGGGTTTGGAGTTACAGTGTCAGCGACCAAGCAGCTGACTTGTGGATGTCAGACTTGAACTATAGTTCAACTGGCGTCAGTGGAAAGCTACACGCGCCCCAAGGAGATGCAGCCTTCCACTCGCCCCTTGTCGGCCAGTACAATTTATCGAACTTGCTGGCAGCTTTGGGAACGGTTTTACATCTGGGGCTGGATTTGCCATCAACGGTGGCAACCCTATCCGATTTTCCTGGGGTTCCGGGACGGATGGAGCAGGTGCAGATTGGGCAGGAGCAGGATATTAGTGTAGTTGTGGATTACGCCCACACCCCAGATAGCTTGGAGAATTTATTAAAGGCGGCGCGGCCTTTTATCCAAGGCAAGATGATTTGCGTGTTCGGTTGCGGTGGCGATCGCGATCGCACCAAACGCCCTCAAATGGGTCAGATTGCTGCTCATCTGGCTGACGAGATCATCGTCACTTCAGATAACCCCCGCACAGAGAACCCGGAACGAATTCTGCAAGATATACTGGCTGGTATACCGGAATCCGTGCAGCCAATAGTCATCAGTGATCGCGGTGCTGCCATTCGTAAGGCAATCCTGCAAGCCCAAGCCGGTGATGGCGTCCTGCTTGCTGGTAAAGGGCACGAAGATTATCAGATTCTGGGCACAGAAAAAGTCCATTTTGACGACCGAGAGCAAGCAAGAGATTCTTTGCTAGAAAGGATAAGGGTAAACACACCCCGCCCACATGCTTCGACAGAAGCTTAGCAACCGGGGATGGGGTTTCCAGACGGGAAGATTTTATGAAGACTCCAGGGGTGAATACAGAATTCATCCTTGGAGCCTGCGTAGTTCATACTTAGAACCAATGAGTCTCCTACCTGCCAAAGATGTGTCTCTCTACCAGTTGGTTATGAGCACACCAGCGCTTCAGCCTCTCTCAGTCAGTCCAGCTACCCTCAAGTCATTAGTGGAATCGCTAATTGACGTCCTGATTGAGCAAAAAATCACATCAGAGATCTGGGTCAAGTTACCGCTTGCCGAAGTCTGGGGTGCTGAAATTGCGCGCTACCACCATCAGGCAGGTATTCCTCACACTATTTATGCGTGTAGAACTGTAGAGTCCGAACGGGACAAGGAGAGACCAGGGGAAGAAATTGCTTCTTTATCTTTGCCCTCCCCAATTATCCCAGTCCAGCTAACATCAACGGCCCAGTTAAGACGAGAGTATTTTTTGTTAGTTTTATCCGACCAGTTTTGCGGCTTGATTTTAGCCTATCGACCCCGTCACTCTCAGCAGCTGGTGGAGGCAACCCCAAAAAGATATCCACTGTTGGCTGTTTGCACATTTGATTGGCAGGTAGTGCAGCGGGTCTTCCAAGAAATTCGTAGATGCTTCCGTGACGATCTAGAGGTGGGAAGATGGAGCGATCAGATGAGCGGAGAAAGTTCTCGACCTGTTTGGGCTTCATCATCTCCCATCCCAGTGCTACTCACTCAACTGTTAGCCAAACAATTGCAACGACAAGAGGAAATTTGGCAGAGGGTAGAGTCTAATCGCGTCTCAGCCTTGGATAGACTTACCCTACAGCAGCAAAAAGAAGTGCTGCTAAACAACCTGCAACTGAAAGATGAGCTTCTAGAGCACGTTGCTCAGGAGTTGCGGACGCCCTTGACTAATATGAAAACTGCGATGACGCTGCTAGAAGCAGCGCATCTCAAACCAGCCCAGCGTCAGCGCTACATGCATCTGCTGCACCGAGAGTGCGATCGCCAGAGTTCTCTAATCAGCCGCCTGATGGAAATGGTACAACTAGAGCGCGTTGGGGAGAAAACAGAAAAGCAACTGGTGCATTTAGCAGACATTATCCCAGGTGTGGTGAGTACCTATCAGGCGATCGCACTTGAAAAAGGCGTTCAGCTTGGCTATACTGTGAGTCCCACGCTCCCAACCGTTTCTTGCTTTGAAGCATGGCTCAAACAGATTGTCATTCATTTACTCAGCAACAGCATTAAATTCACTTCTACAGGTGGTCAGGTCTGGGTGCGGACGAAGCAACAGGGCGAGTACGTACAGATGGAAGTTCGCGACACTGGCATTGGCATTGCTCCCCACGAACTACCCAAAATTTTTGACCGCTTTTACCGGGGAAGACCAGCACTAGGCGAAGACTCTGTTGGGGTTGGGTTAGGCTTGACCATTGTGCAACAACTCCTCCTGCGCTGCGGGGGTTCCATTTCTGTCACTAGCCGCCTAGGGGAAGGTTCCACCTTTAAAGTGCTGTTGCCTATTGAGACCTCAATGACCAATTAAATCATGTCGGGCTAATCACTTCGTTTATAGTCTGTCGTTTTTTGCTAATGGCTAATGGAATAGA
>CAZZWA010000491.1:0-3086 GCA_964657555.1 uncultured Microcoleus sp.
AGCACCACCGAAATCTGAATACTTGACCGATGCTCTAGGTGTAGTGTATTCAACTGAAAACCGCTGTAGTATAAAATCCGGTTGATTACCCATAGTTAAGCTGCTCAGGTGCTGGGGAAAGGGAATAAATATTCCTAGAACTCCCTCCACCACTCTATTTCCCTACTTATTCTTCAAATTTCTTAATTTATCATCCATAATTTAGTGCAACTGAGTGCTGAAGGACAATAGCAAACCAAGGAGCTGATAGTGTTGAGGAGTGTTTCTTGTGAAAACGGGCCAAGCAATTTGCTTGAGCGGCAACAGCTGCCAAAACGAGCCAAAAAGCTAAAAAATAAAACGGTAAAGACAAGAGTTCTCTGGCCTCTTGCAGCTTGCTTCTTACCTTTGGCAGCAGCAGCAATGCCTATTGCTGTCAATGCTCAAATGTCGGTAGTGGGGGTCGTGAAAAGTGAGGACAATGCTGCACAATGGTCAGGAATTACGCGACGCTTATCGGCAAGCGGTGTCAGTTACTGTGTAGTTGACCTAGAACAAGTTAAGAGTGCCGGGGATCTTGCTGGCACCCCAGTTCTGTTTTTACCTAATGTCGAAACGCTCAGCGCCACGCAAGTAAAGGCGTTGCAAGAGTGGATGGACAAGGGGGGGCGAGTGATTGTCACAGGCCCTGTAGGCACTTTATCTCAGCCAACAGTTCGCTCCTCTTTGCGATCGCTCTTGGGTGCTTATTGGGGCTTTGCTGTGACAACAGCCTCCAGCGTGCAACCCTTAGGAACAAGGAAAGGTACCTCAGCAGCCACTTGGGCAGGGCAAAACGGACTGGCAGGTAGTGTCCGAGGGGGTGTGATTATCCCTGCTAGCATCACAAGTCAGACTGCTGCTACCTGGAAGTCAAGTGAGGTTAATAATCTACCGGCAGTCGTAGCGACTAACCAGTCGGTGTTTCTAGGCTGGCGCTGGGGCATTGATGCAGTCTCATCAGTCGAACTGGATAGTGCTTGGCTGAGAGCAGCTCTCAGTCGCTACAATGCAGGAGAAGCAACCTCCCACAGGAGAGCACCAGAGAACGAACAGCGTTGCACACCTTCACGATCTGTTGCTAATCGACCAGCATCGTCCCCGGTCACAGGAGCTAGTACTGCACAGCCTCTCACCAGCTGGTCAGAAGTGCCTGCGCCTATCCCTACTGAAACATCTAACACTGCCACTTCGCCAGTTACTGGGGGTCAGAGGCCACCCATCTCCACAGGCAGGAGACAGGAAAATTTACCACTGGCTGCTAAACCTGCAACTCCTAACCCTCAATCTCCACTCCCCACTGCCCAAGATGTCCCAGTGCCACCAGCGAGGCTGGAAGTGAAACCGGGCTCCCAGCCAATTACCCTCACGCAATTTACCACCATGCGCGAGGAGTTGCAAAATCTCATCAGTCGCTTTGAAAGTGCCCTGCTAGCTAGCAATGCGGCTACGGAAGCAAAAGGTAACCCCCCCAGTCCCTCCTTAGTCAGCGGGGGAAAGCAAGATCTCACAGGGGGAGAGGTGCCAGCAGGTAAAGAAAGGCAAGAGGAAGAATTTCCCCTCTTATCTTCCCAAAGAGCAGTGACTGAGGCTAAAGATGGTCTGCAAAAATTTCTCCAACTGGTCGCTCAACAGAACTACGCCGATGCCCGACAGCAGTGGCTACAGTCTAGGCGACTTCTGTGGGATAACTACCCAACAAACCGCAGGCTAACCCAGCCAGAGATTCGGGCTGTCTGGTTAGACAGGAGCACCATTGTCAGCACCCACTCAAATCAGGATTTAGCTAAGATTTTCGACTCTCTGGCGGCAGCCGGGATCAACACCGTCTTCTTTGAAACCGTTAACGCAGGCTATCCTCTTTACCCCAGTCACGTAGCACCAGTAGAAAACCCGCTCTTGCATGGCTGGGATCCTCTAGAGGCTGCTGTCAAGCTGGCCCACGAACGGGGAATAGAGTTGCACGCCTGGGTATGGATCTTTGCTGCTGGCAATCAGCATCACAATCCCCTCATCGATAAGCCCAACGACTTTCCAGGCCCCTTAGTTGCGGCTCATCCAGACTGGGCAAACTACGACAATCAAGGACATCTGTTCGATCCGCGTTCGGGTAAAGTGTTCCTCGACCCTGCTAATCCGGAGGTGCGGCGCTACCTGTGGGATTTGTTGGATGAGATCGCCACTCGCTATCAAGTTGATGGCATTCAGATGGACTATATCCGTTATCCCTTTCAAGACCTCAAGGCCAATCAACTCTACGGATACGGAGTGGCAGCGAGAGCAGCCTTTAAGCAGATGACTGGTGTCGATCCGCTCTCTATTTCTCCAGGTAATTCCAGCTTGTGGCAACAGTGGACTGATTTTCGCATTAGGCAAATTGATTCTTTTGTGGCTACAGCGTCTGAGCGCTTGCATGCCAAGCGCCCCGAACTCATCCTCTCTGCTGCTGTATTTCCTTTCCCTAGAGAGGAAAGGCTGCAAAGGCTGCAACAAAACTGGGAAGACTGGGCAAGGCGTGGAGATGTGGATTTGTTGGTGCCCATGACCTATGCCTTAGAAACCAACCAATTAAGGCAGTTGGCTCAACCTTTGCTCTCGTCAACAGCGCTTTCGTCAACTTTGGTGTTGCCTGGAATTCGGCTTTGGAGTTTGCCCGATCCAGTAGCAGTAGATCAGATTCAGCTTTTGCGAGATTTGCCTGCTGGTGGTTACTCTTTGTTTGCCTTTGAGAATATCAACGCTCGCCTGTATAAGATTTTTGGTCGTACTCAAGGCGCGATCGCACAGACATCTCCAGTGCCTTACCGCCAACCTTTCAAGGCAGCCGCCGCTCGTTATAAAGCTCTGCAACGGGAATGGAATTTTCTGCTAGCCAACAAGCAACTCTCGATCTTGGAGCCTGCAAGGCTGGAATGGAGCAAGCAAGCAGATGAACTGGCAACGGTACTCGATCAGCTGGCATCTGAGGCTTCTACTAAGAGTTTGTTGTCAGCAAAAACCTCGCTGTCTTCATTTCGAGAGCATTTTCGGCAATGGATGCAGGTGCAAGCTACAGAGCAACCCTACCA
>CAZZWA010000491.1:3186-4279 GCA_964657555.1 uncultured Microcoleus sp.
CTTAACTACGAATTATTCTGTGATAGGCCCATCAAATTGCACAACTTATAAACTGCTCTTGCCCCCACATTGCCATCCCACTCACCATTGCCCACTTCCGAGACATCAAAGCCAATAATCTGTCGTCCACTATGAACAACTTCGCGGAACAAGCAAAAGGTTTGCTCTAGTTCTAGACCTCCAGGAACAGGAGTTCCCGTATTCGGGCACAGTTTGGGATCTAGGCCATCGACATCGAAACTAATGTAGACGTGCTGGGGTAGTTCTGCTACAATTTGCTGACAAAGTTCCAACCAAGGAACTCCAGCATAAAGCTTTTGTTTCAACATCGGATCGTAGTAGGCACAAACTCGCCCTCCTGATTGTTGAATCAGATTCACTTCGTCTTGACAAAGATCGCGAATCCCTACCTGAACTAACTTAGAGATTTGGGGCAATTGCAGCGCGTTAAACATAATCGAGGCGTGAGAAAACTGGAAACCCTCATATGCCTCGCGCAGATCGGCGTGAGCATCAATGTGCAAAATCCCGAAGTCAGGGTAACGTTCTGCCACGGCATGGATAGCTCCCAGTGGTACACTATGATCTCCTCCAATCACAGCCACCTTTTTACCCTGATTCATGGCAGCTTGAGCCTGTGCACACAGCCATTGATTGACAGATTGGCACTCCTGATTGATAGTTTGCAAAACTTGAGAAAGTTCTGGATCGTTTTCGACACGTTCCCCTTGCTCCATATGCTCAATAATCTTAGTAGCGTCCTGCCTCAAAACTTCATTTTTCTGCTGGATATACTTAGGAATCTCAAACATGAAAATTCCCTGCTTCCAGCCTTCTGGATTGTCAAAGTCATACACATCCAGTTGGCGAGATGCCTGTAACACCGCACTTGGCCCAGAAGCTGTGCCAGCGTGATAAGAGACGGTAACTTCCCAGGGAATGCCAAACACAATGATGTTGGCAGACTCGTAGTCAAATGGGAGTCCTAACAGATTACCGTTATCAAGACCAACACCGTTAGGATCGAAGTTGCGGAGGATTTCTTCTCTAGTAACCATTGAGCACGTCCTGAATCAAATGGAGGGCAGAGGGA
>CAZZWA010000492.1:0-4231 GCA_964657555.1 uncultured Microcoleus sp.
TTTTCCTAAATTTTGGATTTTTCTAGATTTTGGATTTTTCTCTCCTTTTTGAAAAAAACGTGTGGGTAATCGACTCATTGCTATCTTGATTGTTTTATTTATTACTTCAGGTGCCATCCTGTCACGGAGTTTTGCTCCTTAACAGGATGGCATCTTGGTTAATAAGGTGATATTAAGTTTATACTCGTATATCCCTTAGTGCAAGCCTTTACGAAGAGCGGCGATCGCTACGATAAGCCCGTGAGTAGCATTGGGACAGAAATATACGTTAAGCTCAAGATGCCTACTGTACTTGAGTTTTAGCCGTCGTCCTAAATTCGGTCTATCTGATCTGTACCGTTATTAAACAGTAGTTAGTTGAATTTCCTTCATGTCAAGGTTGTCGCTTACTTGATAAAAATCGCCGTCGCCACCATCAAGCAAACGATAGCGCGTGACGAATTCGAGCCAATTACCAGGGGTGTGATTACTCATACCTAAATCAGGATCAAAAGAGCGCCATGTAAACTCAATAGTGTTACTGCCATCAGGATTTAATTGCTGTTGGCAATCACGACGGAAATCAATTAAATCTTGTGGGTGCCAGAACTGCGATCGCGTCCAGTTGGTAGCTTCCTTCATGCTGTGTCCTGGGTTTAGCAATTTACAGCCATCGCTCATAATTACCTGTAATTCGTCAGAAAGGCGAACTACACCAGCTTTGCGCGGATTATTCATCAAATCGGTAGCGATGGTTAGCATTACGGGTGATACCGCAATATTGGCAAACCAAAGCAAACGGCTAGGCTCGTCCTGAGGTGCAATTAGATCAGAAAAAGGCACAGCTAGAGATGCAGGGATTTTAGTCTCTCCTAAGGCAGATCGAACTACTGTAAATTTTTTGTTCATAAGTTTAGCCCATAATGCAAGGTGGTTTTCAAGATTAAGAATTAATGTTCTTGGGTCCGTCGCCGCTGGCAGATGGATGATTAAAGCATCAGGCGTGAAACTGGCGTTTGTTGCCAGAGTGGTTAGATCGTCGATCATCGTTTGGCTTTATCCTTTTGACACTGCTGTACTAATAAGTAGAGTTCGTGCAATTTTTCAGGATCAACTCCTAAAGCTTGCCCTAAAAGCACGTAACTAATGCCGTTTCGATCGCGTTCCCCAAGAAGCAAGGCAATAAATTTTTGCACCTGATCTATAAAGTCTTTGTTGGACAAACCACCTTCTAAGGCTTGTCCACCGCGATCGCTTAACGTTTTTTTTATGATTATTGCTGACAATGCGGCAGGAGTACGAAATTCTCCTTCCGCCCATTCTTTCAGCTTCTCGTACTCTTCCGGCTCTAGTCTCAAGCTGACTTGAGGCTTTTTTGATGGCATATCATTGAGTGCTACTGTTACTCCCATTATCTATACCAAAAAGAAATTTGTAAGCTGTGCTTGACAGTCTAGCACCTGTTAGTTAGTATAGCACTAGGAAAAAAGTTGAGCGTTCTGATAGATGATTCACTGAACGTCAGTTAGAATGCGCAACTTCGCTCAACAACTCTTCAACTCAAGCTCCACAAATAATGTAAGTTCTTCCCAGACTTATGAGATAAAGCAGTGTGCATTTTGACGCTCAACTGCTCAACTATGCGCTCAATAAGACGCTAACGGCGATCTGCAATCTAAAGAGGTTCAAGCAACGTGAAAACAGGACAGGCTAGACCATTACGACCTTTAGCAGCACTTGAAGAAGAGTTGCAGAGTTATCCAATTACAAAAGCAGAGTTGGCGCTTCACTGGAATGTGGCTCGCAACACGATCCGGCATTATGACGCGATCGCTTGCGAAACTTTACCGGAATATCGCAAGATTTATCCGACAAAAAAAGGCTCGGTCGCGACACCTGACACAACTTATCCACTACAACCATATCAAACATGGGTGCTGAACCGCATTCGGTACATGCTTAGGCAAAGTCGCGACGCAAATTATGTGAAGAATTTCATTAAGCAGAACCGCCAAGCTTTTGCTAGAGAAAAGTTTCAAGTAGAAATTAGCCAACCTAAAGGAGAAGCAGCATGATTTTCCACGGATCTGATTTATTCCAAGCTTTGAAGAGCGATAACGGTGAAGATGTTTGGTATGTTGTTGATGAATTTTTCTCTGCCGCAAACCAAGACAACCCTTATGCTTGTCCCATTACAGCCGAGATGGAAATTAATGCTAGCCACTTCAAGGCAATTGTGAATGTTGTTTCAGAGGTTACAGAAGCAACTCAAGCGCTAGCTTTACCAGAATCTCAGTCACATAACGCAATTCAGCCTCTTCAAAGTACAGAGCTTGCGCTCGCAATCTCCCAAGTCCTGCAAGTTACCCATGATGAGATTCAAGCTTACGTTGCTCAAAACGCTTTAGCCTTGGGTGTTGCTGCCAGTGATACTTATGGTGAAGTATTGGAAAAAGTTCTGACACAGGGTATCGCTTGCCGCACCAACACAGTTTTGAAGCGCCTGTCAGCTTCTCTCAATCAGATTAGCTCTGACTCACAGGTGAAAGAAAATTTTTTGCAAAAGTATGGGGTAACTGGCTCAAAAGTCGAGCAGACAAGCATTTTACAGTCAGCACTTATCAAAAGCTTGATCAAGAAAATCTCATAATCTCATCTCTGCAACAGCTTAGCGATAACCAGAAAGCAGAGATGTTGAACAGCATCAAAAAAATTGAGGATTTAACCATGAAAGCTCAAATAAAAACCGCAGCTATCAGCGTCACCGCCACAATTGGAGCGATCGCCATCGGTTTCCTCTCTGCCCAGTACTTCGGATCTAAACCAGGAATAATTCTCGGCGGCGGAATGTTTGGGACAGGAGCGGCAATGAGTATCCGTCAGGCATTTGAAAACAGAAGGAAGGTTGCAGAATGATTTTTGATACTACGCTGCTTGAGCGAAATAAACGATACCAGTATAAGAAACAAATCCTCTTTTACAGCCACGCATCTATTAACGCTCGTGGTGGTAAAAATTTGACTTTTCGCACCCCTCGTGGCGCATGGAAGTGTCTTTCTCGCAATCAAGTGCGTGAGGTCTATCCAATTGATCTGCTGCGTGAAGGGATGACGGAATGAGAGCCGAAGCGATCTACTCGACGCCAATCAAATGCGTAAGCCTCTCCAAGATGCATTTACCAAAGCGAGCAAACACACATGTATAGGAATTTTAACATGGGACAACCTTTAGGCAAGTTCACTGGCTACACCCCAGGCGACGGCGGACTTTTGGAAGATATGGAGCAAAGCTGGGGCACATATTTTGAAGAATTGACACAATCTGAGAAGCTTTGGCTCCTCTCTTACGTAACTGGAATTATTACAGCAGATGCCAGTGAAAACTACAACCCACACGATATCGCTGACTCTATCACCCCAGTGTGTGAGCGCCTGGATGAACTATCTTACGGTAATCAACTTGGTTTAGCTCAATTCTTGATCGCCAACCTGTAAAACAATCGGGGTAGTAATAGATACCCCGACGAAAAATGAACATGATTAACAGAAAACATATCAGACGGCACGCAACAGAATATATCTTCGTGGGAATCGCGTGCGTGACAGCAATCTTAGGGCATGACGACATCCAGCGGCAGATGAACACTTTATCAGCAGATCGCAGCCGAATTTCTGAAAGTGCATCGCTTTTACGACAACTGGAAGAAAGCGCGGAAACTGCAAAACAACGAGCAGCGATCGCAGTTCAGAGATATAAAGACGGTTGCACCATTGTTGTTGTTTCAAATAGTCCACGCAACCTTGCATCACTCGTTAAGGGACAACCTGTTTTCGACAGAACCTCTAAAGCTTACTTGCCCGAAGGAACCGTTGTTTGCGATGCAAATGGCAACACAGCGATATTGAAGAACAACGCAGAGGGAATTCCAGTGGCAGACAGCTTCGCGTTTACAGGCGATCGGCAACTCGCACTGAATCTCATCCGTAAGATTCGCGGCGCACGAGTGTACTATAACACACCAGGAAGGTAAATATGTACAGCAAAAAACCGAACACACCCAACAGTGGATCATCGCCAGGTGAGAGAGCGAGGCGACAATCTTCCTCTAACAGTACATACCCCAAATGGATTTTTAAAGCGTTGTGGGTGGCGACTCTCCTTGCAGCAGGAGCAGTTGCCTTTGCAAATGTTCGACCTTACATCGTGCGATTCGTTGTGAGTGAATCACGGTATCCAGTCCGTAAATAACCTC
>CAZZWA010000493.1:0-4223 GCA_964657555.1 uncultured Microcoleus sp.
GAGGTCTTGGAAAAGCGCTTGCTCAAGCTGTACTGGCTCAAGGAGATGAGAAATGACGGCTAGCGCAGCAGCACGCTCCAAGTGGCAGGGCCAACTACACCATCTGAGTCAAGCTTGAAGCGCTCTTGTGCAGCTTGAACAGCAGCTTGAGTTGTTTCATCAAAGACTCCAGTCACTTTTCCTTTAAAAACCCCAAGATTTCGCAGCCGCCGTTGCAGCAGACTCACAGATGAGCCTTGCGCTCCTAGCCGTAAAATTGGCAAATTACTTTGTGTAGACGAATCACTTGTTGGCTGTGGTTGCGGGGTTGAACGACGCGTTGGCTGATGATTATAGTTATAAGTTCTGGAAGTGTTAGTAGTGGCTACTTGGCGGTTGTAGGTTCTGGGAGCAGCCGTGGTTGCTGTCTGCCGATTGGCAGATCTGGAAATGCCAGCAGTAGTTGTCTGAGGTTTGGAATTGGTAGACGTTGTCCTAGTGGTAGAGGGGACGGGAAAAGCAGCAGCTGAGTTAGTTGTCCTAGTGGTAGAGGGGACGGGAAAAGCAGCAGCTGAGTTAGCTGGCGGTGAGATCGATGAACTCCCTGTGCTTACTGACGCTGCTGGGAACAACCGATTCCAAGTTTCAGAACCAACAACACCATCCGGGTTCAAACCAGCTGCTTTTTGAAAGCGGGACACTGCAAATGCAGTACTTTCTGAGTAAACACCATCAACTTTACCCATGTAATATCCCAATAGCTTGAGCGCCGCTTGGAGTTCAGACACATCAGTACCTTGACTACCAGTTCGTAAAATTGGCCTGTTAACCCGGACTTCTGGCATCTGTTGGGAACTGTTTTGGCTTTCACCAGCTTCAGCAGCTAGGCTGGGTGATGTATACAAAGTTCGACTCCAAGGTGTTGCCAAACCTAAAAACACAAAGATACAAAGCACGCGTAAACTTCGCACTTTACTGCCCTCAACTGCTCACACCTCACCTTTTAAACTAGCAGACAGCGGGTGCGGCGATCGCATTCACCCAAGCATCCGGACCAACGAGAGATACATAAGGTTCAATGAAATAGCGGCAAGCCACTTCTTGCGCTATCTCTGGCGTCACGGCGGTAATATCTTGTTGAAACTGGGCGTCAAACTCAATTCCCAATCCAATGGTTTCGTACCAGCCATAAGTCTGGGCAATTTGCGCATTAGTTTGTTTGCCTAATGCATACTGACCCAGCAGCTTATTCTTGGCTGCCTGAAATTCGTCAGCACTCAGTTGAGTGGTGCAAAGGCGTTCTACTTCTGTTCGCAGTCCTTCTTGGGCGATCAAAGTATTCTCTGGTGCTGTGCCCATGTAAACTACAAACTGAGAAGTATCGAGACGCGTCGGATAAAACGCCGATACATCGTAAGCCAAACCCCGCTTCTCCCGCAGTTCCACAAATAAGCGGCTGGAAAGACCGTTGCCTAGGTAAGTATTGAGCAGCTTCAAAGCAGCATAGTCGGACTCTTGCACCGATGGGGCCAAGTAGCCCAACATGATAATTGATTGCTGTGTTTGTAGCGGGGTTATAGCTCTTACAGGAGCGGGAGCGATCTTAGGCAGTTGCGGTCTAATCGGTAACTCAATACTATTTTGCCAGTCCCCAAATACTTGATTGACTACCTCAACGGCCTCTTCTGCTGTCACTCGGCCTGCCAAACTGATCACCATGTTATCGGGTCGGAAGTAGGTTTGATGGTAGTGTTGCAGATCGGCACGGTTCAATGCAGATACGCTGGCTGCTCTACCCAGACTAGATAGGGCATAGGGATGATTCTGGTACATTGCCTGCCGTAACTGGTCAAAGGCAATAGTAAAGGGCTGTTCTTGCTGGGAGTCAATGTCTTGAAGGGTAAGTCGCCGTTCTAGTTCCACCTCAGCTTCCGGAAAGGTGGGTGATCGCAGCAGTTCCCCAGCCAGTTGAAAAATATCCGCAAAGTCTGCCGCAACTGTCTTCATACTTAGCAGGAAGTAATCGGCAGCCGCATCTGTACCAAGACTTGCTCCAACTGACTCCACACGCTCAGCAATTTCTTGCGAGGAAAGCCGATTTGTGCCTTTGGTGAGCACGGCTGAAAGCAGGTGAGACAACCCAGCTTGCTCTCGTGGTTCGCACCGACTACCCGCGCACAGATAGATGCGGCTGGCGATTATATCAGCAGAAGGATTTTCCACTACTATCACTACTATGCCGTTGCCCAGAACAGTGCGGTAGATCGGCTGGTTTGGCTGCGAGGGGGTCACACGTTGTTGCATTATTTATCCTGAGGGCTCAAGGCGTAGAGATATTCCGGCGGGTAGAGACGTTCCGCCGGAACGCCTCTAGGTTCTGAAACCATACTATCTTTTACAATTTGGTAATAGTCACTAACTGTTAAGCAACAGCTAGACAGCAGCTTGGGGAAGAGAGGGAAAGATGCTATAAGTTTCTCTAGTATTGAATTCTCCATTACCTCTACTCAGAACTTAGGTGAGCACAGCGAGCGCCGTTCCTAAGTATGGTGACAGCATAACGATGAGGGGAAAGATATTGACACGCCAGATTCTGAAGATCTGAAGCCTTAAAAGACTGAATCTGGTCTGGATAGGTAACCGCTAATTCTGCCTTAGCAATGGTGTTGTAGTAGCCATATAGACCTGCCAACTGGCTTGGTGTTTCTGTAGAAAAGGCATAGTCATTACACATCAGTCTTTGACACCGGCACAATTCTGCCTCTGAAACTGGTGTGACCTGTAATTTGCAGATGGTATTACCAATCAGTGCCTCCACTTGCTGTAGATGTTCATCAGCTAACAAGGCACTGATCGTGAACACGCTAGAATCCTTCTGTAGCGAGAAACCGCTACTAATACTCTGCACCAGTCGTTGCTCTTCCCGCAATTCTCTCACTAAGCGAGAAGACCGTCCTTCTGCTAACAGTACCGAGAGCAAATCTAAACCGTAGGCACTTTGCAGTTGATCCACACCTGGGCCTATCCAAGCCATCAACAGGCGAGATTGCTCCAGCCTGGGCAATTTGAGTAATGAGCGGCGAATTTCTGTGATTGGTGGTTCCGCTTCGGCTTCAGCTACAGGACATTCAACAGGTGGACTGAAGTCTTGGAACGACCGATTTACTAGTTCTATTGCCCGCTCTTTTGTCACCCCCCCGACTATCACCACTGTCATTTTTTCTGGTTGATAGTGACACTGGTGAAAGCGGCGCATCTGCATGGGCGTTTGCTGTCTCAGATAAGCCTCTGTGCCCAAAACAGACCTTCCGTACGGGTGGCGCTGGTAAACACTCTCCATTAAAGCCTGGAATCCCAGCCAATCAGGATTGTCATAAGTCTGACGAATCTCCTCCAACACAACATCCCGCTCACGCTCAAATTCCTCATCTGGGATGGCAGCATGCAATAGGAGTTCTGCCAAAGCGGGCAGAGTGTCTTCTAGGTACTGAGCAGCTGTAGTGATGAAAAAATGGGCATAGTCGTGGCTTGTAGCCGCGTTAGTAATTCCTCCCCGACTTTCAATCACTAGGTCAAATGCACCAGGAGCGAGCTGGTGCGTACCTTTAAAAATCATGTGCTCCAGGAAGTGAGCCATGCCAGACCAATCTTGTGGCTCGGTCATGGCACCTGCCTTCACCCAAACATCCACTACCACTACCGGCGTGGCAGGCAGGTGCTGATGAATAACGGTTAATCCGTTGTCCAGTCTGCAAACATTAGCAGGAAACGTCGAAGTAGTCAGCAGTTGAGACAAACCTCTAAATCTCTAACCTGAGTTAGATGTGAATCAGATTATCTTAGCGCTTCACGATCAAAAAACTATAAAGCTTTATTATGGAGCGTGAATTTTGTAGCCATTAAAATAACAGACTAAGATCAATCAATTAAAAAGTCTGTAAAAATTTATACATAAACCCCTTGCCTTGCAGGCAAGGGGTTTATTGAATTAGATCTACCGGGACGCCGTCTTGCCTCAGTTTTTGACCTGGAGTTAACCAGGTGGGTACCGGGGGCTCTAGCTTAAAGTTTCCGGGTACATGCCCGGTCTACTGCCGCTAGAGCTTCATTGGTTCCCTTTTGAATAAGGCATAGATCAAAAAACGTTATTGGCAGTCACCAACGTCTCAGTAGAACCTGTCTTCCTATTATAACTATCAGTTTTCAGCTTGTAGTGTTCAGTTTCTTGTCCACAACTCAGGTAT
>CAZZWA010000494.1:0-4220 GCA_964657555.1 uncultured Microcoleus sp.
AACATTTCCCATAGAGTCTTGAAACAAGGAAGCAGAGTAGCAGCTTGTTTGGAACTCAAGCGATCGCGGATTTGCTGAGACAGCAAGTGTAGCATTTGTCGCACGATTTCCCACTTTACCTTTAAGGTGGGGTAAAGCATTACGCACAGGGGAAATAACTCTTGTTGGATAGCAGAAATGTTTCCTTCTAGCGTACATACCCATAGATACACTTGGAACATCTCCACATCTCGGATGCTGGAGGTTTTCACCACCGGCTTATTTAAAAAGCCTGTGTAAGAGCGATAAGTCGGGTATAGATGAATGACTCGCTCTACAATCTGCTCGGCAATTTCCGTAGAGACGGGTAACAGTTGTTGCACAGCCAAGAGGGCAGGCGAATCATCATAATCATGTTGAGCTGCTGCCTCATAAGCGCGTTGCAAAGGCATGTAGAGATGGTCGTCAATCACCTTAAAGTAAGCAGCCACCAACCTTTGTTCTCCAGGAGAGAGCAGTTCTAGAAGCGTTTGACTGGTGTAGTGGAACTGCATACTCACAAACCCAATCACTCGTGGGTCATGAGTTGTGTATTTCTTGCGTATTGCTCCAATATCGGGACCAATCGCGGTAGACAGATGGCAGGGAGCCACCTGCTCCATATAGATTTCCTGTGCATGTTCGCGGGAGCTTTCAGCTAGTCTTTCCATCACAACTGAAAGACATTGTGGCAGTGTTTGCTGTGTATAGACTTCTAAAGCCTTGTCGTAGATGCGAAAGGAGTCGGCGGCAATTTCCCAGGGATTAATTAACTTAGAGTTGAGTCGATGCCGCTTGACCTCTTTAGCCAGCAGTGCCTCTGTCTTGTTCCAAGCTTGAGCACTAGCAAACCTTAGAGACTCCACCAATCTTTGGGCAGTCTGCTCTCGTCCTTTTTGGGAAATCGCTTCTGACCAATTCAGCTTGTCTAGCAATACCTCATCTTCAGAAGCTAGCTCCAAATTCTGGACATACTTCTTAGCCCATTGCTGCGCTAAGGATTCAACATCAGCCTTTTTTCGTGTCTGTTGACTAGGTATGTAGCTATCCTGACTGAGGTGCCTCATGATGCTCCTGGCTTGAATTTAACCTTCGCTTGTCAATTCTCCTTCACTCTCACTATCTTAGGCACTGGCACCTTAGCCTAATTTTCTCAGCACATTGGCCTATTTTCGAGTGAGCTGTCATTCTGTTCAACTCTAAGCTAATTGCGTATGGAGGGGGTTGATGCTCCTAAAGGCCCACGAGTCACACCAAGCTGATTTTGCAGCCTCAATTCTCGCCAGAGTTGGGCACCAGTAATTTCACCTTGCAGCAGTTGGCGGTAGCGCTGAATCGTCTGACTAACTTGGTCGGATGTCTCATTGACAAATTCGATCCGGAAGTCATGCACCCCTAGAGCCAACAGTCGCTGCACATATTCTGCCCCAGTTTGCGCAGTTCCATTAAATACAGTGTTCCGACATCCTGCATCCGCATCAAGGAGATGTTCTGTACCAACACGATCACGCAATTTTACCTCATATTTATCACAGGGGCGTCCGCAGTTGGTGTAGTCTGTCCCTACTGATAGAAAAGCACAAAATACGCAATGCTCCATGTGGAACATCGGCATATGCTGATGAATTGTTACTTCAAACCAATGGGGAGGGCAACTGGTAAGCAAATCTTCCAACTGGTTGATGTTCAGATCGTAAGATGCTGTAACCCTTTCTAAGTTAAAGTGCTGCTTAAAGTAGTCTGCTGTTAAGGGATTAGCAACGTTGAGAGAGAAATCTCCAATACAACGGTCTGCCGCGAAAAACTGGAGATGGTCATAGTTACGCAACAAATAGCCATCTGCTTCGCAAGAGCGCACTTGCTGCAAAATATAGTTCTCCCCAGGTTTGGCAATCCGGGGTGGTGCCACCCAAATTTCCACAGGAGAGTTTTGAGCTTGACGCACCATCTGCACTGCTTCCCGATAAGCACGAGGGTCTTCAAACTCACAGTAAATGGTCTGGATTCCTACTTGGAGTGCGGCTTGCAATTGCTTCAGGTTTCGTACCAAGACAATGAGGTGAGGGGCTCGGGGGCTCGGGGACTCGGGGGATGGAGAGAAGGGGAACAGATCTGTGAAGGAAGCGTCTGAGCGTAATTGCCAGCGTTTGGGTTGAGAGCGCAATTTTTCTAACTGCGCCACCATCTCTCGCCGCAGACGGTTCAACTCGCTCACGGGCAGCATAACGGCACCGCTGAGGTGATTGGTCAGCGACCCCAAACAGAAGGGGGTATTGCCAAGACGACTAAACTGTTCCTGCAAGCGGTCTGTCGTTAGGGGTTTGGTATGTGCCTCAACAAGCAACATTGAGGATTCCACTTGGACAACATGACCCAGTTCGTCACAGGCGATCGCTATTAAGTTCTGACCAACCTCTCCATAGACTTCCAAATGAATAGGACGCTGAAATTGAGGATTCTCTCCCGCAAAACTCTGGCGCAGTTGCCGATCTAGTTCTGGGTCACTGGTTTTCCAAACCTTATCCCCTACATGCACGCGCCGCAGGTTCAGGTTCCTTCGTCCAAAAGTCAGCACTACCTCCTGACCCCGTTGTTCTACTGCATAGATCCGACTTCCTTCTTCCTGTGCCTCAGGATGACCGCAGTCAAAGACGATACCATCTCCCGGCTTGACTGGCGCTTGCCACCGCACTGTTACCTGATCATTACGGATGCGGGTGACTTCGCCCAAGAACACCCCACGCTTTTTACCAAAGCGAGCATGGACGAGTTCTTGGTTGTTAATTCCACGAAACCAGCCTGTATAGAGTCCGCGAGAGAAGGCCATCTCTAAGTTGTAGCGTTCCTGATTATCTGAGGGTAGTAAATCCACCATCACGCGATCTAGCGCTTGTCGATAAACGCGGGTGACATTGGCAACGTATTCTGGCGTTTTTAGGCGACCTTCGATCTTTAGGCAACTTACCCCTGCCCTAACTAACTCTGGGAGCACCTCTAGTCCTGCCAAGTCTTGAGGACTGAGCAGATATTTTCTATTTCCCAGATCCACAACTTCCCCATCAACAATAAGTTCATAGGGCATCCGGCAGGCTTGGGCACACTCTCCCCGGTTGGCAGAACGTCCTCCTAGCGCTTCACTGGTCAAGCACTGACCTGAATACGCCACGCAAAGGGCACCATGAACAAAGACTTCCAGCGGGAACGGGACTTTCTGGTCTGCCAGCTGACGCTGGATTTTGTTGATTTCCTTAAGAGAGCATTCGCGGGCTAGCACAACCATCTGACAGCCAAGTGACTTGACAAATTCCACACCCGTTGCACTAGTAATAGTCATCTGGGTAGAAGCATGGATGGGAAAATCTGGTGATAGATGGCGGATTAGACGGCAAATCCCCACATCCTGGACAATCACCGCATCCACGCCCACCGCAATTATCGTGCGGAGATACTGCTCTGCCTCTGCCAGTTCTTTAGGAAAGACCAACGTATTGAGGGTGACATAACCCTTTACACCCCGGCAATGCAGGAATTCCATTAGTTGGGGTAACTCTGCCTCTGTAATATTCTGCGCCCGCATCCGCGCATTAAACCGCTCTAAACCAAAATAGATGGCATCTGCCCCGTTTTCCACAGCAGCTTTGGCACAGTCCCAATGACCTGCTGGAGCGAGGAGTTCTGGGCAATGGAATGTAGGCGGAGTAGGTTCTGGGAGTTGTGGGCGAGCGGCGTTCATCGGACGGCAGTGGTTAGATGGCACTCAAGGGTTCATTAGCCATCATATCGTTGCAAGACTTTGGCGGGCTAGAAAGCACCTTTGCACCCGCTACACTAACGCAAACCTCTTAAAGTAAATTAACATCCAGCTTGAATGATGGAAATCGATCCACTGAGAATGCTTAACAGACTGACAATTCCCCTTTTGCCAACTGTCATCGGTGACGATACTTTCCCTCTAACACGGCTTCCCTGACTAGCATAGTAGTGAGCGGCTCATGGGAGCGCTACCAATTGAGGTGAATTAGGCGAGCGCGAAAGTTGATGTAGCTATGCAGGTGCGCGCTACCCTTCATGCTACAGCAAACTCAGTGTATTTTCTGATCTCCGGCGAGTGAAAGCCTAATACAATCTGGCTTTTAGGAACACCTGCTTGAACCAGTTCATTGGCAACCCCTTCCTCTGTGCCATCGCGCTGAATCCAAATT
>CAZZWA010000495.1:0-4217 GCA_964657555.1 uncultured Microcoleus sp.
TCCATATGCATATTCTTGAAGCTCCTCATGTTACAGCGATCGCTGGGGAAAATGCGGTTCATATTTCTCAACTGCCAGTGGTGTGGCAGGAGATTGCTACGGGAGACGCAAGTGTCGGACTCCCCGATCCACAGACTTATGTTGAGATGGCGCAGTTGTTCCAATACAAATTAGCGCACGGGGATGTGGATTTATTCAATGAACGCCCAGAGCTATCTCACCTCAAGTCATCATTTTCCAAGCTATTCGGACAACTAGCGTGGGAGACGCTTGACTTTTACGGGCATGACTTTAAGATTCAGAGCTACCCCAATTTTCCAGAAGTTTTTCGCGACGTTGAGTCAAAGGCGATGGAGTGCGCTAACGAGGTAAAAGTGGCTCGTCTGGGCATGGATCTGTTCGATGAGTTCGGTTACGAACTACCTGCAAGCTTCTACCAAGTACATCTTGCTCCTATTTACCGCGAGCATGTTTTTGAAGAGCGGGCTTTACGCTTTGACCCCCGCGATGATCTAGAACACAAGCGTTCGTGGGATGCAGTGCTTCACTCCGGAAAGGTGTTCGCCATCCAGATGAAGGTACAAAGCATCGCTTCCAAATACGGGTTTACGTATCAGCATGGTTGTGGTTGCAACGCCCACTTATCCTCTATCGATCCCTCTCAGGGGGCGTTTGAGTATGAATTAAGCTCTGAAAAGCGTCAGCGGTGGATTCGCAGTTTCATCTGGACAGCATGGTATGAGTATGCCTTCTTTCCCATCGTGCCGAACACTAGCTACTTAGTGTAATAGCTGACATATCTGCCTTCTTTCCTTTTGTTGAATTCCCTCACTTTGAGGTAGAGCCTACATTTCACATACTTCGACAAGCTTGTCCTGCGCTTGTCGAAGTATGCGGAATGTGGGATAGAGTAGAATATTGTTGATTATTCTTAACTATTTTTTAACTTATTAGGCAAATAGCGATGTTCAGTCAACAGCAGACTGATAAAGTCTCCTAGCTATCCGCACAAATATTTATCCTGAGACTGTTACAATTAACTTTACGATAATTAAAATCTTTGTTACATTTGTTTACAGCAGCAAATGTTGCAATAGGAGATTTTCATGCGCGCGCACAGCTACATCGTTGAAGAACAAGGAAGACTGAACAACTATTTTCGTCCCAGCTCTCGATTGAACAGTTTTGATATTCATTTCTAATATCTGAAGGTGGTTCACCATGCAGACAGCTGCGATTATACCTAGTCAGCTGGCAATTGAGAGGGTAGCATTAGCACTACCCCTCAATTTCTCCGAATTTCCTATCCCATCAACCCTAAGGGTTTGGTGTGAATATCCTGTGGAGGTTTAGCATGGATCTCTGTGAGCTTCTAGAGCGTTATGCGGCAGGTGAGAGGGATTTTAGCTGGGTAGACCTGCATGAAGTTAACCTAAGTGAGGTCAAGCTGACTGGTGTCATCCTCAATCGAGCCAACTTAGCTGGTACCAATCTGAGTCTTTCCGTTTTGCCTGAACTCAACTTGAATGATGCCAACTTGACAGGGGCAACTTTATGGAGAGCGAACTTAGCGGGTGCTAGTCTAGCTCAAACCAACCTGAGTAACGCAATCTTGATTCGGGCACATCTGAGTTTAGTGAACTTAAGTAAAGCTCTCCTGACTAAAGCAGATATGAGATTGACGGATTTGCGCTATGCAAACTTGCAAGGAGCTAACTTGAGGGGTGTAGACTTGCGCTATGCAAACTTGCAGGGAGCTAACTTGAGGGGTGCTTACTTGCATAAGGCAGATTTGACTGGAGCTAATTTGTCCAAGGCTGACCTAACTGATGCCACTCTCACTGGAGCAATTCTCAGTCGAGTAGACTTGAGCCAGGTAACTTTGCGTGATGCAGACCTGAGTCAGACAAAGCTTGCCCCATCAACAATGCAATCAAGTGAATTGTTACAAAGCTACAACGAGCCGGAGTCAATAAAGTTATAGCTTTGTAACAATTCTGACTAAGAGTTTTAGGTTAACGCTGTTTTCCATAAAAGTCTTCCTGCCTGGAAACTCCATCCCTTTGTGGATAGGGTATGTTTACGTCTGTCTACTCTCAATAGAACTATAATAGCGAGTGCAGTCCCACGGGATTGGGAATCTCTGCGCGTAGGCTAGAAAACTCAATGTTTCCTACAGCAGCACTGAACAATTAGAGTTTTTAGACGCTAAACCATTTATATATGAGTGTTTCAAGTTCGCTGCTGCAGGCACTACTCCCAGCTGTTCCTGCTCTGCGTCCTCAGATGTATTTCAAGTCTGCTCTGATGGCGCTATCGCATGCCATAGAGGATTTAGTCTTGGTGGGGAAAGACCCTGCCTTAGTGATTGCCAATTTCCAACACGAGCGCTTTTATCGCCAGACAGTTCGTCGCTATCGCCAGATTGCCCAATACACAGACCAGGTTTATGTGCTAGCGGAACCAGAAGCAGAGTCTAGTTTGGCAGTGACCTCAGAACCTTTTGAAATTATCACCTTGGCTGCAAGCGATCGCCTGACTCAAGAGTGGCATGTCATAGTTGTGGGGCAGCACTATGCAGCCTGTTTGGTGTGTCGAGAACAAGTCACACCAGCAGCACCGATGGATCGGGCCAGACGGTTTGAAGGGATCTGGACTTTTGACCGCCCCGTTTGCATTCAGGCAGCTTGTCTATCGCTGCAATGGATTGCAGCTAAGCGTCCGGAGCTAGCTTTGAAAGTGGAGCAGGCAGGGCAGCGTTATGGTTTGACAACGGAAGTCGTGGATGGGGCGTTGATTCCAACTTCGTCAAGCATTGATTCTGGAATCTTTGCACAGCGTCTGATGACCTATCTGCAAGCCAGCCAGTATAAACTCCTCAAAGCCTATCGGGCGCTGGCTGCTAAGGAAAGAAAGGAACGCTTGATCAATGCCATCACTGCTGCCATGCGTCGATCGCTCAATCCTCATGAAGTTCTGGCGGTGGCTGTACGGGAGTTAGGACAGACTTTTGACCATTGTCGTTGCTTGCTTTACCGCTTAAGTCCTATTGAAGAGCAGGTAAAGATTGAGTATGAATCTGTTGCCCCTGGGTTGCCTTCCCTCAAGGGAGAAACTTGGCACATAACTGATAATCCCCTGATTCAGGTAGCCTTGACACAGGAACGGGCGATAGCGATCGCTGATGTCAATATGGTTGCCGACTTACGAGCGAATCCAGTTCTCAAAAAGCTTGTGGAGTGCTGTTCGATTCGGTCTTGGCTACTGGTACCGATCCGCTATCAATCCACTCCCCTAGGAATGCTGGAACTGCACTATGGAGGTTCAGAACCCTATTTCTGGCATGCCGATGATCTCTCTCTAGTTGAGGCGATCGCCACTCAAGCTGGGGTGGCCTTAACTCAAGCTCAAGCTTATACCGACTTAGAAGTCCTTAACCATCAACTAAAAGTCATAGAGCGCACCAAAAGTAATCTGACTGCTATTGTCAACCATGAATTGCGGACTCCTTTGTCTACAATCGGAGTTTGTTTGGAAAGTCTAGCCACTGAACCTGATATGGCTCCCCAATTGCAGCAAATCATGCTAGAAACAGCTTTGATGGATGCAGAGCGCCTACGTCAACTGGTACAGGATTTTCTCACTCTCTCACAGCTAGAAAGTGGTCAAGTAAACTGGCAGTTAGACTACATACAACTCCAAGAATGCTTGGGTTTAGCTATTAGCAGCTTCAAAACTCGCAACTCACCAGAGGCTCTCCCGCAAATCGATATCCAGCTACCAGACAAACTACAGCTCATTCTAGCTGATGCAGAAAAACTGGTAGAAGTTTTAACCAAGCTCCTAGACAACGCCTGCAAGTTCACAGAGCCTTTTGGTAAAGTGACAATTCAGGCTCATACGCGCAAAATTTTAGCGGACAATGGCGAAGCGGGATTAAACCAAAAACCCATGTTAGAAGTCATTATTGCCGATACAGGGCGAGGCATTGAACCCAGTCAGCTAGAAGCAATATTCGACCGCTTCTATCAGGAGGAAGGAGCGCTCAGACGCACTACTGGCGGAACTGGACTAGGTCTGGCTATTTGTCGCCGAATTATTGAAGGGTTGGGAGGAAGAATTTGGGCTGCATCCCCCGGCAAGAATCAAGGCAGTCAGTTCCACTTTACGGTGCCAATTGAATCTTCACAGATAAATAATCTCTGATTTATCATTAC
>CAZZWA010000496.1:0-4189 GCA_964657555.1 uncultured Microcoleus sp.
GGCATCTAGCTTTTAAAGTTAATGATATAAATAAATCTGTTTTTGAGCTTAAATCAAAAGGTGTGGAAATAGAAGAGATTAGAGTAGATGATATTACAGGAAAGCGCTTTACGTTTTTTCAAGATCCCGATGGTTTGCCATTAGAAGTCTATGAAAGTTAGAGTTGCGTAGCTCTATTTGCCTTATGCCCAAAGAATGGTGGTTGTACACTAGACCTCTTGCATAAATCTGAATACTCGACCGATGCTCTAGTGGTTCACCAATCGAAAATAGATCGGTTGAGATAATAGATTTGGGTACAAGGAGACTCTAGCGCAGGCTTCGCTCGCGGGACAGGCCGAAGTCCGAACCGCGGCGCGACAGCGCGGGACAAGGGGAATGCCTACACCCCTAACCCCATCTCTTTACTAGTCAAAGTTGCCTTGGCGGACTACTAGGCAAATTTATCCGTCAAGCTGAGTAAATGGATTCATCCGTTACATAAAACCTAAGCAAATCTACTTAGGACTACGCTTTTCTATACTAGATAACTGGCACTGCCTACGTAGATTGCTGTTTACTTCCTGTTTCATCCGAGAGAGTCGGCTCTTACTCGTCCGCAGGCTATTCACCATCTAACTGATGGCTACACACAGATTAATCGAAGCATTCAAATCGCGGTCACAGGTGAACCCGCAATGGTCGCATTCAAACACTCTTTCTGATAACGAGAGTGTTTCTTTTTTGACATGGCAGTTAGAGCAGGTCTTGCTACTTGGAAACCATCTATCAACCACGACCAATTCACTTCCGTACAGTTCACACTTGTAGGTTAGTTGACGACGGAACTCGAAAAAGGACATGTCTGCAATAGCTTTGGCTAGCTTATGATTTGCCATCATTCCTGATACATTCAAATCTTCAATCCCAATCTTGCCGTGGTTCTTGGCTAAATAGGATGTCAATTTATGCAACGGATCTTTACGGATATTAGCTATCTTTTGATGTAACCTTGCTATTTTACGTTGTGCCTTTTTCCAGTTAGCTGAACCCTCTCAGCATGCATGTGGTTAATTGGTGAAAAATTGAGCGCCGCCAGCCGCACTCTTTGAGTGCGGCTGGCGTCTAATTCATGATGCTTTGACCAATCTCCGGTTACAAATTGATTAATCAATGCATGAATACTTTCTACAGATCTTTTCACCTCAGCCTCATCTGTAAATTCTGAGCAAGCATCGCTAGCTAGTGCAAATGACTGCGAATTGGTGATCAAATCTTTCACCTTGTCGAGATGTTTGTCTAAATTAGATTGCAACTCCTCTAGCACAGCAAGACGTGCACTGACATCAGACTGCACCTCCTGGAGCATTTCCATCTGCACATCCAAATCAACTCGCGACTGCACGATATCTAGAAAATTCTTGTTTGAATTGGCACGCAACTTCTGTACTACCGGCTTTTGACTGTCTGAATCAAAGTGTAATTGCACAGATTTTTGGAAATTTCTATTTAAACCAAACCGCACTTGCTGAGACTCTTGAAGTATTTTGGCACAATCAGCCGACAACTGCCGGGATTTGTGGTACGATTTAGTCAATTTAGCTTGGAACTGCTGCAATCTTTGGCAATTTTTAGCACACTCATTCCTCAAATACTGCGATTTCTGGCGCTCTTCAGTTACCTTAGCTTTTAACTCCTGTATTGAGCTAAACTGTTCATTTAAAGCTGAGTAAGCACTGAACATTAGTAAATACCAATAATGGAAATGATGAATGTCAGAAATTATGTCCTGGAAATGGAGAAAATTTTTTAGGTGCTATCCCTTAAGCATTACGCACACAAACAGGAGCGCTCGCTTCCTGTTTGATTTTTTAAAACATATTTAGCACTGCTTAAATTATAGCCATTTCAATTGAAACTTACATAATACGAAAATTGACATTTCTTTAAATCAAGTTGGCATCAATTCCTAAAAAAACTCATAACTACGTCAATCTGTCAACCCACTAAGGTTCGTAAAGACTCGCTCCCTCATAAAAAAGGGGGTTAGGAAAATCTGCCAAGGCTGAACAATACCTACTACAATGTAGTTGACCTCCGCTCAATCTCCTATAATCACTTCATCTATCAATTGGTTAAATTTTTCTAAAACTATTTTCCCCTCAGTCTCATTCCCAGGTTCATTGGCAATCTTACTTGATGAGCCAAACAGTTGCGGATTTTCAATCAGAAGATCCACTAGAGACTGCAACTGTTCTATTGCCGCAAGACGCGTACCCAAATTAGACTGCAACTGCTCTATCTTTTCGAGATTGATACCTGAGTCATATTGTAACTGTATGAGCATCAGAAAACTTTCAATTGGCTCCGAAGATAACGGCTCTCTCTCTGACTCTCGAACACGGAAATTAGAGTTTAACTGCACTAGTTTTTGGGAGCGTTTATTGGTGCCAGACTGCAACTGCTGGGATTTTTGCCGCGCTTGAGTACAGTTAACCCGCAACTGCTGGGATTCTTGGCAATTTTTCTCTAAAACAGATAGCAACCCCTGTGTCGATGAAGCCTGATGATCTGAAGCTGGATGAGTAGAGATGCACATAAATATCTCGACTTCAATAGTTGCTGAACGAAGGATTAGTTCTGTCTGATTATAGGTCGGAGCGAGACAAAAAAAATTAGCTGCAATCCATACTTTAAGACTATAGACCGCAGCTAATTTTTCACTTTTTGAGCGAACACCAGCGACAAACTTATTCATCAATCCCTGCATGCTTTCGGCCTTTGCCAGCTCAGCCTCATCAGCAGAGTCTAGAGAAACATCCCTATCTGACGCGTCTGGCTGCATTTTTATCGCCTAAGCCGCTTTTGGCAGGTAAATTTGAGATTAAAATTAAAGGAGAGGCCAGTAATTTCTAAACTTTGACATACACGCAGACAGTTAATTCAGAACCATGACCGCTTCCGAGATTGCTTTTCCTCCCCTAATTGCGATCGCCCAAGCGACACGCCAAGCGACACGGCAGCTTTCTGTGCTCTCTAGAGAGGCTAAAAATCAAGCTATTGAGGCAATTGCCCAAGCCCTAGAAGCCGCAGCACCGGAAATTCTGGCGGCAAATGCAGCTGACTGTCAGGCTGCTGAAACAGCAGGGATTCCCAAAGCCCTGTATGCGCGACTGAAGTTGGATGCAACTAAGCTGAAGGGGGCAATTGCTGGTGTGCGAGATGTGGGGCGTTTGCCCGATCCAGTTGGTGTAGTTCAGATGCACCGCCAGCTAGATGAGGGATTAATCCTGAAGCGTGTTACTTGTTCGCTGGGTGTCTTGGGCGCGATCTTTGAAGCACGCCCTGATGCGGTTGTGCAAATTTCCAGCCTAGGCATTAAGTCCGGTAATGGCGTTATCCTCAAGGGTGGAAAAGAAGCAGTACGTTCTTGCGAAGCGCTTGTCAGTGCCATTCGTCAAGGGTTAGCCAAAACTGGTGTCGATGCCAATGTTGTGCAGTTGCTGACAACAAGAGAAGAAACTCTAGCACTGTTACAGTTAGACCAATACGTTGATCTGATTATTCCTAGAGGGTCTAACTCGTTTGTCCGCTTCGTGCAGGATCACACCCGCATTCCTGTTATGGGTCATGCAGAAGGGATTTGTCATTTGTATGTGGACGAAGCGGCAGATATCGACAAGGCAGTCGCGATCGCTGTAGATGCCAAAACTCAGTATCCCGCAGCTTGCAACGCTATTGAAACTCTGCTAGTCCACTCTCAGATGGCCTCAAAGTTCTTGCCACTGGTAGCCCGCGCTTTACAAGAACGCCAAGTGGAATTGCGAGGGGACGAGCAAACCCGCCAAATACTAAACGTTGCACCAGCCTTAGAAGTAGACTGGGCGACAGAGTACAGCGATTTAATTTTGGCGATCAAAGTTATAGATTCCTTAGAGGAGGCGATCGCCCACATCAACACTTACGGTTCTGGACATACGGACGCAATTGTTACCGAAAATCCAGATGCTGCTGCCACATTTCTTGCCCAAGTCGATGCCGCAGGTGTTTTCCACAACTGTTCAACTCGCTTCTCTGACGGTTTTCGCTACGGCTTCGGTGCGGAAGTGGGCATCAGTACTCAGAAAATGCCTCCGCGCGGCCCTGTGGGATTAGAAGGATTGGTAACTGATAAATATCAAATTATAGGTGATGGTCACATTGTAGCCAC
>CAZZWA010000497.1:0-4171 GCA_964657555.1 uncultured Microcoleus sp.
ACAAAAATAAATATTGCTTGTAAAAACATCATTATTCTTTTGGAGCATCTAAGTTTTGCTAAATAATCTAGTTCTGGAATCCGGAATGCTGCTACTTGAGTTGGTAGTTTAGTTTGTTTATACAAAAAATAGTGAGCTGTTGCCCAGTCATTAATCCTTAGCCATTCGGATCTTAAGGGCTGGTTCTATAAAATTGTCTAGCTGCCTGCTTTTTATTCTTTCTAGAACAGAGAAAGCTAATGAAGGCTACGTTCACAGTTCAGGGGTATTCCCAGCCAGCAAAGTTACACGACCATGCGCTCAGGCCACACGAGATTCTCAAGCTCTTGAGAATTTGTGAGCCAGAATCTGACTTGAGCTTAGACCTCAGTCAAGCCTTTGAAATTTGTGAGTTTCAACTTGGTGATCAGATATTAGAGTACGATACAGCAACTCAAGTAGGAAATTCTGTTTATCAAGAACAAAAGGAAGGTGATTTTTTTTACGTAGTTGGTCAAGGTCGGGTGCGATTGCTGGGAGTGGACACTATAGCAAGGCGGGAAGTTTCAGCGCTAATGCTGGAGGCGGGTGAAAGCTTCGGCGCAGAGACTCTGTTGTGCAATATCTCCTCTCTCACTCGTGCGATCGCCGCAAGTGATACTCAAGTAGCTCGAATTTCGCTCTCCAAACTCCAGACCTGGTTAGAGCAAATCCCTCAGCTGCGAGAACACCTGTTGCAGGAATACAGCAAACGGCAATGTTTGATTTTCTTCAAAACTTCTACAGACTTGCGCAGCTTGAGTAACCATCAGTTACGGCAACTCTTACCCTATCTAGTAGAAACACGGGTGGCTTCTGAAGAGGCTCTAGTGCAGTCAACTCCCTCAGATTCCGGACGCTTCTGGCTGTGCAGTGGTCAAATTCAGAGTAGAGGCGCACAGGTAAGTGTTCCTACTGAGGGAGGAAGTTGGGGTTATCCCAATCCTACACCAGCAGATTGGACGGCACAGACAGATTTGTTGGTATACAAGCTGCCGAGAGAACATTGGGAAGATGCTCAAGTCATTGCACCAGCACTGCTACCGACATCAGTAGATATTGCCTCAGTTAATGGACGTCAAGTCAGTCCTAAGACAGCTATTAGCCATCAGCCATCAGCTGTTTCAAATCAAAACTCTGTAAAGGCAGCTTTTGTTGTTAACTCTTCTGCGAGAACGACAAGTTTATCTGCTAACGCGCCAGCTTCTAAAACTCAAAACTTAGAACCTGAACCCGTTACCTTTCCGAAACCGATGAAGCGCTCTCGTTGGTTTTGGCAAGGCTATCCTTTCATAGAGCAGCAAAGTTCTTCAGATTGTGGTGCAGCCTGCTTAGCAATGCTCGGGCGCTACTGGGGTAAACAGTTTAGCCTCAATTTTCTGCGGAATCTAGCAGGAGTAGGTCGTTCTGGGGCCTCGCTGACTAGCTTAGCCACGGCAGCAGAAAGTTTAGGATTTCAGGCGCGACCTGTACGGGCTTCTTTGAGCCGCTTGGTAGAGCAAAGCCACCCCTGGATTGCCCATTGGCAGGGAGATCACTATGTTGTTGTCTACCGGGTAAAGGGCAATAACATAGTGATTGCCGACCCAGCAATGGGGAAGCGATCGCTCTCGCGCCAGCAATTTATAGCCAGTTGGACAGGATATGCACTGCTCCTTGAGCCAACGGAATTACTGCAAGCCACCCAAGAGCAAAAAACCTCTCTCAACAGCTTCTGGAGTTTGCTGTGGCCTTACCGCTCACTGGTGGTGCAAATTATTTTAGCATCCCTGCTAATTCAGGTTTTTGGCCTGATTACCCCCCTGTTTACCCAGGTGATTCTCGACCGAGTCGTAGTGCAAAAGAGCCTGCTCACCCTGCACATCTTTGCTCTAGGGTTGCTGCTGTTTGGCTTTGGGCGCATCTGCTTAACTGCAATTCGGCAATACCTGCTGGACTACTTTGCCAACCGCTTAGATCTCACCCTGATCAGTGGCTTTATCAGCCACACCCTGACATTACCCCTGAAATTTTTTGAATCGCGTCATGTGGGAGATATCATTACGCGAGTTCAAGAAAACCAGAAAATCCAGCGTTTCTTGACTAGGCAAGCGGTGATTGCTTGGCTAGATGCCTCAATGGCAGTTGTCTATTTAGGACTGATGGCCTATTACAACTGGCATCTCACCCTACTGGTGCTGGCACTGATTCCACCCATCGCAATTTTGACGTTTTGCGCCAGTCCACTGCTGCGACGAGTGTCGCGGCAAATATTCAATGAAGAAGCAGGGCAAAACTCCTCGTTGGTGGAAATGATGACCGGAGTTGCCACAGTCAAAGCGGCAGCAGCAGAACGAGAGTTGCGCTGGCGTTGGGAAGACCGCTTAACAAGCATGCTAAATGCGCAATTTCGAGGTCAGAAACTGGCTAATGGCTTGCAAGCCACTAGTGGCTTGATTAATACCTTGGGCAGCACAGCCTTGCTGTGGTACGGAGCTAACCTGGTGATTCACGATCAGCTCACCATTGGTCAGTTTGTGGCTTTCAATATGATGATTGGCAATGTGATCAACCCCGTGCTATCACTGGTGAACCTTTGGGATCAGTTGCAAGAAGTCATGGTTTCTGTGGAACGGCTGAATGATGTGTTTTCCGCGCAGCCTGAAGAAAGCCCTGGAAAACAACTGCTGAAGCTGCCTCGCCTGCAAGGCGATGTGAAGTTTGAAAATGTGACCTTCCGCTACGGCGAGCAGGAGGAGCGCAACACATTGCAAAATATTGATTTTGAAGTCCAGTCTGGGCAAACCATCGCGATTGTAGGTCGTAGTGGGTCGGGTAAGAGTACGTTAGTGAATTTAGTGCAGGGTTTTTATCACCCGAGTTCTGGTCGCATTTTGGTAGATGGGCACGATATCTGCCATGTTTCGCCGCATTCTTTGCGGAGTCAACTGGGAGTGGTGCCGCAGGAGTGTTTCTTGTTTTCCGGAACCATCTTAGAAAACATCACACTCTACTCTAATGAATTCACTCTCGAACAGGTGATTGAGGTTGCCAAACTCGCTGAAGCCCATGCCTTTATTCAAGACCTGCCTTTGGGATACCAGACGAAAGTGGGCGAGCGAGGTTCTACGCTCTCTGGAGGACAACGGCAACGGATTGCGATCGCTCGGGCTCTGTTGGGCAATCCGAGAATTTTGATTCTAGATGAAGCGACCAGCTCTCTAGATACAGAGTCAGAGCGACGATTTCAACAGAATCTGGCCCACATTAGTCGCGTTAGCGCAGCGGCTCCGGAGGAGCGTCGCACCACCTTCATTATTGCCCACCGCCTCTCAACTGTGCGCTATGCCGACTGCATCTTGGTGCTAGACCGAGGCATTTTGGTTGAGCGGGGTACTCACGAACAACTGATATCGCTTCAGGGTTTGTATTACCATCTGGCACAGCAGCAGCTCGATCTGTAATTCCACTTGCATAACTCAGAGCGGGTCTAGAGATAGATTGAGGTGTAGTCTCTGGTAAATATGGAGCGAGCATCTATATCAAATCTATTTAATGCCCAATTGTCTCTGGGCCGGTGATTGGGAATTACCCCCAGTCACCGGCCCAGATCAACAAGCCAGATGTCATCAGCAGCGATATTACGCATACTTTAAAATAGACGTGTATGCATCAGCAAACTTACATTATCCGGGCAACTTTTGAGAATATATCTAGATAATTTTTCTGCTACAATTTATCTATGATTTGTAGAAAAAATGTTTCGTTTAATACAAGTTTTCAGTATGCGCTCTATGGCTTTTTTTCAAATTGTAAGTCTTGATAGTTTACAACGACTTTTGGAATTTCAAATAAAAAAGTCTGGGGAGCATATCAAATATAAATTAGTAAACAGGAGACAGGGAGAGGGTTACAATGATTGAAGAAATGAAATTAAAGAGAAAATATTCTGTGAGCTTTGGTTGGTGTGCTTGCCATTAAAACCACTGTTATCAAGCCTGATTCTCTCGTCTGCTATTTTTATGAACTAAGCAGGATTAAGAATTAAGCTTGTAGGAAACTTATCACTCGAAAGATGGGTTCAAAACTTAGTGTGAAAAGTCAGAATTGACTCCTGATTAAATGAAAATTTTGAGCTGGCAATTCACGGAATTACGAGATTGAAGTTTCTCAT
>CAZZWA010000498.1:0-4144 GCA_964657555.1 uncultured Microcoleus sp.
TCACTTGCTCTGCAAAACTGCCTATAAGCAGACCAGAAATCGGCGACAAGACCATTTATTCGGTGGATTTGTCTTACTTTTTAGTTTTTGCTTTCCATAGGGCGATCGCTTTCTGAGCCGTTTCATAGTCAGGTGTCTTTGGCGGGACTAAATTGGCTGTCTGAATCGCTTCCTGAAATTTGCCTTTAGAAGCGCGATACTGAGCCATTTGA
Organism: uncultured Microcoleus sp.; assembly: GCA_964657555.1. GTDB lineage: Bacteria > Cyanobacteriota > Cyanobacteriia > Cyanobacteriales > FACHB-T130 > CAZZWA01. Next base: position 213 of record CAZZWA010000498.1, read on the forward strand.
TAAATCGTTTGACTCCATTTAGCAATTAATTGTTGGGCTTCGGTATAATCAGGCTGCTCGCGTGGGATTTTGCTGACGGCAGTGATGGCTTTATTGTAAGAAGAGGCCTGCGCTGGGTTAATTAATCCTTTAGCAGTCTGTAAGACATCTTGATTTGTCTGCTGCTGCTTGGCCAGATCTTTCCACTGGGCAATCGCCTGCTGAGACTCTTTGTAAATCGGCTGGTCTGATGGAACTAGCTGTGCAGCAGCAATCGCCCCTAAGAAATTTCTCTTTTGGGCACGGCCCTTTGCTAAATCCAAAATTACCCCACTCCAGCGGGCAATATCTTGCTGTGCTTGATTGTAGAGGGGGTCTTTCTGAGGAATTTTGCTAGCTTGGGCGATCGCCTGACTAAACTGTGAAGCTTGATTCGGTACGATTAAAGTTCTGGCCTTGTTCAATACCTCTTGGCTTGACTGCTGCTGGGACTGAGAGAAATTAGGGATTTTTGAGTTTTGAGTTTTGGGTAGCGATTCGCGCCGCAAAGCTTGAGAGTTTTGAATTGACTGCTGGCTATTGGCTATGGGATTTGTTGCTGTTGCATTTGTCGCTCTCTCCAATCCCTGCTGACCAATTAAAGCATCCCGGTTGCGGAGCAGGACACCTGCTATCATCAACACTACCAGTGCTAAGCCGGAACCCCATAAGAGTAAATTTTGTTGCCAGGTCGTCTGGTCGTTTGCTAATGTGGGCTTCCCATTTGTAGAGAATGCGGGAACCAGCGCTGCTTGCTTGGTTTGTGTCTGGGCACCATTAGCAGCTAGCGATGCAGCAGCGCGATCAGGGGTGGCCGTTGACGGGTTGGATCTACTGCTAGTGTTGAGTGAGTCAGCATTCAGAATTTCTCCAGACAACTGATGCTTGTAGGCAAAAATCAGCCATTTGCCAGCGTCTAGGGAGGGGAGTGTCGTCAACGGCGTCTGTACTGGTCGCTTGTGGTTTTGACTTAATTCCGGCACGCGTTCGCGCAGATCCCGATCGAGACCAGCTAGAGTCATTGCTTGGGTATAGCCTAGAATTTCCAGCAGCCCAGCTGTAAACAATCCGTGACCAAGCTTAGCAGCTTCATAAGAGAACTCGTCGAGTTGTCCCGACAGCACTACAGGAATTCCTAGTTGCTTGGCTAATTCCACGGTTTGGTGTCCTACCCTGTAATTAGCTTGAGGGGCTTGGCTGCGGTTTATGTCCAACAGCACCAACACTGGCGCGTCGCCTCGCTGTTTGAGCCGCTCAAACAGCGATCGCACTGATATCCCAGTACTGATATCATCTGGTTTCCCCTCAAGAGGCATCAGATAGTCTTCTCCTCGGATATTAACGCCATAACCACTGAAAAAGAACCAGAGCAAATCTCCTGATTGCACTGACTCTCTGACAAAATTATCAACCCAGTCAATGAGGTTTTCCCGACTGGGATAAGTAGAACGGTTCCTGATGGGTGGCGAAGCTTCGGTCAATAGCAGACACCTGTCTGATGACCAGCCTGCTTGCTCAACCAGAAACAGCCGTAGCGCCTCTGCATCTGCTCGAGCATAGCCCAGAGGCTGGAAGAACTGATAGCGATTAATGCCAATTGCAACACAGGCCGGATTTGCCATAATCGGTGCCTCAGCTGTCTTTTGTAGTTATTAGTTTAGTATGGACTCTTACCTTCCCTTTGCTTTAACCAGAAAATGATGATGCGCACTAGCGAAGTGGCCCGTTAGCGCTCCTACTTCTACCTTTAGGTAAAGTGAGGCTAGCGTCGTCTAGCTTTCTCAAGCGAAACAACTTCGAGCCCAAATGACCCTGTAACTGGGGGTTATTCCCCACCATCCTAGAATACAGAAGCTAACTTCTCAAAAGGCGTAATAAGCAGAATAAGTTTATATCATGAAGTGCTAAAAAGTAGGTGATTATAGATTGTATCCGGGTAAGTAAGGTAAGAGCAAGTAATAAATATGTGGGAGTGTAAATTGACCAATTTCAAACTTCCTATAGCTATCCAGTTACTTTGCAGAAGGCTGAGGAAGTCACCCGCTTTGTTTGTCCCCTTAGCACCTGTGAGTTTAGTTGCCCTGTTGGGTTTGGGAGGAGCCGTCTGGTTGGTGCCAACTGCGATCGCACCGCCAATTGCTCAAGCATATACTAGCAGGGTTGACGTTTCCATCAACCGTCAGCTTGATGAATCCTACCAAACCCTGCTGCGTCGAGCTGAGGCCGTTGCTAGAGCAGCTACACAGCGGAGCTTTGACCAAGACATTTTGGTGACAGATGTTTTCGTTATGGTGCTTGTTCAAAACGAGGGTGCGATCGCGCCGATTCTGTCTTTGGAAGTCACTCGTCAGGGATGGCGAAGCCGTCCTGACCCGCACAGATGGGCTACATATTACTCTACTACCGAGTCTTTACTTAGGTTGCAAGACACCACTGGCTTACCTACTGGTCAGCAAGGGCGTTCTGACTCTCCCTACAACCAAACCGCCCCAGGCACTCCCGTCGTACCATTATCCACACCGGCAACCACTCCTAACACTCAACCAGCGACTCCCCGTCGGCGTCGCACCACTCCTAGTTCCACTACACCTACCACTCCGGAAACATCACCGCAAGTCGTTCCTTTGCCTACACAGACCAACCCATGAACGGAAGCTACTGAAGAGTGGTTTAGGTACTGGGTGACCAGCCATTGCCCAAGCAGTCAGTTAATGGCCTAGAATAGGAAGGCTGTCCATGATTGCACAACTCACTAATATGGCTGTTCCTAAGAAGAAAACTTCAAAAACGAAGCGAGATCAGCGCAAAGCTAACTGGAAGCGCAAGGCAGCGCTTGAGGCCCGGAAGGCCCTTAGTTTGGGCAAGTCGATCTTGACTGGAAGATCTAAGAGCTTTATCTATCCTACTGAAGAGGACGAAGAAGAGGAAGAATCTTAGATTTGGTGGTCTTCACAGATCACTGCGGGTTTGGGCAGTTCTCTGCCCTATTTTTTGCCCTGCTGCATATGGTAATAGATATCTTCAAAAGCTATTTCAAGTTGACTCATGCTAGGAAAATTTTTTAACAAACCAGCCTCAGAGCAGAGTGATCGGGTTCCTCCCGGTCAATATTTGGCAAAAGGCTTTCCAGTACTGACTTATGGCGAGACGCCCCAAGTTAGCACTGACAAGTGGCAATTTCGGGTGTGGGGTCTGGCTAAAGAAAAGACCTTTAGCTGGGCTGACTTCATGGCTATGCCCCAACACGACTTCACTGCTGACTTTCACTGCGTGACGCGCTGGTCGAAACTCGATGTGCAGTGGACTGGCATCAAGGTGACAGATTTCATGAGTCATGTGGAATTAGCTCCAAAAGCCGTTCATATTATGGAACATTGCTACGGCGGCTACACGACCAACATTGCTCTGGAAGACTTTCTACGGGAAGAAAACTTTTTTGCTCACACTCTGTTTGGTGAACCACTGCCACCTGAACATGGCGGCCCAATGCGGCTTATCGTTCCTCACCTCTACGCTTGGAAAAGTGCCAAATGGATTAACAGTTTAGAGTTTCTCAACCGCGAGGATTTGGGTTTTTGGGAGCGCAATGGCTACCACCTGCGGGGAGAGCCTTGGGCGGAAGAACGCTATAGTTATTAACAATATTTTCAATAAACCTTCTCCTATCTGGTTTGTGCTTTTCAAAAATGCGCAGCCTATAACCAATCCTCTGCCTGGTTTATGGGCTATAAGCCAAACGGAAGACGACAAAACCTGTCTGTCAGAGGGTTCTGTAGTGCATCATAAGTCTCCCGAATAATGATTTCTGTTACCTGCGGTGCTCGTCTATCAAGTCGAACATCCGACCAAAGGCTAAGAAGTCGTGGGGAAGCCAAGCTCGATTTTGCTGACTTCATTCAGTTTCTGTATGTGCT
>CAZZWA010000499.1:0-4139 GCA_964657555.1 uncultured Microcoleus sp.
TCAAAAGATAGCTCACTAATGACCAATGACCAATCTGCCCTCAACTTAATTGCTATCGGCGTCTTTGCAATGACGCTCTCCACCCTACTGGGGCCATTGTTCCATTTGTCGCCTCTAGTGCCCGCGATCGCGACTTTTAGTGTCTTGAGCCTTGCAACTCTAGATACTTTAAGCTGGCAAGGTAAAGGTGCGACAATTCTTTTAGAGTTGCTAGGGAGAGCATCTCAAGAACAGCGCGATCGCATCTTGAGACACGAAGCTGGTCACTTCCTAGTTGCGTACTTACTAGAAATGGAGATCACCGGCTACGCTCTCAGCGCTTGGGAAGCCTTCCGACAAGGGCAGTCAGGACGAGGAGGCGTTGCCTTTGCTCCAGTTGAATTAACCTCACAAGTTTCTCCAACTGTCCTGCAACGATACTGTACCCTCTGGATGGCTGGTATTGCTGCGGAAACTCTGGTTTATGGCAGTGCTGAGGGAGGAGCAGATGATCGGCAGCAACTTAGAACTGCTTTGGTGCAGTTGGGACGTCACCCAAATGAAGCCATACAGCAAGAGCGCTGGTCAATTCTGCAAGCAAAAACTCTGATTCAGGAGCACCTACTAGCATACGAAGCGCTGGCCAACGCTATGCAACAACGCACCTCTGTAGAGGAATGCCGCAGGGTGATTGAGCAACATCTCTCGCGAAAATAGATCGGGAGATCGGGAAGGTGCTCAAGTGCATATCCACAAGAGACGTCCAGGCGGGACATCTCTTGGCGTCAGTCGATCAAAATTTATGCTACTGCACAGGGCGATCACTGACTTGAGAGGGCAATTCATACTCCTGAAGCTGATTTTCTTTTTGTCCACTTTGTACTAAAGTCCAGCCGACGACAACCAGCACCACACCAAGAACGAGAAATCCTACATCCCAAGCAAATTGATTCGGCCCTGATTTCACATGGTGAATGCCGAGGATTTGGTGGTCAACAATCCCCTCAACTACGTTAAATATACCAGCACCCACGAGTATAGACCCGCCGAAAATTTTGGCTGACCAAGGTACGTCCCTCTGCCCACCTGCGCGCCACAGCAATGCAATTCCCAGCCCAGTCATCGTCCACGTAGCTGCGTGAAAAAGACCGTCCCATAAGGTATTAGCTTGCAAATTAGCAAGAGTTGTAATAGGCCGAATGCTGGAGAGCATATGGTGCCACTGGAGGATTTCGTGCAGCAATATGCCATCAAAGAACCCTCCAAGACCTAAGCCAATCCAGATGCCAGCAGCAATCAATGAGCCACTGCGGTTGTGTTGAGTAGATTTAGATTCTAGCGAGGATGTCACAAATAAACTTTCTGATTTTTCAAACTCAACTTCATCACAATCCATTATTTTGCTGTATTGCTACTTCTACCAATGGTAAGATTTATGCTTAAGCTAGAGGTTACTATGAAGCTGGCAAGGCAAACGGCATTAGCTATGTCGTAAAGCCCTAATTTTTGGCGAATCTAGTCTGCTTCACTTGAGTCAACTAGCATCCTCAAAGATTGCACCAAGTTGTTGCAATTCCAGCTTCATAGCCTTAGATAATCCTTTATTTCTCCCGAATCGAGCCTCCCGGACATTTACATCACTCAAAATTGCATGGCTCAAATCAACATTTTTCAGGTTGGCACTGCTTAGGTTAACACTGCTCAACTCAGCATTACTCAAACTTGCACCACTCAAATCAGCACCGCTGAGGTTAGCATTTGGCAGATAAGCACTAGTTAAATTAGCACCACTCAGATTAGCACCGCTCAGGTTCGCACGGGGCATAATTGTCCGCAAGTCCGCTCGTGTGAGGTTAGCACCGTGCAGATCAGCATCGCGGAGGTTGGCATTAATCAAGATGGCATCACTGAGGTCGGCACGACTCAAGTTAGCACGACTCAAGTCGGCAAACGTCAGATCGACACCACTGAGCAATCCAGATGACAGGTTAGCCTTCCGCAAGTCGGCAACACTGAGATTGGTATCGCAAAAGTTTGCGCCTTGCAGGTTCGCACCTACCATAGCTGCATTGCTGAGATTCACACCACTCAAGTCAGCTCCAGCAAAATCAACAGCTGGGTCGAGACCTACCATTTCTGCAACTTTAGTCAAATTATCGGCTTTTGCAACTAGCAACAGTTCTCGGGCGAGAACAGTCTGCTGCCGTTGGTACTCACTCGCCTGTGTCAAATCTCCCTGGGCTGTGCAAGCCAATCTCAGATTTTTGAGCACCAGCCCTTCACTGCCAAAATTTTGGAGTTCTCGTGCTATCTCTAAGGACTGCTGGTAACAAGCGATCGCTTGAGTATATGCCCCTGAGTAATAGTAAGCATCTCCTAATAGGCTGTGGGCTAGTTCCTCTCCTTGTCGATCTTGGATTGCATGGAGAATAGCCAAACGCTGTTGGTGGTATTCAATCCCTTTAACATCATCACCCAATGCATAATAAGCATTTCCTAAGTTCATCAGTGCATTTGCCTCTCCTCGCCTGTCTTGGATCTGCTTTGCTATGCTTAATTGCTGCTGATAGAACTCTATGGCTTGCGACCATTCTCCCAAAACCTGATAACCAGCTCCCAGATTTTCTAAAGCGGCTTCTTCCCCTTGGAAGTCTTGGCTGGCTCGATAGAGACTTAATGCCTGTTGCCAGGACTGCAATGCCACCTCAATTTGACTGTTCTGACATTGTTTAAGCCCTTGTTTAAGTAGTTGCTCTGCTTGATTAGTCATGATGCACCCCTGAACTATTAAAAGCGAGTCCTGATTGGGTAAAAAAATACTATAACTGGTACATGGCGATTGAGCTAGATGGTGAGGACTACTTTATTAAAATTTCATTAAATAATAAAGAAAGTATGTTGGTGAGAAGTTGTGTGACTAATATGTAGATGCTATTCAACCTACCTAAGTTATGCAGATAGAGAGGAAAGAGAAGTTTAATATAATAGGTTTTTCTGTAACAGAACTGACAAAATTGCTAAGTTTTTGATAGCTATGCTTTCAAGAGTCGATGACGGATTTTCTGATAGAAGCTGTGGTGCTGAGATAGGAGATTATCAATTTCAGAAAACGATATTTATTAATAGTAAGTATAATATCAGGGGTCTTTACCGTTAAGGTATTACCGTCAATGTTAGTAATTGTTCCCTGAATTACGGTCAAGGCAGTAGACTCATGAGAATCGAGTTGAGCCACTGAAGGAAGAGCTAGTAAGTTGAGAAAAACTATACCTGTTAAAGCAGCTACAGCCTGGAATTTACGAGCTGCGGTTTTCCGCAACAGCATCAAAGCATTTTTCTCCAGTTTCTCACAATCGCACCTGTTAATTAATGCTCCTGCGATCAGCGAGAGCTGGTGTCCCTTGGGCAATCGCACCTCAAAGATTGCACCGTGAGCCCCACAACTCTTGCAACAACAGCACTCTTTGTAGCGATCGCACAAGTCGTCAACTCGTTTGGGTCAAGGTCATTGCCATGAGAATTCCCAATACGGTATCCACTGGAGTAATGTCATACTCAGTAATGTCAATTATAAGTTCGCTGTCTTGCAGTTTGACAAACTTCCAATTGCTGCCGTTGGTCACACTCCCGTAAATGATGGGGATGTTGAGGTTATGCTTTTGATTGAACTGTTGAGCTGCCACCATTGCGGCAACGCATTGCCCCAGTCCATTCTCTAAAATGCCCCGCTTGGCTTCTGCCACAATGGCAACGGGAGCTTGGATGACAGATTGAATGGGACTCAGACTAATCAGAAAATCACAATATCCGTTGAGTCCTTGTTCGCGATTAACATTGAATTCTTTACCGGCAAACACGCTGATTTGCTGATGTCTCAGCTCACGCACCTCCAACAGCACTTGAGCAATGATGCCACTGTAACGCGCAATTTCTGACCCGACGGCGATCGCCCACGGGAACTCTCGCTCTAGGATTGCGGTTAGCAGCGCACTGGAACCAACAGGTTGACTCTCAATAATCGGGTGAGCTTCAGCCACGGTTAGGCTAAATTGATCGATCGCTTCCTCTAAGCTGAAGTCACTGTATGCCATACCTTTAACTGTTGCGGGATTACTTTTAGCTTAGCAACCTGTTGACTCAAATCTTGCACCATTCTCAGT
>CAZZWA010000500.1:0-4135 GCA_964657555.1 uncultured Microcoleus sp.
AAACTCCAAGAATTATGATGGACGAGTGTCATCGCGTTCCAGAACCTACACTAATCTCAGGACCGCCTGAATCAGGCGGTGCATAGTTGACAGCTTCTATGGCCTGGTGAGTAGGAGGATTTACTGGTGTCAAGCAGACTTGGGTATTAATCAGTTGCACTCCGATAACCAAGGTGAGCATACCTGTAATTTTGAGAGAATTTGTGAGAAAATTCCTCGGAATTACGTAGTCGCGCCCTAACTCAATTAACAACTCTAAAAATTCCATTCTTCAGAGCCTCAAACAATTTATCAACCAGGCGCTGCCTGTAGAGGATGATGGAATCCTTAGATAGCAGTATTGACATCAGTGAATACTGAGCCGTGTGGAAAAAACGGTAACGTGTAAAGACTTGCTTAACCTTAAGCTGGGGATCGCTAGCTGAACAAAGCATCTTGCCTCACTAAATTCAATAGCCTAAATATGAAAGATTTATAGAGCTAATGACAGTGATGGCGACCTGGAAAAACTGTGATAATTACTTAGGGCACAAGGTGATGCAATTACGGATAAGAATGTGATTTAATTTGACCATCGGTGTGACATCAATCACCCAAGGGAACAAGAGGAAAGAAGGAACCGAATTATGATGCTTGAATTGATGCAAGTGCAATAAATCCTTTTGCAATGCTTGGCCAAGCGGGCAAGGGGAAATCTCCACCAAGTTTTTCCCCTGCTCTCCTCGCCCTGCCTAAGCTTCCAGAGAAATTTCTTGCCAAATTGCGGTCTAGCGAGACTGAAAGCTTTAAAATCGGGGCATGATTAATCAACGCTCTCGCCCAGAAATCCCCCCTTATACCTGGAATCGTCCCATTGGTTTGGGATGGGAGAACCCTTACAGGGTTCGCTACCCTAGCAATCTTGATGATGGCCCCTGGCATGGTATGCCATTGGGTGGCTTTGGCGCAGGTTGCATTGGTCGTTCCTCGCGGGGTGATTTCAACCTGTGGCACCTTGATGGCGGAGAACATATCTTTCGTAGCTTGCCTGCTTGCCAGTTTAGTGTGTTTGAGAGGGCTAGTCACTCCGAAGTCCAAGCCTATGCCCTGTGTACTGAACCACCCGCAGATAATACCCTATCCCGATGGCAGTGGTATCCTAAGCAGAGACCAGGAACACGAGCAAAAGGCCAAGGCGAAGTAAGAGACTCTGAATTTGCTGGTGTTTACCATGCTCTCTATCCCCGCAGTTGGTTTGTCTATGAGGGTGTGTTCCAGACTCAGTTAACCTGCGAACAGTTTTCCCCAATCTGGGCGGGAAACTACCAAGAAACCTCTTACCCCACGGCAATCTTTCACTGGACGGCCCACAATCCCACGGAGCAGCCCATCACTATTAGCATTATGCTGACCTGGCAGAATACTATTGGCTGGTTTACCAATGCTATTAAGACGCCCCAAGTGCAGGTACGGGATGATGGCAGTCCGGTTTATGAATATCAGCCGCGCTGGGGAGATAGCACGGGGAGCTTTAATCAGTGGATTGTGGATTTCCATCGAGTCGGCTGTCTGCTAGATCGGGTGAGGCTGCGGGATGAGGTGCAAGAGGGAGAAGGGCAGTGGGCGATCGCGACGATCTCCAACCCCAGTCTGGAAGTCTTTCATCACAGTCGCTGGAACCCAGCCGGGGATGGTGGAGATGTTTGGGATACCTTTGCCGCTGATGGCTCTTTGCCGGATTGGGAAGATGAAACACCAGCAGCACCAGGGGAACAGATAGCAGGTGCGATCGCGGTTCGCTTCACTATTAAACCTGGCAGAACTCGCCAGATTCCCTTTTTCTTAGCTTGGGATTTCCCGGTTACAGAATTCGCTCCCGGTGTTAAATATTACCGTCGCTACACTGATTTTTTTGGCTTCAGCGGCAGTAATGCTTGGTCAATCGTCCGCACAGCTCTCAAGCACGACGATCTGTGGAGGGAGGAGATTCAGGCATGGCAGCAGCCCATTTTAGCTCGGCAAGATTTGCCCAACTGGTTTAAAATGGCGCTGTTTAATGAGCTGTACCTGCTGGCTGGCGGCGGTACTCTCTGGACATCGGCTTCCGAGCTTGACCCCGTTGGCCAATTTGCTGTCTTGGAGTGCATGGATTATCGGTGGTATGAAAGCTTGGATGTGCGGCTCTATGGCTCATTTGCTCTAGCGATGCTTTGGCCAAGGCTAGACAAAGCGGTGCTGGAGGCATTCGCACGGGCAATCCCCACTGGCGACGAAACCCTCAGAGTAACTGGGTATAATAACGCATCAGCAATCCGTAAGGCTGTTGGTGCGACACCCCACGATTTGGGGGCTCCCAATGAGCACCCTTGGGAGAAAACCAACTATACCAGCTACCAGGATTGCAATCTATGGAAAGATTTACCCTGTGACTTTATCTTGCAAGTTTATCGGTACTTTATCCTCACAGGTGCAACAGATTACGAATTTTTGGGAGACTGTTGGCAGTCTATTGTCCAGACGCTTGCCTATCTCAAGAGATTTGATCGGGATGGGGATGGAATTCCAGAAAATTCTGGAGCACCAGATCAGACTTTTGATGACTGGCAATTACAGGGTGTCAGTGCTTACTGTGGCGGTTTATGGTTAACAGCGTTGGAGGCGGCGATCGCGATTGGCCAAGTTCTGATCGATCATCCTACCGATTTTAGCTCGGGGTCTACAGGTGAGAATCCAGAACTCGCTGAAACCGACGAGCAATCTGCAATCCAAAATCCTTCAATGCAGCGCGCATCGCTACCAGAAATTCCAAGTTTAGTCGTGACTTATCAATCCTGGCTAGCACAGGCTCGCATCGTGTATCAGGAAAAACTTTGGAATGGGCAATACTATCGACTCGACAGTGAGAGCGGTTCTGATGTGGTGATGGCAGACCAGTTGTGCGGTCAATTCTATGCGCGCCTGCTGGGACTACCTGATATTGTGCCAATTGAGTGCACGCAATCTGCCCTCCAGACTATTTATAATGCCTGCTTCTTAAAGTTCCACAATGGTCAATTAGGTGCTGCCAACGGTCTGAGGGCTGATGGCTCACCAGCAAATCCCGATGCCACTCATCCGTTGGAAGTTTGGACTGGGATTAACTTTGGTCTGGCTGCTTTTCTAGTCCAGAACGGCATGAAGGATGAGGCGTTCAGAATTACAGAAGCTGTAGTGCAGCAAATCTATAAAAATGGGTTGCAATTCCGGACACCGGAAGCCATCACTGCTACCGGAACCTTCCGCGCCAGCCACTATCTGCGAGCAATGGCGATTTGGGCAATTTACCAGAACCTTACAGGCTCAGGGGAGTACAATCAACAAACATAATGGTCTTGTTCAAGAGTTTTTCACGAACTCACCAGAAATTTTCAGTAAAAGTACAGCAGATATTTGTAGTAGTGCATGTACTGCTCTGAGAGATGTTAGCTGGGTAGCAACATTTCTCAAATATCGAGTTAATGAGAAAACTATGAAGAAAGTAAATTTGTTTGCAACCCATAACTTAGTTGCTCTGGGTCTTACTACTACTGCACTCACCTTAATATCTGCCAGCAATGCCTTAGCAGCAACATTAAATGTGAGCTTTACAAAGCTACCCGGCTTGGCTGGCGGATCTCCAACAGGAACCGCAGTTTACTACGCTAAGCTTTCCGACCTAGGATTTGATCTTAATTCAATCCAAATTGCTGATGACAGTAGTGGATTAGGTGGTGCTCCTGGTAAATTTAGTGGTTTTGATTTGGATGCAATTAAGCTCAGTCCTACCCTAATTAGCAATGCAGCAGACATCAATGCCTTACCAGGATTGAGTGTGTTTAATTTCAGTCCAGCAGCAACTGTCTTCACTCCAGGAACACAGCGCTTACCTGCCGATCCAGCTTTGTTTGGAACAACAGGCAGTAATATTAACAACACAGTTGCCACATTGGGGAGCTTTGATGGCAATAACACAACTAACGAAGATTCATCACTCGGCTCAACCGCTTTTGGATTCGCCAGCTTGGGTGATAACGGGAAAGTTGGGTTTAACCTGACAAGTCCTGTTTCTACTACTGTCCCCCTATATCTTTACATCGGAGAAGTTGGCGATAATGGTGAGGTGGCAGCAGGTAGCATT
>CAZZWA010000501.1:0-2206 GCA_964657555.1 uncultured Microcoleus sp.
AGGCTTCGCTTTTATTCAGACAAAACCATTAATTTTCCACCATTCCGCGCTGGCGTACTTGGTTTTTCTAGCCGCGATTTCTCATCGTCAAGGCTAGGTGCAAGATATAAGTTATTGGAAAAATTGCTCGCTATGAGTATTTCCTAGTTCTTCTCTTTTGCTTTCTAAAGTGAAACTACTTTTCAAACCTTTAAGGAGTTTCCAGTCATGAAAACATCAACCAAATTTCTTCTAGCCACAGCGATGTTAGGCATTTTGGGACTCGGTGGGTTAGCCCGCAGCGTCTACGCTACCCAGCCAAAGCCTACAGTTGCAATCATACCCCAGCATCGTGCTAGCACTCAAATAGCCGAAGCGTCTGACGGGGATGGAGAACTAGCGGATGCGATTGAGTCACCAGAGGCAAGGCCACCGCATCGCCCTGGCACCCAAATAGCCGAAGCATCTGATGGTGATGTTGAAGAGGCAGATGATGCAGAGGAAAAGCAGGAAGCGACCAAACTTCAAGCTCTGGCTAAGATTACACCACAGCAAGCCCAAAAAGCTGCTGAAACTGCTCTAGGGGGTAAAGCTAGCCGGGTTAAACTCGATAATGAAGATGGCAACTTAGTCTATAAAGTCACCATTGGTCAGACACAAGTCGCCGTGGATGCGGGCAATACTAAAGTTCTCTACACCGAGAATATTAACCAACCAGATAGCGAAGCGGCTGAAGCCAGTCGCCCCAAAAGCAGCATACAGGTTCCAGACCGCAAAGACAAAGGAGGACAGACAAGTCAACAAGAACGCAGCTCCCAGTAATAAGTAGGAGGGGTAGGGGATTTTGCTAATTGCTAATTATTTAAAGCCATTAGCTATCCTTTAAAGCGGCGGGGTGGGGAAGGATTGCCCACTCAATCTGGGAATGGGATTTCCCGCCGCTTTTCGTGAAACACGAAGATTTAAGAGACAGTAAGGTGAGGTATGTCTAGTTTAAAACGTCAGTTATTCAAGATCTTTGTCATTGGTATAATTAGCGCATTTCTCGCCTTCCCTTTAGAAGTTGTTGCCACTCAACTCTCATCCACACTCACACCGATGGCAACGGCAAAGATGTCTCAGATAACCATCTTTCAAGCCATTGTTTTGGGAATCGTGCAAGGATTGGCGGAGTTTTTGCCCATCAGCAGTACGGCTCATGTCAAAGTAGTGCCTGTTCTCTTAGGTTGGGGCGATCCAGGTCTTGCCGTGGCTGCCGTGTTGCCGCTCGGTTGCATTCTAGCAGTGCTGTGGTATTTCCGGCAGGATTTAAGACAAATTACACTTGGTTTCTTCAAGGGAGTACGGACGGGTAATTACAGTTCAAAGGAATTCCGGATGGGGATAGGAATTATATTAGGGACACTACCAGCAATCTTTTTTGGACTTTTGGTAAAAGTTTTAATTCCTGACTATGATAATTCGCCACTACGGAGTCTTTCTTCCATCGCCTGGGCTTCGATTGTGATGTCCCTACTTCTAGGGTGCGCCGAGAGATTGGGTGAGCGTAAGCGTAACTTCGAGCAACTCAGCCTTAAAGATTGTCTCTTGATGGGCTTGGCTCAGTCTCTGGCAATCATTCCTGGTGTTTCTCGTTCGGGTGCGACGCTAACAGCAGGGTTGTTTATGGGTTTAGAGCGGGAAACGGCAGCGCGTTTTTCATTTTTGTTAGGTATTCCGGCAATTACTTTGGCAGGTTTAGTCGAGAGCAAGGATGCTTTTCAAGTTGGGCTGGGAGGTGCGGGAGTGCTGCCGCTTATTGTGGGGATTATTTCTACAACGATTTTTTCTTATCTAGCGATCGCGTGGCTTCTACGTTACCTGCAAACTCATAATACCTGGTTATTTGTCTTATATCGCTTAGTGTTTGGGACAGTCATTTTGGGCGCGATCGCCAAGGGACTATTGCAAAATAGCTAGCTGTCATGAGAATTTTACTGATTGAAGATGATGAGCGAATTGCTGAACCATTAATTGAGCATTTAACCCGTCAATATCATGTTGTAGATCTAGCTCAAGATGGGGTTAGCGGTTGGGAACAAGCGCAAGCTATTCCCTACGACTTGATTTTGTTAGATTTGATGTTACCCTTTCTTGATGGAATTACCCTATGCAAACGCTTACGATTAGTGGCATGTAAGGCTCTGATCTTAATGCTAACAGCGAAAGATACAACCACTGATAAAGT
>CAZZWA010000501.1:2306-4131 GCA_964657555.1 uncultured Microcoleus sp.
AGGTCAGAATTATTAGATAAACTTTGGGAATGTGAAGATGTGTCTGGTGAAGAAACGATTAAAACTCATTTAAAAAACTTACGACGCAAGTTGAAAGCGGCAGGGAGTGAGTCAGAACTCATTGAAAATGTCTATGGGATTGGATATCGCCTACGAAGTGACAAGTAACTAGCAGGTGATCACGGCATCTCATGTTTCAGAAAATCCGATATCAATTACTGGTATCTTATTTGACTGTTTTCGCTTCCCTTCTAGGGATATTTGCGCTAGCAGTCCGGGTAGTATTTACTCATAGTTTGAGTGAAAAATTGACAGAAAACCTGATAATCTTAGGACAAAGTGCTGCCTCTAATGCTGAGGTTGATCACGGTCGTCTGAAGGTGGAAGAGGATTTTCCCCTGAAAGAACTTATTAATCGTCATCAAGCTTTGCAGTGGTTTGATGCTCAAGGACGCTTAGTCATTCAGCAAGGACAATATGTATTGACTTTGCCACTTGCTTTTGATCAGAGGGTGCAAGCTCAGAAGATGAACAACACTCGCCTTCGGGGAGTGACTTTACCAATAATGGGTAGTGATGATGGTCTTCTGATTGGTTATGTGAGGGCAAGTCAATCTTTAGAAGAATTTGATGAAACACTTAATAAATTAGATTGGGGGTTAGGCAGTGCAGTTGCCATGACTCTGGCACTGAGTTGCGTTGGTGGTGTTTGGCTAACTCGTAAGGCAATGCAACCCATTGAGCAGAGTTTTCTGAGACTCAAACAGTTTACAGCCGATGCGTCTCACGAACTCCGCAGTCCCATAATGGCAATTGCGGCAAATGCTGAAGTTGCCTTGGAATCTCCAGAAGGGATGCGCCCAACTGATGCAAAGAAGTTTAGGGTAATTGCTTCTACGGCTGACCAAATGACTTGTCTTACTGAAGATTTGCTGTTCTTAGCTCGAAGTGACCAAGCTCTCAACCCGAGACGAGAAGCTGTGAACATAGAGAGAATTTTGCATGATTTAGTACAAATTTATCAGCCGCAAGCCGATGCGAAAGAAATTAATCTGAGACTGAAAGTCAACCTGACTGAGCATCTATATCTGCTGGGTGATTCAGTGCAACTCACGAGAGTTTTTGCCAACTTAATTGAAAATGCTATTCAGTATACGCCTGCGGGTGGTACTGTCGAAATCCAGACAACCCGCGTCGGTCAGCAGGTGTCTGTCAGGGTGGAAGATACGGGAATTGGAATGACTTCTAAACAGCTTCAGCACATCTTTGAGCGGTTTTGGCGGGCAGATGAGGCACGCTCTTATCGATCTGGAGGTTTTGGGTTGGGTTTAGCGATCGCCAAAAGTATCGTCCAAAATCATGGGGGTACTCTGACGGTTACAAGTCAGCCAAACGTCGGCAGTTGTTTCACTGTGAGCTTCTCCCAGTCCCCAATCTCTACGGGTCATCGCTGAATTCGTCTTATTAGCTCAAGGAGTTTGTGGTAGTGTGCCATCTCCCTTCGCTCTAAGAAAAGTTTTGCCGAGAGCGTAAATCATTAATTGCTTCCTACTGATCTCCTTTGCTTTACTCAGATCTTGCACCTGTCATATCATGTCCGGCTATATAACCCTCTTTTATCACTCTGGAAGAATAAAAAACAGCGCAATTGATGAAAGTCTTACCTCATGGACAATCTGGCAATCGCAAACTGATAGAAACCCTGTACGCAGCCGATTTGGAAAAAGTACCTCAGGGTAAGAGCTGATTTATAAAGTAAATCTTCAAATCGTAGTGGTGTGGCACAGCTAAAATGTTGCATTAGAAAACGGTAGCAACTCAGATA
>CAZZWA010000502.1:0-4125 GCA_964657555.1 uncultured Microcoleus sp.
TGTATACGCGAATTAAATTTTCAAATCCCTTAAATTTCCCAAACTTCTCCAGAGTTGTTAGGTCAATAATCACTTGTAGAAATGGTTTGCGTCCCAATAAACGCTCAGATAAAATTTCCTTAACAACACGGTTACGAGTAGTACGAATTACACTCAATGTTGACCAATTGTAAATATTAAGAAATCGACTCAAGGCACTGGCAGACTTAGTTTTACCATTTTCTGGTAGTGGATACCCTTGTGCCTCTAAAAACAATCCCAACATTGCTTCAAGGTTTTCTTGCTGGTAAACAGAGGGCATCAGTGATAGTAAGGTGTAAACTAAGTTTTGGGCGGTGCGATTTCTGGTCGCACGTAGAGAGTGAGTTCCTCAAAAAAACTCCTGGTTAGTGTCCTTAACCAGTACCCGCCCTCAGGGGCATCATTAGGTAACTATAATGTCCTATAGCTTGAGGGTTAAGTGTACCAAACCTATCAGCCGCATTAGACGGGGTAAGTGCTAGGGTAAAGTCAACATGGTTAACGAAAGTGAACCCTTGATGAGGCATCGTGAATCTAGACTGTCGGAAACGGCTAACACGGCAGCGTGGGGTAAAAAAAGATAGCTTTTTAACTATCAATGTTATTTCGTCCCGCCCAAACGAAATAAATAGGGCACTAATAGACCCCCGGTGTAAAGAGGGAACCTAAACTGACTGCATCTTTCGCGTGTGAAACGAAATAATCCCAATAAGGTCGAACAACTAGGTCGATGCTGTTCGTAAGCTAATCGTAAGAGAAGTGTAATTCCTTAGTGGGTGGAGGATGTCATAAGAAGCAAAAGCCACTAACCGAGAAGGTAATGGGAAGACATAACCAAGTGGATAGGGTGAAATGCCTGACCTGAAAGGGTGCTGACGTATGACAGGTGAATCTCTTGAAACATATTTGTGATGTTACCGAACTTGAAAGGAAAAGTTAGATGCAATCCACTAGGGTTGTGAACGTAACTCAAAGAGCTACTGAATGGCAAAGCGTCAATTGGCGCAAAGTCAATAAAGTAGTTAGGAGACTGAGACAAAGAATTTTCAAGGCTTCCACTGAGGGTAGGTTGAAATTGGTTCGCAATCTGCAAAGGTTGCTAATGCGTAGCTACTCCAACATCCTGTTATCGGTGAGGAAAGTAACGCAAATCAATTCTGGCAAGAATACGCCGGGTGTGGACAAACTTGTGGTGAAAACACCAGAAGCCAGAGGAGTATTAGTAGATGCACTAATCCAATTTATTCCCTGGAAACCACTTCCAGCTAAAAGGGTGTATATACCCAAGCCAAATGGAAAACAAAGACCCCTGGGAATACCTTGCATAATAGATCGCTGCCTACAGGCGATTGTAAAAAATGCATTGGAACCCTATTGGGAAGCCCTATTTGAACGTAGCAGCTACGGATTTCGTCCTGGCAGAAGCGCTCATGATGCAATTGCCAAAATATACGGAATTGCCTGTCCTCATAGGAGGAAGAAATGGGTTGTAGACGCCGATATAAAGGGGTGCTTTGATAACATTGCACACGAACCTTTAATCAAAGCCATTGGTAATTTCCCAGCCAGGAAATTGATTCAACAGTGGCTAAGAGCAGGATACGTGGACAATGGAATTTTCCATGACACTGAAACGGGTACACCGCAAGGTGGAATAATCAGCCCGCTCTTGGCTAATATAGCTCTGCATGGAATCGAACAAGTGTTAGGCGTAAAATACAAAAAGAACGGCGAACTCATAAGTAAACGCGCTTTTGTACGCTATGCCGATGACTTTGCGGTTTTTTGTGAAACCAAAGAGGATGCTGAATTATCAGTAATAATCCTAAACGAATGGATGAAATCTAGAGGACTTACCCTCTCAGATGAAAAGACCAAAATAGTTCATATCAGTGAAGGATTTGATTTCCTCGGATTCAACATTAGACAATATCCAGTAACCAACACAAAAACGGGCTGGAAATTGCTAATTAAACCTAGCAAGAAATCCATACAGAGGATACGGAATAAGCTGAGACAAATTTGGCTTGAATATAATAGCGAAAATGTCAATGCTTTAATAGATAAGCTCAACCCTATCATTCGCGGTGAAGCTAACTATTTTCGTATCGGGGTCTCCTCAGAAACATTTCATAATCTAGATAATTGGATGTTTCAGAGGGAAAAAAGGTACACCAAGCGAATGCATCCTAATAAACCAGTGAGATGGCGAGTGAAACGCTACTGGGGACGATTAAATCTTGACAGGAATGATAACTGGGTGTTTGGTAACAAACTTACTGGAAAACATCTGTTGAGATTTAGTTGGTTTGGGATAGAAAGACATGTCCTAGTTAAAGGAGCATCATCACCTGATGACCCCAACTTGAGAACATACTGGAAGAACAGGGAGAAGACAAAATCTAAAGAGTTAATCCCCAGTTACCAGAAGATAGCTCAAAAACATGACTATCGATGCCCAGTGTGTAGCGAATCTCTGTTTAATGGGGAACTATTACACATCCACCACATCATCCCTCGTCATCAACAAGGCAAAAATAGTTATGCCAATCTCCAATTGGTGCATTTACTTTGCCATCAACAGATACACTCCCGTTGAAAAGTTGGTTCATTGAATAGACGAGGAGTTGCCTAATTGGTAGCTTCATGATTTGCTTGAGCCGTGTGCGGTGTAAAGTCGCTTGCACGGTTCTGAGGGGGGAAAGGAGCAGTAATGCTCCCGACCTACCCGACTGGGCAAGAATTGAAACCATTTTTCTTGCTTATCTGTAATATGTTTCACGCCCTTTTTCTCACATTTTGGACAATTCCACAAATAAGCGCCATTCGCATAATTAACGATCGCCTGATCAACGACTCACTATTTGGAACATCATACCCTGACAAAACCTGCCATCGTCTTTCTCAAGAAATCAAGTAACATTACTAGTTTTATAGTTCTTTAAATATCTAAGTAGTGACCAACCCTGACATTGCTTCTAATGTCTCATTTTTGGACTTTTTATCTGCTTTTTCCGAGTTTATTCGGTAGGTGCAAGATCTGAGGTTATCTTTTTATTTGAGCGATCGCTTACTGTAATCCCAGTCCCAAAGTCCTATTGTCTTGTCGATTATTCTCATTAAAGGTTGCTTGTTGAAAATTAAGCTATACTCCAAAACCGTTATCATTTCTAGGTTTGACGACTTAACGGGAAAAATCAGATACATAGATACCCGACTTCGTAAGAGTTGTCAGGTATCTGATTTTTCACTGTTGATTTAAATTTACTAGAAGCAGAAGTTCTCACGCGAATGTATTGCCCAGCAAAATCGGGGAAATGAGAGTTAGCTTAAGGATGGTCGCTGGCGATTTGCTTCAAGTTATTGATATGTTTTTGGATCTCTTGGCTATTTGCATCAGTTAACTTTTGTTTTCCATCTGGTTGTGGTTGCTCTGATAGAGCCAGATCTCGCAGCAGATTTGAGACAGCTTTTTCCTTTTGGTTTCCAGTTAACTTGAGAGCTTCTTCTAATGCGTTGTACCACAAACTCGCTTCGGCGTATAAGTCTAATTTCTGCAATCCGTTCTTTCTAGTAAGGAACTGATTTGACAAAGTTGACAGTGTTTGTCTAACTGTAAATTCTGCTGCTTGTATCAGATCCCCCTGTGGACATCTAATAGAAACTTGCCAGAGATATTTTTTCCCTATAATTAGTGCTGGCTGATTTTCTGGGAGGGAATAGTTACTGATTCTCGAGCTTTTTTGTATAGACACTGGCTTAATCAAGTCTTTAGGTTCACCGTTTTGGTCAAACTCAAAAAGACGAAAAGTTACATCATAAGATTTAGAGACGAACCAAGCGAAAGTAGGGTGAACGGAAGTTGTCTCCCCAACATATTTCTGAGGTGCGAGAATTGTTAGGGGTATCTTATCTTCCGGACATCCCCTCACACCTCCAGACTTAGAATAGTCAGTAGGAGTTTTTTGAGTACGAGGAGGACGATACTCAGCTATAGCCGCAGGTACAACAGCAAGTAATAAGCTCAAGGCACAAACAGTTATTACTCTGGGATCAAACATTTTAGCGCTCATATACTTTAACTTTTTTGGAAAAAGCTTTTTA
>CAZZWA010000503.1:0-4122 GCA_964657555.1 uncultured Microcoleus sp.
GCTCCAAATAATTGGAGCCGAAACTAGTCACTCGCTGATACTTCCGGTAAAAACTCTTACCGCAGGGCCAGTCATATAAATCCGCCCTTCAGGGGCAGTTGTCCACTCAATTTCCAAACAACCACCTGGTAGTTCCACTGTAGCAGCCCGATCGCTTCTTCCGGTTAATGCCCCAGCAACCAGGACAGCACACGCACCAGTACCACAGGCTAAGGTTGCGCCAGCACCCCGTTCCCATACCCGCATCTTCAAATAGTCTGAGCGCACCACTTGCACGAACTCTGTGTTAGTACGTTGGGGGAAAGCTGGATGATGCTCGAATTGGGGCCCAATAGTTTCTAAAGGAATAGCCGCCACATCTTCTACAAAGGTGACGCAGTGAGGGTTGCCCATATTAACACAGGTGACAGACCAAGATTGATCCGCAACTGCCAAGGGTTGCTTGATGACTTTTTCCTCAGATGCACCCAGCGTTGTAGGAATTTCGCTCGCTAGCAGTCGAGGGATACCCATATCGACCTTAACTTGACCTTCAGGTTGCAGCTTGGGCGTCATTACACCGCCGAGGGTGTGAATGCGGTACTCACCAAGTTGGGTTGATGATGCCTCTAAAGTGGAAAGAAAATGGGCTAAGCAGCGAATGCCATTGCCGCACATTTCCGGTTCAGAGCCATCGGAGTTAAAAATCCGCATCGTGTAGTCGGTACCATCTTGCCCCGGCAAGGCGAAGATGATGCCGTCAGCACCAATACCAAAATGGCGATCGCATAGATGCACGGCTTGCTCTGGTGATACGACAGGTTGAGAGTCAGAGCGATTATCAATCAGAATAAAGTCATTCCCCAATCCATGATACTTTGTAAATTCGATGGTCATTCAACTGTCTCCAAAGGCTATCAACTTAAAATATCAGCTTTTCTCATTAGTCATTGGTCAGTAGTCAGTAGTAATAAACAACGGACAACAGACAACGAACTAATGACAAAAGACTAAGGACTAACAACTCATATGGCTGAATTAGAAACCGGGCTGCCCAGCGTTCGTCAAATTCAAAATCTGATTAAAGACAAACAAGATGTAGAACTGAAACTGATCACCCAAGAGCTACTAGTTGGTAAAATTCGCTGGCAAGACCCAGACTGCCTGTGTCTCACCGATCAGTATGATCAGCCCACCCTGGTTTGGCGTCAAGCGATCGCCTATCTGAAGCCAAAGCCTTAGCATCTTCTTCTCGCTGGCTATCTAATGGTAATAACTCATGCAGGGCTTCGCTTACCGGAGCCTTGATCGTAGATACCTGCAAGACTGGCTGAGTTGACTCTGGGGCAATCCAATGACGCAATAGATGCAGGGGATAACTACCACCGCACAACAGGAGGTGATCGCCAGCGCGTAGATCTACACTACTATCCGGCAAATTGATAAACTTTCCCTCTCGGCGAATCGCTTGCACCTGGATGCCGTACTGACGCTTCAGATAGAGTTCGTCCAGAGTTTTACCGACTGCTGGACTATCCGCAACTAGCTGCAACCACTGGCAGGAGGTGCCATTAGTCTCTGGAACCGCTACCTCACCCTTAGCCAAGTCGTTAAAAGCCCCTAGTTCCTCCGGTTCTCCTACTACTAAAAGGCGATCGCCCACTTCCAGAATCGTTTCGGCTTCGGGATAGTCAATTTCCTCACCGTGGGCTCGGCGAATGGCCAACACGCTGACGCCAGTAAAAGTACGGATGTTCGTTTCTTCCAAGCTCATGCCCAGCAGAGGCGAATCAGTTGGCAGCGTGTACCACTTGCTATTTATCCCCGTGCCATTGAGCGCTACTTGTAAATCTCGCGCAATCTCGGCAGCTGGTCGTTCAGGACGCAATTCTAGATAATGAGAACTGCGAATTTGCTGCACTTGCCTTTGAATCAGCGGTAGAGATAGGCCCCTACTTACTAACAAATGGGTGCCCATTTGCAAACTCGCCTCAAACTCTGGCTGCACGACTTCCTTAGCTCCCAATTGGTAAAGCAATTCAATATCGCGGTCGTGATTTGCCCGAACAACAATATCCAGATCTGGATCTAACTCTAAAGCTCGTTTGAGAGTGAGTCGGGTACTCATCGAGTCGGGGAGCGCGATCACCATCGACTGAGCTTTATCTACCCCAGCTCTTTCTAAAACATGCAAACTCGCGGAATTGCCGTAAACATAGGGCACATCTTCATCTCGCAATTTCTGAATAATTCGCTCTGACTGGTCGATCACCGAGACGGGGCAGTTATGCTGCTTTAAGAGTTGGACTAAATTTCTTCCTACTTGCCCATAACCGCAGACGACGACTTGATTTTGCATCGGCAACTTGTCCGACACTTCCACAGGAACATTTATAGGGTCAAGATACTGCTGTAGCCAAGGGAGATCCAATAACTGCGGTACTAGCTTCAGCAAAAAGGGAGTCACGACCAGGGTGACTGCCGTTGTCCCCAAAATTAATAGGTAAACTTGGTGAGAAACCAGTCCCAGCGCCTGTCCCTCACTTGCCAGCACAAAGGAGAATTCTCCAATTTGAGTTAAACCCAACCCAGCAATTAAGGCGGTTTTCCACGGATACCGAAATGCTTTAACTATAGGTGTCAAAATCAAAAACTTGCCAACGGTTACCAGTAATACCAGTCCCAGAATTAAGTTTAGGTTTTTCCATAGGAAGAAAGGATCAATGAGCATGCCAATGGCGGCAAAAAATAGAGCCGCAAACACATCCCGCAGTGGCTCTACATATGTCAGGGTTTGGTCGGCATACTCGACTTCTGATATCATTAAACCAGCAACAAAGGCTCCCATCTCAATCGAAAGACCTAGATGCTCGGTTAGTAGGGCAATTCCCAAGCATAGAGCTACAACACCCAGTAAAAATAGCTCTTTACTTTCTGTTCTAGCTAGGAGGCGCAGCAAGGGAGGAATTATCCAGATGCCTACGGCAACGGCACCGCCAGCAAATAGTCCGATCCGTAGTAGGGCCTGAGCAACGGCGATCGCCATTGTTTCTGGCGGTTGGTCAAGAGCCGGTAAAACAGCTAGCATCAATCCCAATGCTAGGTCTTGCACGACTAAAATGCCCAGCATCACCTGTCCGTGGGACGTTGCCGTTTCATTGCGCTCCATCAGACACTTGAGCACGACAGCAGTTGAAGAGAGTGACAGAATCGCCCCCAAGAAGATCCCTTTGGCTGGCAAGGTGACCCAAGCTCCGGTTGCCCAAGCCACAAAAACTGTGATAGCAATAGTCAGGGTAATTTGCAGTCCACCTCCCCCCAGCGCGATCGCCCGCACTTTTTTGAGTTCGGCAAAGGAAAACTCAACCCCTAGGGCAAACAATAAAAAGGCGACACCAAACTGAGCTAGAGTTTCTATCTGTACTAGTTCTTTGATCAGTCCCAGCCCTGCTGGTCCGACAACCATTCCTCCTAGGATATAACCTAGTAAGGCTGGTTGACGGCAAAGTGCGGCTAACAGTCCACCAGCAGCTGCTGCCGCGAGAACTGACACCAGGTCAACGATCAGTCTAAAATCTTCTTGCACTAGCTTACTTTATGAGAGAAGTATTAAATTATATTATATTACCTAATAAAGACTCTTACTGTATCTAAGATAATTCAATGGTATTTTAATTAGCATTAGTTAGAAACCTGTTGACGAATAAATGTCTTTTAATGTACTTGCTTTATAAAAAACTGGATCTCGCGCCAAACTTTCAGGGTTTTGCAGCATTCTCCTTAAATCTTTTTATTTAACTTAAATGAATTATTGAAGCCTAAGTTAGTAATTGATTATTTAATGGATTTATATAGAAGTATCTGTTAAGCATATTGATTGAGCGCGAGCACCTTGAATGAGCCATATTATTTATGAGAATAAATTCATGAATCTGATATTAAGTCGCCAAATTGCTGGTTCTGCTGTTTTGTGGATGCAGTGTCTTAATGTAAATAAAATTAGCAGTAGCCTAAGCGGGGGAATTGCTGCTAGTGTTATGACTATAGCTGCACCAGTGCTAGCTTTGCAGATCAGGTATTCGCCAGTGAATCCCCAACTTGGTGATACAGTATCGGTAGTGATTCAGTTAGAATCACCGGGTT
>CAZZWA010000504.1:0-4095 GCA_964657555.1 uncultured Microcoleus sp.
ACCTACCTCGCTAAAGACAAACGTGGCAATCTGGTAGTTATCAAGACTCTCAATGAGTGGCTGCAACGCCGACGCGACTTCGACAAATTTCAGCAGGATTTCCTGAATGAGGCGATGCGGTTAGCCAAATACAGACATCCCCATATTGTGCGGGTTGATGAGGTATTTCAAGAGGATGAGCTGTGGTGCATGGTGATGGAATACATTGAGGGGGAAGATTTAGGGAATCGGGTTTGGAGTGGCGGTGTTTTGTCAGAGTCGGAAGCCTTACGCTATATTCACCAAATTGGTGAGGCATTGACTTTTGTTCACAACAACGGCTTACTGCACCGGGACGTGCAGCCGCGCAATATCATGGTGCGAAAGAGCCAGCCTGAAGCCGTCCTGATTGACTTTGGCATTGCTCGCGAGTTTACCCCAAATTTGACTCAGACGCAGACAGGATTTGCCTGCGATGGCTTTGCACCGATTGAGCAGTATGATTGGCGAGCTAAACGCGGTGCTTTCACTGATGTTTATGCTTTAGCCGCAACGCTGTATTCCCTGTTAACGACAGAAGTTCCAATAGGTGCACCAATGAGGGTTTTTGGGATGACATTAAAACCACCCCAGCATCTGAATCCAGAGATCAGCGATCGCCTGAATCAGGCTATTCTCAAAGGCATGGCTTTAAAGCCAGAGCAGCGCCCTCAATCGGTTAAAGACTGGCTAGCATTATTGCCGCCCCTAATGAACAGTCTTACTGTTGATAGTTATAGCAAACTGAAGCATCTCCTCACATCTGGAAAATGGCAAGCAGCTGATCAAGAAACAGCAGCTCTCATGCTGAAGGGCGCTGGAAGAGAAGGTTGGCTGAGAGTAGAAGATATTGAAAGGTTTCCGCAACCAGACTTACAGACTATCGACCACTTCTGGACAGAATATAGCCAGGGACGCTTCGGCTTGACTCCGCAAAAGCTGATTTGGCAGAGCCTTGGAGGTCATAAAAAGGCAGATTGGGATACTTGGTGTCGGTTTGGAGAGCAGGTGGGATGGCGTGTCAAGGGTACCTGGCTTTCATACTCAAGTTTGACATTTAGCGAACAAGCCCCAGAAGGACAATTTCCAGCGTTGGTTGTGTCTGATAATTTCGCGTTGCGGAATCAGGAGTCGGTGGCGTCTCTGCTGTCGCGGAAAGATTTATAAGGGTAGACCACCGGCACCATAAGATAGGATGCGATCGCGTTTAATTAGCAGATGGCTTTTCCTCATAATAGATATAAAACATGCCCTCTCAACAAAGTCGATTCTTTGCTCGTGAGATCCGCTTTCAGAGTGAAATGCTATAAATACAAGGTTTTTAGCCTGTTGTAGGCGGTTAATTGCCGCACCCGATTGAGGATTTTGACGAATTAGACGTTTGAAAGCACAAGAAGATAGGCGGCGGGGTGAATGCTGATTAGACAATCAAGTGTGCCGTAAAATAATCGGCCAAGGCAGTACCGATAGCATTATTAAGTTGCTCAACCAAAAAAGGAGCATGAGCCACAATAAACCACCTATAAGCCCGTGGCTCAGCACGCCAAGTTCGGTGGTTGCAGCTACAAGCTGTTGACCCTGCCATAATTGCCAAAGCCGAAAAGCTGTGTAGATAGTTCCAATAGTGACCACAATGCTGGGAAACAACATTTTACTCAAGATCTGCTCAGTCACAACCTGGATGATTAAAACCAATAAGTAGAAACCCAGGACTGTTCGGGGTTCAGGATGACGTATCCAGACAAAAAATGCCGCTCCAGGGAGTGCTATCCCAATGAAGATAGCTAGCTTGACCCAAAATTGTATAAAGTTGAGTTCGGCTCTGCTGTAATCCAGAGTCATCTTGATGGGCAATACGCGACTCATTGTGAGCCAACCAGTTAGCAAAACGATTAGAGTTGCAATGGTTAAAAATAAGAGTGTTGTTTTCCAATTCAATGATGCATTGATTGCTAGCTTCATCATGATTAATGGTGTGATCTGGGCTACAATAAACAGGCGGAGCCTCTGACCCGTCTCAAGTCATCAAAGCTGAAAAAATGTGTCTTTAGACATAAGCATTTTGGCTATTCAAAGGTTATGCTATTAATGTAACTAGTTTAATAAACTATAGTAGTAAAACTAACTTTTGTAAAAGTATAAAAAAAGCTTATTAATGGTGTGAGAAGGGTGATTGAGATTGACCCTTATTTAGGTTGACTCGCCACCGATAGTCTAATATCTAAATAGCCTCGAACCAGGAAAATACTTCCTGAAGCTTTCTAAATTTACACAAAACTTAGGATAAAACTATGAAAACCATTTTCAGAACGCTAACTATTCTGGGAATAGCTACTGTAATAGGTGGACTGCCCTGCGTTGTCAAGGCTGATCCAGCACCTGTAGTTGTTAATGGGGGTGCTCGGTACTTTAAAAATATAGGAATAAGCAACCCTAATAGTAAAAAAAACTATGAGGGAGTGTTTAATACAAAAAACCCTATAGTTGTCACCCATCCTAGCTTTACCATTGCCTACAGCGCCGACGATCCGAACATCTACCCAGTCGGTACAATTACTCCTAACGGGACACCTCAGTATACGTACAACAACAGGGGAGTTACTGTGATAGAGCTAGGAGAGAGGGAGAGAGCGATACCCTTCAATAATCAAGGAGATGCTGGTTTGCTATTCAGACTTAATCCTGGAAGATAAGCTATCAAGGCTTGAGAATTATTAGAAAGCTGCAATCTTCTAGCGGCAGCTAGTGGCGATCGCCTGTAATGTTCGGGAACTACTTCAAGAGAGAGCGCATTGTCTTGCTCAGTCAGAGTCAGTTGCCAACACAGAGGTGATCGCTTTTTGATATTCTGACTCGGCGCTGTTACAACCGCATAACTAGGGGAACGGGGGGTCACACCCCCTATTCGGCAACGGTATCCTTAGGTAGGATAAGTTAAGAAATCTCGGCATTTGAAAAATTTTCTGGCAGAATGACTGAATAGGGTCAAGTGGTGCTTCTCTGTGTCACAAAAAAAGCTAGAGGTCAAGTAAGCGTTAGAATTATTTTCAATTGTAGGTGCAGACTACACTCGGCAAAGCTTAGTACACTGATGGATGGGCATTTTTTCAGGGCTGAGTTTCAGTACCAGAAAGTTTGGGTGTTTCTCCACCATCGCTCGTAGGGTAGGCAACTAAGCTAATGTGGATTTTAGTATAAAGTCAAATGTTCGTTATGGTGGCAAACTGCCCTATACTCATATACTCAGTTAGCTCCTTAACTCCAAGTTGATTGAGCTTTAATGATGTCTGTTGGAGTGCATTAGTGGTAAATAGTTGTGTTTTAAGTGTGGTTAAAAGGCAAGAGCAATGAGTGATAATAGCATGGCATTTCTGGCAGGTGGTGCCTTCGCCGGGATTGCAGTTCTTCTCTTGCTCAAGGGAGGAGTGAATCCTAGTCAAGCTAACTTGCAACCAATCGCTCAACAGTCACCATTGGCTGTTCAGCCTGCGGCAACTGTGCCCCCCGGCATGGCTCCAAGCGCTCAGTACGGGAGTTCATATCCCGAACAGCAGCGGCTGATGGATGACAGGCTGAAGTATCAGCTTGAGCAGCAACGGGCTGAAACAGAGCAGCTCAAAACTCAAGTGCGGAATCAGCAGATGGTAATCGATTCTCTGACCTCGCAGGCTCAAGCAAATACCTTGAACCCGCAGATTAAACCAGCACAGCAGGTGTTGATGCCCGCTGAACAGTCATCAAATCCCATGCTCACGGGTGTGCTTTGGGCACTAGGGGGCGCGGCAGTCACGCTGGGTGGTGGCATCTTCGTGGTAGGGACATTAGCTCTGTTCTCACAACAGCAGCGTGGTCGTCGGACTGTGCAAGTCATTCACCCACTCAACACTTACCCACCGACCCTGCAATCATCAAGACGGCGCTCTGAGTTTCTGCCTCCTCGGATTGTGGAAAGTAAGCGAGTCGAAGAAGTAGAGTATGACGAAAGGTAGTCATTAGTCATTGGTCATTAGTCACATATAAAAAACCGATGACTAATGACCAACGACTGCTGCCAATTTTTAGCATTCTTGCGCCGCC
>CAZZWA010000505.1:0-4062 GCA_964657555.1 uncultured Microcoleus sp.
TACACCCTGATGGGTGCTATTTGTTATGAGCGGGGTGATTACTGTGAGGGCGATCGCTGGTTTGAAGAGGCAATCAAACGTGGGGCTTCTCCCAGAGATCAGGATGCGGAAATTAAGCGAGTGGTCAAAAATGCCAAAGATGAGAATAAGCGCCAAGAAGTCGTCGAGTATCTCTTGAAAAAAGATCCACAGCAGTATGCCTGGGCTAAGTCTTATTTGAAGAAACCCAAAAACAAAGGCTGATGTTACTTTAGCAGTATCATAGCTATCCTGGCCTTGAAAATTTCAGGTGTTAGGCTGAGAGAAGGACAATGCATCTGTCCTACCATCAATCTTGTTATTTTGACTGCCAAATTGCCTGTGACTGCTTCTGTATTCTCAGCTGAACGCCTTCTATTTACACCAGCAACGCCAGATGCTGAAGCCATTCCTACTATCTTTGCCTTCCCTAACGAGTACAGCGTTGGCATCACCAGCTTGGGTTATCAAGTGGTGTGGGCAACTTTGGCAATGCGTTCTGATGTAGAGATGAGTCGCTTATTTACCGATATCCACGAACACCTGCCTAGAAAACCGGAATTAGTCGGGTTTTCTGTTTCTTGGGAACTGGATTATGTAAATATCCTCAATTTACTAGAATTCTTGGAAATTCCTATCCGGGCTGCTGTACGTTCTGAAGCCCATCCGATAATATTCGGTGGTGGGCCAGTGCTGACTGCCAATCCAGAACCCTTCGCTGATTTCTTTGATGCGATCTTACTAGGGGATGGAGAGAATTTGCTCCCAAGCTTCATTGATTCATATAAAGAAGTCCGCAATGCAGACAGGCAAACCCAACTACGGCATTTAGCTCAAATGCCAGGAGTTTATGTTCCTAGTCTGTATCAGTTGAAATATCAAGACTCAACTGGCTATATTGAGTCAATTCAACCAGTCGATGCGAAAATTCCCAGCCAGGTGGAAAAGCAGACTTATCGAGGTAATACCCTCTCTACCTCATCTGTAGTCACAGAGAAAGCGGCATGGGAAAATATTTACATGGTGGAAGTGGTACGCAGCTGCCCAGAGATGTGCCGCTTCTGTTTAGCAAGTTATCTGACGTTGCCTTTTCGGACGGCTAGTGTGGAGGGTTCGCTGATTCCGGCAATAGAACGGGGGTTAGCAGTCACAAATCGACTGGGATTGCTGGGAGCTTCAGTGACGCAGCATCCAGAATTTGCAACCTTGCTGGATTATTTGAGTCGGCCTCAGTACGATGATGTGCGACTAAGTATGGCCTCGGTACGGACTAACACAGTTACAGTACAACTGGCGCAGACCCTAGCTAAGCGGGATACGCGATCGCTGACTATTGCGGTAGAAAGTGGCTCAGAACGGTTGCGGCAAATCATTAATAAAAAGCTGAACAATGATGAGATTCTCCAAGCAGCAATCAATGCCAAAGCTGGTGGCTTGAGTGGTTTGAAACTTTATGGGATGGTGGGTGTTCCTGGTGAAGAACCGGAGGATCTAGACGAGACGGTGACAATGATGCGCAGTCTCAAAAAAGCCGCTCCTGGGTTACGCTTAACACTGGGTTGCAGCACCTTTGTTCCCAAAGCTCACACCCCATTTCAATGGTTGGGTGTGAATCCCAATGCCGAGAAGCGTCTGAAGTTTCTGGAGAAAGAATTACGCCGTCAAGGAATTGATTTTCGACCTGAAAGCTATAATTGGTCAGTAATGCAAGCTTTGTTATCTAGGGGTGATCGACGGCTATCTCATCTTTTAGAATTAACTAGGCAATATGGCGATTCTTTAGGCAGTTACCGCCGTGCTTTCAAACAACTGCGGGGAAAATTGCCTGAGTTGGATTTCTACGTTCATGCCAACTGGAGACTTGAACAAGTTTTACCCTGGAGTCATTTGCAAGGCCCACTACCAGTGGCCACACTTCAGAAACACTTAAGCGCCGCTACATCTCAGTTTTGCTAGTTTGACTCTGTAGGGAGCTAATTGCCAGAAGATCTCTAAACTATTAGCTATTAGCAAAAACCCAGTAACTTGATGAAAGTCAGTTTAGAAGATACGATAACTCAGGGTAAATATGCCATCAAAATGGGGCTAGCAGCTACCTTATCTGTTGTCATCGCTGAATGGCTGCATTTGCAATATCCTATTTATGCACTTATAGCTCCCATTATTATTATGGGCACTACGCGAGGCACTACTTGGGATGCTGGAATTAACCGTTTTAAAGGTACGATAATTGGTACAATATCAGGAGCTGCATTTGACAGCATTTTGGGAAGTAATCCTTTTTCTTTGTTGACAGGAAGTACCCTAGTTATTTTTATCTGCCGCTATTTAGGACTAGGTGAAGCTTACAGATTAGCCGGATATGTCACTGCCATCGTCCTTTTAGAGCATAGCAAGCAACCTTGGCTTTATGCTTGGGGTCGGTTTTTAGAAACCACGTTAGGAATTGCGATCGCCTTTCTGGTCAACACTTACCTTTGGCCATCTCCAGCTACAGAAAATTTGAGAAGGCTTGTGGTTCAGATGTTAGTTAATTTGGAAAACCTTTACCAAATTATTTTTAACTCTTACATAACTGGTGAATATCAGCAGGAGACAATCAATAAATTAAGATTAGAAATTCTTCTGCCTTTACGAGAGTCTGAAAAACTATGGTCAGAAGCTAAGAAAGAACAATCTGGTGAATGTTGGGTAGACGAAACTTGGGAATTTCAATTCAGAAGGCTATGGGAGCATATTTTAACTATGAACCATGCGGCTTTAGCTAGGCAAGAAGATACCTTCTGGCAGGGGTTGACTCCTCAATTAACAGAATTAACTCAGCTAACCTCCACGAGTTTTAACAAGTTAGCAGAAGTTGTAGCAAATAAAAAATCTTTTTTAGTATTACCTAACTTGGATCAAGCTTTACATGCAGCAACACAACAAGTAGAACAGTTACAAAAAATTGCAGGCCATAACTACTCTGTAGAAGAAACGTTACGCTTTGCTTCGTTTTTTTACAGTATGGAAGCAATAGCAATAAAACTGAAAAGCCTGAGCGATTGCTATCGCAGAAAATAGGGTTTTGCTTCTTTTCAACATACATTCACAGGTAATTATATTCGGTTTTGTTATATTCATCATATTAAGTACAGAAGACCCGAAAATATCGGCAAAAACGACTTCACTATAGGAATCACAGCCTCTCCCATCCTGAAAACAACATTCGCATAGGTGCCAATGCCACATAAAATAAGAGTTAGACAGCACTAATAACAGATATAGCCAGCTCGTGAAGTTATTCGTCTACCACACGCCCGAACTCACTCCGACAGATAGCCTGCCAGACTGCGCGATCGCTATCGATGTCCTCCGTGCTACCACCACGATTGCCACTGCACTGAATGCTGGTGCTGAGGCAGTACAAGTCTTCAGCGACATGGAACAGCTGATGCAACTGAGCGAAGATTGGCCACCTGAGAAACGCCTACGAGCTGGCGAACGGGGTGGGGCGAAAGTCCCTGAATGCGACTTGGGGAATTCTCCTCTAGATTGTACACGAGAGCGCGTCCAGGGACGCCGATTGTTCATCAGCACGACTAACGGGACTCGCGCCTTGCAACGGGTGCAGAATGCCCAATCTGTACTTGCCGCCGCCTTTGTCAATCGACAGGCAGTGTTACAGTATGTCCTTGCCCAAAAACCAGAGACAGTGTGGCTGGTTGGTTCTGGCTGGGAAGGCAGTTTCTCATTAGAGGATACAGCTTGTGCAGGTGCGATCGCTCACAGCCTGCTGGCAAAACTGGGCTACTCATCGGATGATGTTGCTGGTAATGACGAAGTGATTGGAGCGATCGCACTTTACTGCCAGTGGCAAGATAAGTTACTGGAACTCTTCCATCACGCCAGCCACGGCAAACGTCTCCTGCGCCTAAACTGTCACGAAGACCTAAAATACTGTTCTCAAACTGACATTGTGGATGTACTGCCAATTCAGCGAGAATTAGGAGTTTTATTTAAGAACAACTAGCTAGATAGAGAGATCTGAATCTAGTGCAGCTT
>CAZZWA010000506.1:0-4050 GCA_964657555.1 uncultured Microcoleus sp.
CAGTCAATGCCACAGATGCTGAAACGGTAGTACCTCAGAATTTAGGTGCGAACACAAGGACAACTGCTGCTCAGACTGTCAAAGCACCCATCTATCAAGAACGTCCTTCATTCTCACCAGCCTCCCCCAAAAGTATAGAAGAGCTGGCCATTGCCAAATTTGGCTGTGACTGTCCAGGCTGTCGAGCTAGGGTAGCTCAGATGGTACAGCAAGGTAGCCTCTAAACTCATTATCATAGGGCATTGGTATTCCACCCCCGACTAGAGGCGTGGGGTTGGAACAGTTGATTTTATGTGACTTTTCTTTAAAAATCAGGGCAGTCCTGTTAACAGCAATTGCTATTTTGGCTTGTCATAACTATTTGTGCAAAACTTGCCGCAGTGCTTCTAAGAGGCGATCAACATTCTCTGGGCGACTGTTGAAGCCCATGAGACCAACGCGCCAGACCTGACCAGCGAGTTCGCCAAGACCACCTCCAATCTCAATGTTATATTCATTCAGCAACTGACGTGCGATCGCCTTGCCATCTACAGCTTCGGGAATGCGCACAGTTGTGAGGGTCGGCAGTCGGAACTCCCGCTCGACGTGCAGGCTGAGTCCTAGGTCTTCCAGTCCTTCCCACAAGTGCTCTACACTCTTTTGATGCCGCTGCCAGCAATTCGCCAGTCCCTCTTGTGCAATCAAACGCAGTGCTTCTCGTAGAGCATAGTACAGATTGATGGGTGCTGTGTGGTGATAGATGCGATCGCTACCCCAGTACTTGCTCAACCCAGATATGTCGAGATACCAGTTAGCCACCTTGGTGCGGCGCTGTTGCAATTTCTCGAAGGCACGAGAACCCATCGTAAACGGCGAGGCACCAGGCGGGCAACCCAATCCTTTCTGGCTACAGCTATAGGCTAGGTCAACCCCCCACGCATCCAGAAATAAGGGTACACCACCCAGACTGGTTACTGTATCAACCAGCAGCAAACAGCCGAATTCATGAGATAAATCGCCAATTCCTTCCAAAGGTTGACGCGCCCCTGTAGAGGTTTCGGCATGAACTAGAGCTAGGATTGCAGGGCGATGAGTTTCTAAAGCCGTCCGGAGTTCTTCTAAACAGAAGACTTGTCCCCAGGGTTTTGTCATGGTTCTCACGTCAGCACCATACCGTCCTGCCATATCAACAAGACGATTGCTGAAGTATCCGTTCACACCAACCAGAACCACGTCACCCGGTTCGGTAGCATTGGCGATCGTTGCCTCCATCGCCGCCGAGCCCGTACCGCTTACTGCAATGGTCTGTGAGTTTTCCGTCTGCCAAACATAGCGCAGCAAAGTTTGGATCTCATCCATGAGTGCGAGAAAAGTTGGGTCGAGATGCCCAACAATTGGCTGATTCATTGCCTGGAGGACTGTTGGATGAATATTCGCCGGTCCTGGTCCTAGCAACAAGCGGTTCGGCATTTCCAGAGAGGCAAGCTGAAGTCGCTGAGTGTCGTTGATTGAGAATGTTAGCGTCATTTCTGTTCTGGGATAGAAAGCTCTTCTAGTAAGGGATAGTTTAGAGTCTAAGGGCTGACTATGTGCAAGCAAAGCCACTAGAAGTGATAGATAGCTATTAAGGTGAGTGGCGATCTTTAGTTTAATCGCCTATACTTTTGAGCAAGAATGTTTATATGGTAAAAATCATGAATAGAGATGTGCTGACTTTGCTTGGCTGCTCTGGTTCTTTGGCCTTCGTGATGCTAACAAGCCATGCTGCAAGTGCTGAAAAGATACCCCCTCAGTATTTAGGCGTTGGTGGCCCTCAACCGATTGATGCTCAGAGAGTGAATGAACCTCTTTCTCAAGAGTCTCCTCAACCCACTGCTCTAAACCCTAACAGTGAAAAAATCGGAGAACTGGCATTGCTCAAGTTTGGCTGTCAGTGCATGAACTGCCGAAACGCAGTAGTATCGATGATTCAAAGTGGCAGTCTAGCTTCTCCTCAATAAGCTGAATGGGCTACAATAAGATAGGAAGGGGGCTCTTTGCGTATTAATGATCTGGTCTTGAGCCTCTTAACTGTCGCAAAATCTTAGCTGAACTGCTAGCAATTTCCGGACGGGTGAAAATTCCCTGTGAGGGACTAAACAGCAACGCCAGGAAAAATAACCCGAAATCAACTAACACAATTGCTGGCCCGGAAGGGGCATTTAAGTAATAGCTAATATACATACCACTGACGCTAGCAACTGCTCCAACGATTGCACCTAGTCCCATCATCTGGTGGAGTTCTTTGACAAGCAGATACGCAGTGATTCCTGGCCCAACTAGCATGGCGACGACTAAGACAACTCCTACGGTTTGCATGCTGGCAATAATAGTGAGGGTGACGGCAGCCATTAAGCCGAAATAAATCCAATTTACTGGTAAACCAATTGCCTGTGCTCCTAGCCGATCAAAGGTGTAAAATAACAGTTCTTTGTAAAACACCTTGACTAGGAACAAAACTATCAAAGCGATGACAAAGGTACGTGCTACATCTGTTCTAGTGACTGCCAAGATATCGCCAAATAAAAAACTATCTAGATCTAACTTATTCCGCAGCAAGGTGATCAGCAGCACCCCCAAAGCAAAAAAACTGGAGAAAATCAACGCCATCGCTGCATCCACTTTGACACGAGTTTGGGAGCGCAGCCACGCAATTAAGAAGGCACTGAGAATGCCAGAGACAAATGCTCCCAACAAAATATTGACTCGCAGAAAAAAGGCGATCGCTAGTCCTGGTAAAACAGAATGTGACATGACATCTCCTAAGAGTGCCATGCGTTGAACAATTAGGTACGTGCCAACAACTGGGCAGAGAATACCAATTAGGATGCCCATAATTAGGGCATTCCGCATAAATTCAAACGAGAGCGGTTCTACTAGCCATTGCAACATAAATAGTTTTAGGTTTAGCTGTTATGTGATGTCCGGCTATATAAGTTACATTTTGCCGCATTGTAAGTATTCAACCGGACTTGATGTTATTCATGTTTGCTCATGGTAGGGGCGAGGGAACTCCACCCCTACCATTCAGCAAAAGAATGTGGTCTCTAACGGTTGACTGACGCTTCGCGGGTGTAAAGAAACACCGTAAGCGTTTTGAATATTCTCTGGTGTCATCACATCAGCCGGGGAACCAAAGGCAATCAATCTTTGGTTCAATAGCATTAGCTGATCGTAGTGGCTCAGCGCTGTGCCCCATTCATGACAGCTGACAAGCAGAGTTTTGCCCTGCGTCTTCAGTTCGGCATAAATATCAAAGATCAGCGCTTCCGTCTTTTTGTCTACCGCTGCTAATGGCTCATCGAATAGGAAGAGTTCAGCTTGTTGAGCTAATGCTCTCGCCAGAAATACCCGTTGCTGTTGTCCTCCTGATAGCTCACCAATTTGCCGATGACGTAGGTTGAGCATCTCTACTCGTTGCAAAGCTTCTTTGACTATTTCCTCCGACTGACGACTTGGTGAACGAAACCATCCAGCATGGGCTGTACGCGCCATCATCACCACATTCCAGACTGTGACGGGATAGTCCCAGTCAATTTGCGATCGCTGAGGAACATATGCAACTTGTTGTCGTTGCCGCTTGAGTGGCTTTCCTTGATACAGTATCCGACCCTCACTTAGGGGAATCAAGCCTAGCATTCCTTTAATCAGCGTACTTTTCCCTGCTCCATTCGGACCAATTAGACCCACAAGCCTGCCATCTGACAGCTGGAAACAAACATCTTCTAGGGCTTGTACCCCACGGTAATTGATAGATAAGTGCTGAACCTCTAGCATTACAGTTATCAAATAATAATAATCATTATCGCCACAAGCTTGATTATTGTACCAACAAACCAAAAGCTTTGCCTGTCAGAGCTTTTGATGCAGGTCTAGCAGTCTTTGAGTTCAGGTGTCTGGTTGAAAATTTGGTTTTAAACTGAGATGAACTTGAGATAGGCTGCGGAGTTGATGTCTTCTCGCCGAAAGACAGCAGTTTTGTGACAGTTCTGAAACGCCAACTTGATACCAAAGTAACGCTCAACTGCACGG
>CAZZWA010000507.1:0-4042 GCA_964657555.1 uncultured Microcoleus sp.
AATCGGGCGATCGCCCGATTGCCCCATCTTCTTTTCCTCCCAATTTGATTACCAAGAGAATGTCCGCCAAGCGATAAAATATATCAATGCAGGGGAGATATTTCAGGCCAACCTATCTCTCCGGTTTGAGTGCCGCACCAATGCTGAAGCTTTTGCAATTTATCGCGCCTTGCGGCAAATCAATCCTTCCCCCTTTGCCAGCTATTGGCAGACGCCTTGGGGAGCGGTGATTAGTTGTTCTCCAGAAAGACTGGTGCAACTGCAAGATAGATTTGCGCAAACTCGACCAATTGCCGGGACGCGATCCCGTGGCCTAACTCCCGAACTTGATGAACAGAAAGCCCAAGAACTGATTGCCAACACCAAAGAAAAAGCCGAACACATCATGCTTGTGGATCTAGAGCGTAACGATCTGGGGCGAGTGTGCCAAGCTGGCTCTGTGGAAGTCAATGAGCTTTTCACGATTGAGCGCTACAGCCATGTCATGCACCTCGTTAGCAATGTGAGGGGCACCTTGCGAGCAGACTGCGATGTCATCGACCTAATCCGCGCTCTTTTCCCTGGCGGTACTATCTCTGGCTGTCCCAAGGTTCGTTGCATGACAATCATTGAAGAACTAGAAAATCTGCGGCGCAACTTATTCTATGGCTCCTGTGGCTATTTAGACTGGCGTGGCTGTCTGGACTTGAACATCCTAATCCGGACTCTCCTATATACCAAAACCTCAGATGGTGCTACCGTTTGGGGTCAAGTGGGAGCGGGAATTGTTGCTGACAGCGACCCAGAAAGAGAATGGCACGAGTCCTTACACAAGGCCCAAGCGCAACTTGCTGCACTAGCGCTCTTAGATATTTAATTTTAGATTTTGGATTCAGGTTACTAGTAGGAAATTGGGGGAATGGTCACTGGCAGGTGAGTATCCACCATGATGGTGGTTATTCCGTAGCTACTACAATTCTGTTTTTTCAATGCCTAAAAGGTATTTTTCAGTACCACTAGCCTAAGCTTAGCCATATTATAAGATTTGTCATTGTTAAGGTTGGGAATAGGTATTAACTTCCAGCCGATACCATTTCTAGTGTAAGTTGTCATCCCTCCAAATACATGGATAATGTGCTATAAACAAAGCTTGAACTGGAGTGAAGACCCAGGTGCTTAGAGGGATGTGCGCTTCGTCAGTCGGACTGCTACATGGAAAGGCTACTCCTCCCAATCCCTGTAATGGCAAGCATTAATGATCGTGATGGATTTTGATGAGCGAAACCTACCTTAATCACCCAACTTTTGGCCTGCTTTACAGAGTCTGTCTGCTTGAGGAACATCAGGAAATATACACTACACTATATGCCCAGCGTCTATTTTTTTTGGTGACTACTGGAACTACTGGGGTTAAATTTGAACCGATTGGTCGCAGCGATGCTCGCCTCCTGGTAGAAAATCGTCTCCGCTTACTCCGTCGCACTAGTCAATTGCCGGAGTACGAGAACCTTTCTGCAATTCATCATCGAACATTTCTATAGAAGCATTTAGCTATCAGCTAAGCTGGCTCTAGTTTGCGCACTTGAACAAAGCAGATAGTGGGTGAGAAAAAGTTAAGATTGCATAAGCTGATTGGCTATCAAGAAGAAGCAATTAGCTATAGGCTATTAAGTGGGTCAAGAGGCTATTTCCTCAAACACTGACTCCGCTATCCTACTGCTGACCACTAATGGCTAGAAATGACTGGCTCTATCGCACAACGCATTGCTAAAATTCGTCAACAACTACCAGAATCTGTTCGCCTGATTGCCGTTACCAAGCAGGTATCAGTAGAAGCTATGCGGGAGGCTTACTCCTCTGGGGTAAGAGATTTCGCCGAAAGTCGCATCCAAGAAGCTGAACTCAAACAAGCTCATCTACAACAAGATTTACCAGACATCACCTGGCATTTGATTGGGCATCTTCAGAGCAATAAAGCCCGAAAAGCCCTGGAAAAATTCCAGTGGATTCACTCTTTAGACAGTTTAACTCTAGCCCAGAGATTAAACCAGTTGGCTAGCGAACTATCTTTATCACCACAAGTTTGCCTGCAAGTTAAGCTACTGCCTGATCCCAACAAGTATGGTTGGACAGTTCCTGAACTGCTTGCCGATTTACCAGCACTCAATCAGTGCAACGCTCTGAAAATTCAAGGTTTAATGACAATTCTGCCTTGGGGACTCGCTCCCTCACAAAGCCTGGAAGTTTTTAAGAGTACGCAAGAATTAGCCGATAAAATTAGACAACAAAATTGGTCTAACATTCAAATGCAGCAGCTATCGATGGGTATGTCAGCAGACTATCCTCAAGCTGTGCAAGCGGGTGCGACGATGATTCGACTAGGAAAAGTTATTTTTGGCGAGCGGGCAACTTGAAACCCAGTCTACTCCTGCTAAGGCACGAGGAATTCTGGTGAAGTAGAGTAACGAGAATGAGCAGCCTCGGATATTATAATTGCTAGCACACCATATTATTGGTAATATCACCCTATAAAGTTCCCAAACGTATCCCGCTAGTTTTATGAATTGTGATGGAGCCTGAGCTGTGAACAATATTTTTTCCAAACTTCGAGATTTCGTTGGTCTCAACGAACCAGTGGAATATGAGTATGAGTATGAAGAAGAAGGAGAAGGGTATCAAAATACATACCAGGAAGAACCCCCCCCAGCAACCGCAGAGGAAGACCGTCGTAACCGACGTCGGATGCGAGAGCGGACGAATGTTACATCAGAACCAGGTATAGGGTCAACAACAATGAATAATGTGATTGGTATGCCCGGAGCCACTAATGGCATTTCTGAGGTGGTGGTGATGGAACCGCGTTCTTTTGAAGAGATGCCACAGGCAATTCAAGCACTGCGGGAGCGGAAGTCTGTGGTCTTGAATCTAACAATTATGGACCCAGATCAAGCACAACGAGCGGTTGACTTTGTTGCAGGAGGTACATACGCTATAGATGGGCACCAAGAGCGCATTGGCGAGAGCATTTTCTTGTTTACGCCTAGCTGCGTTCAGGTGAGTACCCAGGCAGGAGTCATCCACGAAATTCCCCAAACGCAAGCGCGCACTACCCGTCCTGCGGCTCCCTCTCCAGCTTGGTCAACTGAGCAAGCGCGGATGGCACAGTAAAGTGCTCATTTGTCATTCGTCATTTATCATTGGTTAATAATAAGGACTCTTGTCTATTAAATTTGGCATGATCGGCGGTGGGGTAATGGGAGAAGCTCTCATATCCCGCTTGATTGCCCAGAATATTTATCTGGCTGAGGCAGTCTTAGTTAGCGAACCCATGCTGCAACGTCGCGACTTTTTAACACAAAAGTACGGCATTCAAGTAACTGCAGACAACCAGGCAGTATTGGCAGCAACAGAAGTGCTGTTGTTGGCCATTAAACCTCAGGTGTTTGAAACAGTGGTAGCTGATCTAACAAATAGTCAAAATGGAAAGACAGACAGTCCGCCACCCGTAGTAATTTCTATCTTGGCAGGGGTGACCCTGAGCCAGCTAGAATTGGCATTTAGGCTTTCGCCGGTGATTAGAGCAATGCCCAACACCCCGGCAACTGTTGGCGCTGGAGTGACAGCGATCGCTGCCGGGTTACGCGCCAAGCCAAGCCATCTGGAACAAGCCAAGGCAATCTTTCAGGCAGTCGGGGAAGTAGTTGAAGTACCAGAAGCCCTAATGAATGCGGTGACTGGTCTATCAGGTTCAGGACCAGGCTATGTAGCGATCGCAATTGAAGCCCTGACAGATGGAGGCGTCGCTGCCGGATTGCCTAGAGCGATCGCCTCTAAGTTAGCTCTACAGACGGTGCTGGGTACTGCTCAGCTATTACAAGAATCAGGGATGCATCCTGCCGAACTTAAAGATCGCGTTACTAGCCCTGGCGGTACCACCATCGCTGGCATCGCTCAACTAGAGCATGCAGGTTTCCGTTCTGCCCTAATTGAGGCGGTTGTTGCCGCTGCTAGGCGTTCTCAAGAGCTAGGCTAGAGCTGATTGACACTTTACAAATAAACCGTA
>CAZZWA010000508.1:0-2623 GCA_964657555.1 uncultured Microcoleus sp.
GGGAGCCGACAGCTTTAATATTGCTAAGTCGTTCAAATTCTTTAGGAACTAACTCGCGCACTATCTGGCAAAAGCGTTGAATTGGAGGAATTTGTAACCGATCGCGCGTTGTCACCAGCACCACTTGACGAGTCAAACCGAGATCTGCCAACGAGTCAACAATCACCCCATTAGCTTCGAGCGAGGCGACAGCAATCGAGCGAATGGCGAGAGCTGAGTCCATGCGAGCTTCTACGAGAGCAGACTGAGGCAGCAGGGCAATGAGTTCTCCCTGTCGCACTACACCTCGAAATGCGTCGAGAGTATTCAACTCCATCACAGCCTGAAGTGTTGCTCCCTGCCGCAAAAACCGCTCTTGCACAAGGCGTTGCATGCCGTAGCCATCCTTAAAGACGACTTGTGGGTAGCGGATAAGCTCTAACCAAGGGACTTGTTCGTATTGCGCTAAGGGATGGTTGACCGCCATCAACACTTCGATGGGTTCATTGTAGAGAACTTCTACCATCATTTCTGGGCCAGCCGTTAAAAAACGGTTATTCATTACCAGCGCTACATCAACCATGCCATCTCGAAGCACCTTGAGGGCGCGATCGCTCCCTAAAGCAGTGACTCGCAACTGAACATCAGGATAGTCGCGGCAAAATCGCTGCAAGACGGGTGGCAGATAGTGAGAGCAGACTGAGTGAATTGCGGCAATACATAGTTCCGGTTGCTTTCCTGCTACCAAATCGGCTAACTCCTGGGTTGCGTTTTGCCACTCCTGACATATTTTGCGGGCGCGGGGCAAAAAGCGTTCTCCTCCTAGTGTCAGCTTCGCCTGAGCCGTGCGATGAAACAGTGACAACCCCAAGTCTGCTTCCAGTCCCTGGATTTGGCGACTGATAGTAGACTGAGTGACCCCACATTTTCTTGCTGCTTGCTGAAAGCTGCCGGTTTCAGCGACAGCTAGAAAGGCTTGCAACTGCTCTAGCCGCATGATTATGTAGCCTAAGAAATATTTATTTATGTAGTAAATCTAAACGATCTGCTACATAAATTTAGTAATAATTGATACGAGGTGATTGACTCTGGGGTGCTGATTTGAGAATAAGCTATCTATGATACCCATCACTACAACCTCAATCAGCTGGCAACCACTCTCGCCACCGCTAATTGGCAACATTCCTCCACTTACGTTGTTTGCGATAGTATTACAAAATAGCCACTTACTGTGTGTTTAGCACGTATTGGGAATCATCATAAGGCGAGCTTGAGGAAGCAAACATGAGCTGCATCCTACTGCTTCTGGAGCATAAAGAGAGCCGACGTCTGCTGTCGGAGTGGCTGGGAAGATACTATC
The DNA here is from genome assembly GCA_964657555.1 of uncultured Microcoleus sp. Taxonomy (GTDB): domain Bacteria; phylum Cyanobacteriota; class Cyanobacteriia; order Cyanobacteriales; family FACHB-T130; genus CAZZWA01. The sequence goes on from CAZZWA010000508.1 coordinate 1,340, forward strand.
AGGTATTGTGCCCTGATTCTATAGTCGAGCTGCCTATGGTTGGCAGTCAAGAGACATCTACTCAGGAAAGATCATCTAGAAAAAACGTGATACCTCTGCTAGAAGAGCCTTTCGACCTATGCATTCTAGATATCTCTGCTTTAGAGCGACTGGGGCAATGGTTGCAAACTAGAAAAGAGGCAGTTCTGCCAGTTTTTCTCCCTTTTCTGTTGATCTCTAGTCGTCAGGAAATAGGAATAGCTTCACCGTACCTGTTGAGGAGCGTTGACGAGTTGATTATTAGCCCTATTGAGAAAGTGGAATTGCAGGCGCGGCTATCTATGCTTTTGCGAGCGCGACAGATGTCGCGAGAGCTCAATGATGCCAATCAGCAACAGCAGAAAAAGTTTCTAGAATACCAGCTAGCTCAGGAAGAGAGAGAAAAAGCACACGCAGAAGCAGAATTGCTCCACGACATGCAAACAGAGAAGGAACTGGCGCAACTCAAATCCCGGTTTGTCTCAATGGTAGCTAACGAGTTTCGCAACCCGCTAAACGCTATTTTAGGTTCTGCTCAAATGCTCGAACGCTATAGTAACCAATGGTCTCAGGAGACAAAAAACAAGTTTTTTCTGCGAATTAAAGCGGGTGTGAGAAAGATGCTTGAATTATTAGATGATGTTATGGTGATCGCACAGGCAGATGAAGGAAAGCTAGAGTTCAATCCAGCCCCCCTTGATTTGGCAGAATTTTGTTGCAAGTTAGTGGAAGAGATGCAAAAAAGTGCTAGCGCCAACCAGAAGATTGTCCACGAAACATGCTATGGATATGATTGTGTCACTCAAGATGAGTTCCCTCATGTATGGATGGATGAAAAATTGCTACACAAAATTTTCACAAATTTGCTATCGAATGCCATCAAGTATTCACCTGAGGGTGGCATAATTAACTTTGACTTGATTTATCAGGAACGGGAGGTGATATTTCAGATTAAAGATAGAGGAATTGGTATTCCTCAAGAAGACCAAAGACGACTGTTTGAACCATTTCATCGAGCAAAAAATGTCGGCAATATTGACGGGACTGGATTAGGGTTAGCGATTGTCAAGCAGTCTGTAGATTTACACTGTGGCAAAATCGCGCTCGTCAGTGAGGCTGGAGTTGGCACTAAAATTACAGTTACACTGCCTTTGGCAATTAGTAATTAATAGTTATAATTTTTGAACTGCTATTCTAAAATTCAAAGCTCATATTATGTTAGCTTAAATAGTTATATTATCTGTCAGTAGCTAATAGCTATAGCTA
>CAZZWA010000508.1:2723-4031 GCA_964657555.1 uncultured Microcoleus sp.
TCTCAAAACTCTTGAAGGGCGAACGCCACTCCCTGCTTTAATACTGGTGTCAGATTTTCATCAGTGGCAAGCTGCTCTAATTGCTCCCTGACATCTGGAAATTTTTTCAAAGCGGCCAGCGCGTGAAATTTGACTCCGTCATCTGGATCGACTAACATTTGAATCAGTAGCTGTATGGCACTACGCTCTCCTAAGTGGCCCAAACCCGCAGCTAGGGACTTTTTAACACTGGAATACTGAGTTGCCGGGTGTTCAGATGAGAGGGCGTCGCTCAGAATATGAGCAGCTAATGGTCTTAATGTCGGCTGCTCAATGCGCCCAAGTACTGTGACAATTTCCTGCAAGACGATCACTGACTCAAAGTTGAGGGCTTGTTGCAAATACTCTAGAGCAGTTATGGTCTCAGTCCGCGCCAGTGCTCTGACGCTCTCTAGTTGTAAAGAAACTGGAGTATTTTGCGATTGAAGTACTTTAAACAGTGAGGTAGCAGCCCGCTCCGTTCCCAGTCTACCTAATGCGATCGCTGCTTGTTGGCAAACTTCTAGGTTCAGGTCAAATAGCAGTGGTTGCAGCTGGCTTACCAGATCGATAGCTTCTAGGAGATCAGCACGTACCCCTAAGGCGATCACTGCTTCTTTTCTAACTGCTGCGGTTGGATCTTTGAGAGCTTCTAAGAGTACGGGAAGAATTCGGGGGTCATGAAAGCTACCCAAAGCTTCAATAGCAGCAGCCCGCACTGACTCATTTTGGTCGCTGACAACTTGCAGTAGGGGAGCAACAGTTTCAGAACGACGAATGGCACTGAGCGATCGCACTGCTAAAAGTCGGGTGTTCTGATCTGCCAACAGCTGAGTGAGAGCCTCTACAGCAGAGGCACCTAAATGGCCCAGCGCCTCTGCTGCCATCCCAGCTAATTCTTCATCACTGTCTGTTTTGAGCATGCCGACCAAAGCAGAGATCACAGCAGGGTCGTTAAACTCTCCTAGGATGCGACCAGCATACCAGCGCGATTCCATGTCAACATCTTCGTCTTCCAAGATGGAAATCAGTGGCGCGATCGCTGCACGTCCTAGATAGGGAATCACCTTCGCAACTTCCCACCGCTCATTGAAATCCCCTGCTACCAAAACATCCAAGGCTAGGTTCAAGACTTGCTCTAGGTCAAAGGATTCTTGATTCTTCGCTGCACCTCTTGCCCCTTCTTGACTCAGTGGCAGTTGCTGTAGGCATTGATTTACCAAAGACCAGTTTCTCTGCTGTGCTGCCAAGGCAGCCTGTTCTAAAATATCTGACGACATGATTTCATCT
>CAZZWA010000509.1:0-4009 GCA_964657555.1 uncultured Microcoleus sp.
TTGGCTAAGAAATTGCCGCCTGAATTGTTACCAGAGGCACTGGCTGCTGCTAGGGGGCTAAAGGTTGAGTATTATCGCGCCAATGCCCTAAGTAGTTTGGCTAAGAAATTGCCGCCTGAATTGTTACCAGAGGTACTGGCTGCTGCTAGGGAGCTGAAGGATGAGTTAAGTCGCGCTTCGGCCCTAAGTAGTTTGGCTGATAAATTGCCTGAATTGTTACCAGAGGCACTGGCTGCTACTAGGGAGATTCAGGATGAGGGGTATCGCGCCGATGCCCTAAGTAGTTTGGCTGATAAACTTTTACAAGTACAAAAAACTCCACTTTTTTCTCTCTGGCGAGATACCCTTCACATTTTATCTGTTCACACTCGCCCAAACTTACTCAATGATATAAACGCATTAACTCCTGTTATATTTACTTTAGGTGATCAACTTGCAGTGAAAGATATAGCGAAAGCCATTCAAGATGTGTCACGGTGGTGGGGTAAAAGGACAATATCGAGAGGAACACGCTCAGATTTCACAAAAAAGCTATTTCGTGGAACAGGGGGCTGAAACTATTAATTTCTCGTGGTGAGGAGCCGTGTCACAGGGAAGTAAGGCAATTAGGATTGAAAACACTTTAATAGTCCGTTTGGAGCGTAGGTGATTATAGGGGCAAATCCGGGGACAAAATAATTTTGAAGTAAGGTATCGCCTAGGAATTTATAGCCCCTTAAATCGCTTTCTGGAAGGCGCTTTTTTCTCTTTTCTATATGTATTTTCGACTTGGCGAAAATGTATAATACCGTATTGTTACAAATACAACTTTTTGCAAATAAACAAATGCAGATTTACGGAAGGATGATAAACTAGCAACATCCATATAGAGCGGATCGTGATTATCACCCTTGCTAGTTTCAAGGGTGGCGTAGCTAAAACAACGAGCGCCATCCACCTTGCCTGCTACCTGTCCCAACTTGGAGGTACATTGTTGGTTGACGGCGATCCAAATCGCAGTGCTACAGGTTGGGCAAAGCGAGGAGCCTTACCTTTTAAAGTTGTGGATTTAATGCAGGCTCCAATGCACAGCCGTAACTATGAGCATGTAGTAATCGACACAGCAGCCAGACCAAGTAGAGAAGATTTAGAAGCACTGGCTGACGGATGCAACTTGTTGGTATTGCCCACTACACCTGATGCACTAGCAATGGATGCCTTACTACAAACTGTGGATACGTTAAAAACTTTGGGTAGCGATCGCTATCGCGTGTTGCTCACAATCATTCCCCCAGCACCAAGGCAAACGGGACAACAGGCAAGTGATGCATTATTAGCAGAGGGGATACCTTTATTCAAGCAAGGGATAAGGCGTTTTGCTGCCTACGAGAAAGCAGCATTGGAAGGACGACCAGTTTATGAAGTCAAGGATCGCAGCAATAAGGTTGCTTGGTCCGAGTACCAACGGGTAGGCAGGGAGATACTGCCATGAGCAAGTCTAGTCCTTTTAAGAAGTTATTTGAAAGTCGGGAAGATCCACCGCCCTTGACGGAACAGCCGACTGAACCAGTGGCAAAGTCCGACACTGAGCAACCTTCCCCAAAACCGGAACCGCGTAAGCGTGGCAGACCTGCAACTGGGAAGCGATCGGATGATGCTTGGATTGGGCGAACTTACTATGTGAAGCGCGAAACAGATTTGGATGTGGAAGAAGAGTTGCTAAAGCTTCGGAGGCAAGGCATAGAAGTTGATAAAAGTGAATTGGTGGAAAAGCTAATGGCAGCCTGGGTGAAACGGCAGCAAGGTGAAAATATAGATTTACTACTTGACGAAATTACACCAAGGCGAAAAAATCAAATGGATTGAGTCAGCCGCGACTAAAAAATTCTCTGCTGTTGGGGTCTTAGTAGCAAACGACCAGAAAACCGGGTTAAGCCTGAAAATCTGATGAGATAAGGATTCTACACCAGCTACGGTTAGTTGCCTTTGATTATCACACTGATACTACTCAACGAGAAAACAAGGGCTGTAGCTAACAAACACTTCTGTATTATTCATGTAATATCGCTAAACCCGGTTTTCTGCTCCAATGATTCTCATGCCCCGGCGATAGCGTTAGCGAAGCGGTAGCGACGTTCGTAGCGTCAGCGCTGCCGCCAAGGGCGGATCGCTCCATACTCAGCACGAAAATAAACCGCTTGAACCCAATACTCCACAAAAATCCCTAAAGTGCAATGCGGAATTGACGAATGAAAAAATGTGGTGCTAAATAAATAAGATGCCGTGAATCTGAGGTAACAAATGGAACCACTGACAGAAGAGTGCGATGCCTTTGGCAACGGCTTAAGCCGTATCGCGCTTGTCATTGTGATTCTAATTTCCTTAAAACTACTGAGTAATCTTAAAACTCTTCACTATCTTTTCTATATTTATTCCTTAAGATTTTCTAGCAATAAATAAAATTTCGTAAATACTTAGAGAGATAATACTGAGTTACCTAAAATCTCATCTTCAACTAAATCAGTAAAATTATCATTTTCAGATTACTTCTTAATTGTTATATTTTATAGGCATAACAACTATTTTTGGATTTTTTAACCTCCTCATGAATTGTCGGTTAACGCTCTTATTTGTTATCTGACAGTTGCTTAAAGTTAATGGGATTATTCTTCTAGCAGAAATAACAGAATTATCTTTTTGAGGGTAACTTAGTACAAATTATTTATTGTTGAAAAATTAAAGTAAATTCAATTCAATAAGAATATGGCTTCTGACAAGAATACAGTCTCGGAAATTTTGCTACAAGATAGTCAGTTTATGTTGCATGGCTTTCCAGTTTACTGAGGGTTTTGTAAACCCTCGGGACCGCGCTCTTTTTGGAGTATGTTTGTATGCAGCTTGTCGCATAAATGAAGCTTGCACCCTGCTAACTGGCGATGTGTTCGGCAAAATGGGTGTTAGATCTAAGATTTTATTCCGGTACTACAACACCAAGGGGAAACGTGACACTAGAGAAATTCAAGTCCACCCAACTTTGAAGCAATACCTTGAAGAGTATAACCCTAACCGCAAAAAGGAATTTCTCTTCCCAGGCAGACATGGTTTAAACCACATCCACAAAGCAAGTGCTGATCTAATTCTTAGAGAAACCTGCTTAAAACTAGACATAGAAGGCGTTTCGACTCATTCTTTCCGACGCACTGCCCTAACCGTCATGAGTGATGGAGGTGTCCCACTGCGCCACATCCAGTCCATCTCCGGACACAAAACTTTGTCAGCACTTGAGCGATACCTTGACGTGAGTGATGAGCAGAAACGAATGGCGATCGCCAAACTGAACTTTTGAAGACACGGCTCAATGCCTAAAAGTGGCATTAAGCCGATCTCCTTGTAAAATCATGCAATATGGTCTGAAAACTACTGCTACATCTAACTTTTAGCAATTCTTGAAAAATTTCTGCTACACAATAATCTATGAATGTACGGTTGACAGAAGATGGAATTAAGCATTCCGCTTCAATTTCGTATAATGTCAACTTTTGACCCATTGTTGGGAAAACACCTAAGATTGGTGAGGACGCTCCTCACCACGAGAGATTAATACTTAGAGGCTTGTATTCCACGTTTCTCCTGATGTGTGGAATTGCTGTATTACTTTCTTTTAACAATATCATCACAAAGGTGACGATCATCATTCTCAACATTAGGGTCGTTCTTCAGATAATCATGAACCCAATCACAACCACGTATAAGTAGGTCATCCAAATTCAAATTCCACAGTTTCACTGTGTTGTCCTCACTACCAGAGGCAATCGTCTTGCCATCCGGGCTGAACGCCACACTAGAGACATAACTGCTATGCCCATGAAGTGTGTGTAGTGCCTGCCCTGACAGATTCCACAGTTTCACTGTCTTGTCAGCACTACCAGAGGCAATGGTCTTGCCATCCGGGCTGAACGCCACACTTCTGACAGGACTGCTATGCCCATGAAGTGTGTGTAGTGCCTGCCCTGACAGATTCCACAGTTTC
>CAZZWA010000510.1:0-3980 GCA_964657555.1 uncultured Microcoleus sp.
TGCTGGATATCAGTCGGTAAGTATAAACACTAACCTCTATTGATCTTATCTGCCATAGGTTCCTGTGGCAGTAGCGTATCATTCAGGTTTGCTTCTCAACACCTGCCGCCTACCCTCTACCACCGGCTTTTAGTGATGGTGTTTACCAACATGAGACATTTTTTGTGGTAAGCTCCTTGGGCTATTGTAAAAAGCTTTTATCAACCATACTTATACTGATGAAAGCGTTACTTGCGGCTTATCAAGAGCATAAAATGGTGCGTTAGCACAAAGTGTAACGCACCGTCAACAGTTCAAGGTGCGTTAGCCTACGGCATAACACACCATACTTCAAATTTATTTAAGCGCTGAAATATTTGGCAATTGGGTGATAGGCAATAATCGCAGTCGTAGACTGTTCTGGATAAAGTTGTTCGCTCTCATCCATATAAAGATTGATGCGATCGCTCTCCAATAACTCCAGCAACTTGTACTGATCCTGAATATTGGGACATGCTGGATAGCCAAAACTGTAGCGAGATCCGCAATACCGTTGTGCTAGGATATCCCGAATATTATCCGGTTCTTCACTAGTAAAACCCAGCTCCCGGCGAATCCGAGCGTGTGTCCATTCTGCTATTGCTTCAGCCATCTGCACCGCTAACCCGTGGAAGTAGAGATAGTCTGTGTACTGGTTGGCTGCAAACAGCTTTTGAGCATACTCTGTGGCCATATTTCCTACTGTCACCGCTTGCATTGGGAAAACATCAATTTTTCCCGATTCCACGGGTGCATAGAAATCAGCAATGCACAAACGCCGCAGTGACTTTTGCCGAGGGAAATTGAACGTTGCGATCACCCCTCCTCTGCTATCAGGGTTGGCCGGATCGTAAAGATGTAGAGAATTGCCTTCAGCCTGACAAGGGAAATAGCCATAAACGACTTGGGGATGTAGCAAATTCTCGTCAAGAATTCGCTGCTTCCACTCCTCCAAAATGGGATAAACCTTCTTCGCCAAGAATTCGTTGTACTCCTCCCGCGATTGTTCTTTAGGCTTGCGAAATTGCCACTGTCCAGCAATCAAAGCTGGCAAATCCAGATACCAAAACAGCTCTTCAAGGGGAATATCAGCTGGTTGCAAGACTTGGGTGCCCCAGAAAGGAGGTGTAGGACGTTCAATATTTACCGCCACAGCCTCAGAACGCCGCGTATCTACCTCTAAAGGTGAGAGATTAATCTTCTTGTCCCCCTCTCCTTTAACGGGAGAGAGGGTGTCTTCTACAATCGCCTTACCATTCCCCTCTCCCTCATCCAAAAATCCCTGCAAGTCATGCCATTTCCCTTGCGCTTTAGCAGGCATCAATTTATCCATGAAGTGCAAGTCAGAAAATGCATCTTTGCCGTAAACCACCTTTCCCTTGTAAGTATTTTGGCAATCCTCATAGACAAATTTGGGTGTCAGCGCCGCACCACCCAGAATCACTGGCACTGTAATGCCGCGCTGATTAAACTCCGCCAAATTCTCTTTCATAAAAGCGGTGGATTTCACTAACAACCCACTCATAGCTATGCAATCTGCTTTATGCTTTTCATAGGCGTCGATGATATTGTCCACAGGCTGTTTTATCCCTAAGTTAATCACCTTATAGCCATTATTTGATAGGATAATATCAACCAGATTTTTGCCGATGTCGTGGACATCCCCTTTAACTGTGGCAATCACGAAAGTTCCCTTAGCATTGTTGCCAGCGTCTTGCTTCTCCATCTGTGGTTCTAAGTAGGCAACGGCTGCTTTCATGGTTTCAGCAGATTGCAACACGAAGGGGAGTTGCATTTGCCCGGAACCAAACAATTCGCCCACGACTTTCATGCCATCCAGCAAGAAGGTGTTAATAATCTGGAGGGGGGGATATTTCTCTAAAGCTTTGGAGAGTTGTTCCTCTAAGCCAATCCGTTCGCCGTCAATGATGTGGCGCTTGAGACGCTCTTCCACTGGCAAACTTTCATCCTGGCTCTTATCGCGCTTTGTTGTCGCGCCTTCAAACAGCGTGGTAAGCTCTGTTAAAGGATCGTAGACGCACACATCGCCCTCAAATTGGCGCTCATCAAAAATCAACTGGCGGCAGACTTCCTGATGCTGGGGCTCAATTTTCGCCAAAGGCAGAATCTTGCTGGCACTAACAATCGCCGCATCCATCCCAGCTGCCATCGCTTCATGTAAAAACATGGAATTCAGCACCACCCGCGCTGCTGGATTCAAGCCGAAAGAGATGTTGGAGACTCCCAGGATAACGTGACAACCGGGCAACTCTTGTCGGATGCGACGGATGGATTCAATCGTTGCTTTTCCATTGGCGCGGTCTTCTTCGATACCAGTGGAGATCGGGAGGGCGAGGGTGTCAAAGAAGATTTCGTAGGGAGGGATGCCGAATTCCACGGCAGCACGGTAGGCACGTTGGGCGATCGCAAACTTCTTCTGAGCCGTCCGCGCCATTCCCTCTTCATCAATAGTGCCTATAACAATACCAGCACCATACTTCTTAGCTAGTTCCAGCACCTTCAAGAAACGTGACTCTCCATCTTCATAGTTAGTAGAGTTCAGCAGGCACTTCCCACCAGCGACCTTCAGCCCCGCCTCCATCTTCTCCCACTCTGTGGAGTCCAGCATCAAAGGTAAGGTGACATTGGTAACTGTACGGGAAACCAATTCCCGCATATCCCGCACTCCGTCACGCCCCACATAATCTACGTTCACATCCAGGACGTGCGCGCCTTCCCGCACCTGCGACTTAGCCAAAGATACAAGTCCATCCCAATCTTCAGCATTCAGCAAATCGCGGCACTTTTTGGAACCGCTGGCATTCAGTCGCTCACCCACAATCAGGAAGGAGTTATCCTGGTCATAAGGTTGAGCGCTGTAAATTGAGGCCCCAGAGGGCTCATAGCTGGGATGCCGTTCTTTGGGCTTCAGGGTTTGGCCAATCTCGGCCAGTTGTTGAATATGCTGTGGTCGCGTACCGCAACAGCCGCCAATCACCTGCACGCCCAAATCTTCCACAAAGTGCATTAGCGCCATCCGCAACTCCATCGGCGTCAGCTTGTAGTGAGCATGACCGCCGATATTCTCTGGCAAACCAGCATTAGGGATACAGGAAACTACGAAAGGTGAATGAGCCGCTAGATATTTGATATGCTCTGACATCCGATCTGGCCCAGTGGCACAGTTGAGACCGAGAATGTCAATCGGATATGGTTCTAGAATTGTCAGCACCGCGCTGATATCCGATCCTACAAGCATTGTGCCAGTAGTCTCCATTGTTACCGACACCATCAAAGGGCGTCGTTCCCCTTTTTGCTCAAAGACTTCCTCAATTGCATTTAGCGCCGCTTTGATTTGCAGTACATCCTGACAAGTCTCGACAATGAATAAATCCACACCGCCGTCATACAGTCCCTCTGCCTGTTCGGCAAAGGATGCCTTCATCGTGTCAAAATCAATATGTCCCAGCGTCGGCAGCTTAGTTGTTGGCCCGATCGAACCAGCGACAAAGCGGGGTTTCTCTGGTGTAGAGAATTCTGCCGCAACGCGCTTTGCTAGTTGAGCTGCATTCTTATTTAGGTAGTAAGCTTGGTCTGCCAGGTCGTACTCCGCTAGGACAATCGACGCCGCGCCAAATGTATCCGTCTCAATGACATCAGCACCAGCTGTCAGAAAGTCCCGATGCACTTTCTCCACTGCTTCTGGCTTGGTGTGTACGAGATACTCGTTACAACCTTCGTACTGCGGCCCACCAAAGTCTTCTGCCGTAAGATTTTGCGTTTGGAGGTTAGTTCCCATAGCACCATCAAAGACGATGATAGGACGTTCAGGACTGTGGAGGCGATTCAGGAAGGGGCTAGTCATAGTAAAGATGAAGAACGAGGATTCAGATAAACTTTAAGTTATCCCCTGACTATCTATTTTGCAAAATTTTCAGGGTTTGGTAAGGAATACATTAATT
>CAZZWA010000511.1:0-3980 GCA_964657555.1 uncultured Microcoleus sp.
TTAGCTCTTTTAATTGTGAACAAAGTCTGAAATTCGTTCCACTAATTCTTTTAGAGAAGAGCAAGTTTTAACGTCGGGTCTAACAAGACTTGTTTGAATTTCAACGTCAAGTTTTCGCTGGTAATTGGGATGAACCCCAACAAAAATAGGCTTGTTTGTCATAGACCAAGCTCCAAGTTCATACAAAACTATTGGACAAAGAGTTTCTTGTGGAAACCAAAAGGCAATCATAGAGGCTTTTCGGAGATGGCAATACTCCCATTTAATTTGTTCAAAAGAAGTATTTGAGCCGTCTTTCGGAAAGTTTTTTCGCCTTGGATTTAATAGAGTAATTGGCTCATCTTTCAACGCTGCCACAACTTCTTGCTGCCAATCAGGACATCCAGTAATTCCTCCTGCTAAAAATAAACTAGTTTCATTCCCTGAAAATTCATCAGGCGCTTCAATGTACTTCATATAGATGCTCTTTTTAAGAATAAAATAATCTTGAATTTACTACCTATGTTTTTATTCATTAACTTGATAGTAAAATGCTTCCCTCTCAACTGCAAAATACCAAAATCAGATTTCAAGTTGGTTTAGAGTTTTGTGGTCTCCAACTGTACTGGCCTTTCATGAAACGATTGTAGCAGCTACTGGATTAGTTTTTTTAATCAGATTTTTATCTGCTAAAACATAGATTTATGAGTTGAATAATAAAAGCTTATTGAACAAGTAGTGCCCAAATTTTGATTGACAGGTTAGTTGCTTCTCACCCAGCTTTGCAAAAGTTTTTGGTAAGCGTCATAGTGTTGATCACCTCTGCTGTCAGAACGCCTATATCCTATCAGGCTCTTAAGTGTCTATTTTGGCAACTAAGGACAGCGATCACCATCAATCACCTTTTAAACCTTGCCATTTCCTCAAACGTCGTAAAACATCTTTGGCAAGCTCCTTCTACCCACAAAGCTGGAACCGCAAATCTGGCCTTGCAGTTAGGACATTCGGAAAGCAAACGCAACTGGTGGCGATCGCATCCCGTCGTTACCTTAAACTGCCACTCAATTTTGTGACACGGTTCCTCTGCCAAGCTCCACACAACCGAATCGGCTGATGATTCATCCCCACCAAAATGACAGCAATTTCCAATTGGAGTTGCTATTTACCTTAAGTTAAAAGTTTCAACAATTCTGCGGTTTGCTGAGGCGTGACGAGGGTGTTAGCACAAAGGATGCCAGAAGCTGCTACCGCGGGGACGCCAATTCCTGGCATCGTACTATCACCAACGCGATACAAACCAGGGATGGGGGTATGCGGCCCTGGAAAAGTGCCTTGACCAGCCGCGATCGCTGGGCCATATGTTCCCTGATAGCGGCGCAGGTAGTAGGCGTGAGTCAGAGGTGTGCCGATCAGTTCCAAGACGATGCGCTGTCGGATGTCTGGAATGACTTGCTCTAAGGCACGAAATAGAGATTGCGATCGCTCTTGCTTTCGAGTCTCGTACCCCTCGTCCCGTTGCCAGCCTTCATATGCTTCTAAAGTATATGCATGAATCACATGATGACCAGACGGTGCTAAATTGGCATCCCATACTGATGGAATAGAAATCATACAAGTATTACCAGGAACTGCAATATCTACAGCACCATCGCGAACAACGACGTGGTGACCAGTCAGATGCTCCAGCCCGTCTGCCCGAATGCCCAGATGCAGGTGCATAAAGCTATCAACAGCCGGGGTATTTAAAGATACCTGATGATAGGATGCTGGTAGATCTTGGGGGCGTAATAGCTTGGTATATGTATCCCAAATGGTTGCATTAGAAATAACTATCGGCGCTTTAAGTGTTTCCCCATTGCGCAAACGGACACCAGCAGCTCTTCCCGATTCTATAAGGATTTGCTCAACATGGGCACCCAGTCGCAGCTGACCGCCCCAGCGTTGCAACCCCAAGACAAGGGCGTCAACAATTGCGCCACTCCCCCCTACAGGATATTCGACACTAACGCTAGAGCGTTCGCCCAACATGAAAGCAACCTCAGCAGCAATTGTCCCATGAGCCTTTAGACCTGAGAGGAGAAAGCATTCTAGATCAATCAGCCGTCGTACCCAAGGATCGCGCACCTCGCGATCCATCACAGCCCCTACAGAACCCTGCACGACTCCTATCTGCGGTAGCATTTTTAACAGTGATGGTAAGTATTGACTCAATATGACTGGTATCAGCTGCCAATCCGCTCTCAAGGCTAGCGTGGGGATGCCTCGCAGCGCTTCATATATAGGCAACAGGCATTTTTCAAAGCGCTCTAGTTCCAAGGCCCCTTGAGATGTCACTTGAGCAACCGTCTCTCGATATCGCTGGAGGTTGCCGTAAACGGGAAAAGTCCCTTCCGGAAAATGATAGTGACCGAATGGGTCATAAGGAACAGCTGCCAGAGATTCTCCCAGAACATCCAGCACTTGCCGCAATGGGTTGAGGCTGCTCCCCTGACTGAGCCCACAATAAAAAGAGGGGCCAGAGTCAAAATAAAATCCCTGGCGAGAGAAGCTGTGAGCCGCACCACCAGCAATTGCATGGCTCTCGCACACCAGTACCCGCTTCCCGTAACGAGCAAGTAAGGCAGCAGCAGTTAAACCTCCAATGCCACTACCAATAACGATCGCATCAAGACTCATTCAGCTTCTCCAATCAGGGTAAATGCGGCTCATATTACTCCTGATGATATCGATAAAATTATAGGGAACGAAAGATGCTTACCATTTACTGAGAACGATACTGTACAATTTCGCCCTTCTAGGGCGGGGAGAGTTAATTGTTATCAAAGGTTATTAGTTAGTGAAGCACACTCCCATCCAGATAGTTTTGCAATCGGAATTGTAGTTGAGATCTAGCCCTAGCAATTCTTGACTTCACAGTTCCTAAAGAGACGCCAGTGATTTGAGCAATTTCTTCATAAGCCTTCCCTTGAATTTCCCGCAGGACAATCGTAGTACGAAACACTTCTGGCAATTGGGCGAGTGCTTTTTGCAGATGTTCATAAAACTCTTGCCTGATCAAATCTTCATCGGGAGTAGGATTATTTGATGCAATCTCCCAATTCATTTCACCGTCATCCATCATCCTGGGAGCAGAAAGCGATAACGAATTTGGCACCCGTTTGCGTTTGCGCAGCTCATCGTAAAACACGTTAGTAGCAATGCGGCTCAACCAGCTAAGGAATTTTTCCGGTTCATTCAAGCGATGGATATGGCGGTAAACTCTGAGCCAGACTTCTTGAGCTAGATCTGCTCTATCTTGCCAGTCAGGAGCTAAGTGATACAAAATTTTATCAACATAGGACTGATACCGACGCATTAGCTTGCCAAAGGTAGCGCGATCAGGGCATGTTTCGGCCATTGAGCACACAATCAAATCATAGTTTGAGAGTTTGTCTGGTGACACTGATGCGCTAAGCACAGTTATTTCAACAAGAGGTCTGGTTACGGGAATCGATTGGCTCATAGATGAAACTGGTGAAGATGATTTTTCAGAGCACCACGGATAGCTTTTTTGCGAAATTAGTAGATGTCATTAAGTGCTAACTTAAGTAGTAAAAGACTCTTTATAAAAAAAATGCCGATAGCTGTTGTAATAATTTAATAAGAACCTTAGGTATAAAGGAGTAAATCAAGCGAATTTACTTTGAGTCTACTCAATTATTTCTCAGCAGTCGTCAATTGTCTATTCACAGATGTGAATTATTACCCTATTCACATCTGTGAGTTAGACAGTGATTGCTACCTATCGCTGAATTCTTATCATTAGCTCAAGTGCTTTTTGATAGTTTGCCATCTGCCCCCACTCTGAGAAAAATTTTGCACAGGAGCATAAATCGTTTGACTAGGGAGTCTGTCAAGTAATCGAGATTGATAAATTAACTATTATATGCATCTACGGAAAATCCGTGAATTTCCACCGACCCTGCCTCTCCTGCTCAAGAACAGCTTAGCACCACCGAAAT
>CAZZWA010000512.1:0-3969 GCA_964657555.1 uncultured Microcoleus sp.
GTTGACTGCTGAGGGATTTTCAATGTAGAGTTCGTAGGTGCAAAAAGCCGGTTTTTCCTGATCAATAATCTGTCTTGCCAGATCCTCATCGATTTGGCCGGGTTGGTCGAGACGCAAACGCACAATAAAGTGATAGGGTTGCCCTTTACCTAAGGTAGAATCTCCGCCGAGGTAACTGCTTTCCAGCATAAATCCTCTGCTGTATGAATCCATAATTGCAATATGCTTATCTGCTTCTTCCAACAGATGGTCATCTAAAGGCAAGTTTGTTACTAAATGTATATAGAGGCGCAGACCTCGTCGCGTCCCGCGCCAACGGTAAATCTCCATCGCGGACTTGATGAGACGACGCTGCTGAGCTAACTCTAGGCGAGGTTCGAGTGACCAGGCTACCCAGTTAGCGACAAAAGGCAACAAGGTTTGAGGTGCTGTCAAGGGGTCTAGATATGCCCACAGGACATCTAGGGTTTGGACTGCGGGTTCAAAAGCCTGCTCAAAAATTTTCAAGAAGCGAGCCACAAAATCAACTTCCCGATAGAGCATCGGCAAGAAATTTAAGTACAGACTCCGGGGACGTACTAATAGGTTAAAGGTAACAGCCTCAGCCTCAACCTGTGGTCTAGTGGTTTCCTGCAACCTGTAGTAGACAAAAAGGTGACTCTGGTAATCGATGCTCAAGAACTCACTGGAGTCTAGCGCCGCCGCATCCTCAAAGAAGTTAGATGGAATCAGGAAGTAGAGAACTGCCTCCATCCGCTGTCCAGGAGCGAGTTCACTGCCTTCCATGCCCACATGGCACCACTCGGCAGGGAAGTTACCTTCAACCTGGAGATTTAGATATAGGCTGTGCTCCCCTCGATTTTCGATCTGCACCAGCATTTCACTAGGTTCTCCAGGCTGTAGGAGTAGACTTAGCCCAGTGACCGCATCGCTTTCCCTAATATCCGTTAGTTCCCCAGATGCTGAAAGAGCCTCAGGGAGCTGCATGGAAGTAATTTGCAGCCACAAAATCTGATTAGAATAGGTTTGAATCATAATATTAGGGCAAAGGAGCGATCTTCGTAGCGCCAACGGCACACCTGTAGGTTTAGCTAAACAGTGCAGAGTAAATTTCTTCCCTGCACTCTTGCACTTTACATTAGATGAGATTGATGATGTGACCGGAGCGCAGTTGATTGTTCATCCAGGAACAGACAAGCCCAAAGGGGCCTGGATTAATTGCTGAGTCTGGCGATAAGTTACGTACCCAGTGCTGCTCCTGCTTGCGCAGCTCGAATAACTGCACTATTCCTAAATACTGTACGCCGGGGGTTTGTTGGAATAAAGCTACGATATCAGACGGATAGACAGGGCGACCAAAGATCCAGCCTTTCCCTTCAGGCCCGCCCGTCAGGGGATTGAGGAAGCGGTATAGAGCAACTCGTAGATTAAATAAAATCTCCTGCTGAGCTTGGGGATTGTTGTAAGCTGGCTCTAGCCCCACCTCTGTTTGGACGGATACCCCGATGTATTCAGGTTCCTGTAACTCTACTGCCACACCTAGAAGTTTACGCTCACTCAGGTAAGCCAAGATCTGCTCTCGAAGTTGCGGAGCAAGAGCAAACATTTCTGGGTCGATCCCTTCACCCCGAGATATCCCATCAGTATTAACCTGGGGAACAATCGCCAAGCGCACTAAACCGGGTTCGTTACGATTGTTAGTGGACAGATAACGAACACGGGCTACTGATCCTTTGCCTGCCTGTAGAGTCAGTGTCTCGAAATCTTCGGGAGTGACAGCGCGATCGCGCGTCCGCAGCAACTGCGGCACTTTCATGATTGCCTGTTCCAACGATTCTGCATCCTCTCCATTACGGGCTAGGTTGTGATTCACCACGCTGGCAACGTAGGGGACTGCTGACTTGACGATCCTCAGGGTGCCACGCTGGACGTTTCCTTTTTTCCCTCCGCCTGTGCGGTAGGCAAGCATCCGAATCTGTGAGCCTCTGGGTGGTACAAGCCCATACTGTCGCTCAATTCCCCCTGCGGCAGTTGCCTCTTGAGCCGGTAAGAGTGGGGGTAAGTTGGCATTGGCACCATTTCTCTCAGGGCTAATTTGTCCGGCATTTGTGCGTCCTAATCGCTGTGTCCGGCTAGCACGTATTTGGATCTGCTGCTTGAGATGGGATGCTTCTTGAATCAGCGGTCCAAATTGCACTGCCCCCGTTAATGAATCGATGACATAGTGTTGATCGTTGGGGCCGGAGTTAGCGAAATCTGCGACTTCTTGCCATCTCTGAGGTAATTCCCCAGGAGGGCTAATTACAATGTATTCATCCTCTGTTCGCGCCAGTACTGGCGTTCTCTGTAGCTGAAATGTCTGGCCTGATGTGCCGTCACTCTCTCCCAAAAGTTCGTTTTGGATCAGTGAACACTGACTGGCAGGTACAGTGCCGCCAATGGCTCGTACTGCCAAACTGACAATCCGGGGGGAATTATTGTAAGAGGGTTGATGGGGACGGGGTGTTGTGTATACGCAACGCAGCCAGCGGCCTTGGTACGCAGTGAAGTGAGCGACTGGCCACTGTTGGGGCATGTGCAGGAGCACATCTGCTCCCTGAACTGCACTGTAACCCAGTTGACCCATCTCGCGAAAACTGAAGCCCCTAGTGCCATCATCCGCTTCCTGCAATAGGACTGGTTGCCAAGATGTCCCATCCCAAGCTTCCCAGTGCCGGGGGGGCGCATCCGGATTGATGCCAGTGGGGGTGGCTGCTTCTCCTCTCAATGTAATTGCCAAAACATTGGCTTCAATAGCTTGCTCTGGATCAAAGACTAGATAAAAGCAATTGCCAGGTTGGGGAGGCTCGGCAAATAGATTTTGCTCTCTGCCGACCCACTGACCATCCCGTTGTTCGCTCCAAGAATCGATAAAGCGATCGTGTAGAATCTGGGGTGTATCTTCCTGGGTTTGGGCAGTCAGAAAGTGCCGCAGGCGGGGAATGCCAATCGTCAGGGGTTTATCGGTGCTAAAAACAATTGCCTCCTGAGCTTCAGTCCGCACCGTAGCCACTTCGATCCCAGCCGGAATCCAGTAGGGTTCGGGAAGTACGCTGGTCAGATAGAATGTGACATCTGTCTGTGCTGGAACCGCAGCCTGAAGGCGAATCCCTAACAACTCCAGAAAGGTTATGTAGTTACGCAGAGGAACCTGGTTAAACCGGAACAACATTTGGTCGGTCAACCAGGCAAACAGTTCAATGAATGTAATGCCAGGGTCGCTAGGGTTGTAATTCGTCCATTCCGGACAGTAGCGAGGAATACGCAACAGGCATTCCTCTAACAAGTCTTGAAATGTCCGATCATCTAAATTGGGCTTTGGTAACTTAGGTAAAAAATTTAATTCCACAATTACTCCCCTGAATCTCCTGGTGGCAATAGATAGAAGGGATAAACCAGGCTACGCCTGTCATAGCTACTCTTTATGCGGTACTCCACTATTAGATTCACCCGGCCTCTAATGGGGTCGGGGTCTGCTCGCACTTCATCAAGTTCAATCCGTGGTTCCCACCGTTCTAAAGCTTCTTCCACGTAAACTCGTAAAAATAATAGAGTGCGAGAATTCATCGGTGCAAAGGCTAGTTCCGACAGGCGCGAACCAAAATTAGGTCGATAGACTCTCTCACCCACTGGAGTTCGGAGGATGAGCTGAATCGATTCTTCGATGTTGCGCTCTGCCGAACTAAGTTGAATGCCTCCCTGTACGCTCATCCTGAGTGGAAAAGACCACCCGGTGCCCAGGTAGGCACGAGGCTGAGCATCCATGAACTCTGGCATGAAGTGACCCCGCAGATAGCATTGCCTCTACTATACTAAAGTAGAAGGTCTTAGACTATTGGCCAAAGGTCGAATCTGCCGCGTTACACCGGAATGCAGACTGGAATCATCCCATCAATGGTCACCACGCCTACTAAGTCGATTGTGACTGCC
>CAZZWA010000513.1:0-3961 GCA_964657555.1 uncultured Microcoleus sp.
GCTCCATCGACCTCAGTCTCCCGCAAACCCTTGATTACGGGTCTTTCCTCATCTGTTGGACTCAATCCCAAATGGCTCAGGGAGCTATCTAGATGAGCATCTTGACCGTAGCGAAACCGCGTGATGTCTTTGCGAATCTGGTTTTGAGTCACTGTTGCTTGCTGCTCCCTTAGTGCCAGTACGGAGAGAGGAGTTGGTTGGCTCAATAGTACGGGCTTCAGTTCGGCAGCTTTGAGGGCAAGACCTCCCAGCAGCAGGGGAATCCCATAAAAGAATCCGGCTAGATTCAGCGTGGCATTGCCACTGCCGTAGGCGACGAATCCCACAACGGTTAGGAGGCCACCTACGGTCATACCCAAAGTTCCTAAAGAAGTTTGACGTAACATTTTAATTAGGCTATGCAATGATGAATGTTAATTCTATCAATCTGATGAGTGACATCTCTATGCTCGTCTTGAACTTTATTGGAGGCTTTTAGCATGGGATTGGGCTAATTAGTTAGTGAGCATACAGCTTTGGGCGAAGCAGCTTGAGCGCTGTCGGCAAGAGGTACACGTTATACCGGATAGTACCATTTGACGGCTAGACATGGTGATTGTCAGACGAGTCGGGAAGATAACCCTTATCATCAAGACAGGTGTTTGTTGTGTGTTGTCATCTATCTAATAAGATAAGTTTTTTTAATGATTAAAGAAGAAAGTGAGCCAGTTACAAAAAAAACTAGTGCCATCCTAGACCAGCTCAAGTCGCTAAAGCGAGAGGATGAGACTTTATATAATATCCTGGCTGTTGATGTTTGGGCTTTAGCCAAAACGATGGATGAGTTTCAGCCTGGATTCTGGTCTGCCTTTATGAAAAATCGCGAGAAGGCACTCAAGCGGTTTATCAGTGAAGCGATTAAAAATAAGCCTACAATACCCAAACGGCCTCCCTTCCTTCGTTAGGCTTGTTTGTCGTAGATAGGTTTATCCTATATTAGGTAATGTAAGCGTCAGTAGGTAAACCTATGGAGCCACAGCTCATTAAAGAACGCATAGCCCTGATCGAGAGTAAACGGGAGATCTTGGTAGGTCTGTTGGAACAACCGAACCTGGGAACCTTGAGAATTGACGTCAATCAAGCTCTAGAAGAATTAGACGATCTGATAGATGAATTTAAGCGCACCTTCCCTGAGGCGGCAACTTAGGTCTGTTACTTTGTGACAGGCTTTTGTGGCTTTGCTTGGGGTTGACCGGGCACAATCGGGAACCCGAAGTGTTGCCAAACTTGATTGAAACTAGCAGGCTGGATGATTCGCCACATAATTAAGCTGGCGATCGCGATCCCAACCAATGCTAATAGCTGGCGAATCAGCTGAGAAGGCGAACCAGCAGTAGCTCTCTGCCTTGACGATACTTGCATTCTAGAAGCTGATGCTGGTCTAGTCATGGGTGGAGGGCTAAAAGCTGGGCGAGAGCTAGTAGAGGTAACTCTTTGTTTTGGCGTTGTTAAGAGCGACCCAACTGCATTACTCATAGTCTCCATCTGCTGGATAACACTGGGTGGACTCTGCCCAGTGCGACTCCACTGCAACAGCATTGTAGCCGTGATACTACAAAGATTGCTAACACCTAAAGCTCTGATTTTGTGTAATAGCGTCTGGTTATTAGCAACAAAAACCACAAGTTTATCCTGGTGCTCCTGAGATAGACCATAAGCACATTCGGCAGTAGCTAGGGACAATCGAGCTCGTTTACTAATTGCTTGTCCGCTGGCAGGGGTGAGGGTAGGATGAGTGGCATGAGTTGTTGTCAGGTGCCAGCCGCCGTTGAGAAAGAATCGCACGAACTCTCTTGCGGTTTGTTCCTGGGTCGGTTCCGGTGCCCGAGTGCAGAGAAATTGAATTTCCTCATAGACCACTTGAGGCAAGTAGCAATGTCCCACCCGCCAATACTCCTGCCATTCACGGATTGAGCCCGCCATCACCGCGCTGAGATCTATTAGCAACAAAACAGAAGGTTGTACTGTCATCTCTAGCCTCCAATCCCTAGACGACCTGCCAGACCAGGTGCTAAGGGTAAAAGGGTTGCCACCATCAAAAACAAAGCCAACAGACCTAAAGCAGCTCGTGCATCATCTGGTTCTGTGATTTCATTGAGACTGGGACGTTCAGCTCCCCGTTGCAAAAACAGAATGATGATCGCCCAGTATAGGATTAAAGGATTCGAGGGATTTATCAGAGAAACAATTCCCAGCAAAACTAACGTTGCTATTGTGGTTATCCGTGCAATTGAGCGTCCGTAAATTGCCTGAACAATCCGGCCTCCGTCCAGTTGTCCTGCTGGCATCAAGTTCAACGCTGTAATCACCAAACCCAGCCAACCAACAATCGTTAGCGGGTGAAGAGCGACGATGGTTTGCTGTAAGGCCGATCCAAGGACAACTTTGGCAAGTGTTCCCACCAAAATTGACCCCTGAAAAAATTGAGCTGGCATCTGAAACAGACTGCCTTCATGGGAGAGGAGCAAGCCGATGATTAGCAGTAGCAGCGAAACTAAACCACCAGCCGCAGGCCCAGCTAAGGCAATATCAAATAGCACCGTCCGATTGGTCAGAAGTGACTCAAAGCGGGTTATGGCCCCAAAAGAAGCAATTTCCGCAGCAGGTAGGAAAAAAGGTGGACTTAAGGTGACTTGATAACGGCGAGCAAGCAACCTGTGACCAAGTTCGTGAGCGACTAAAATCACCCAAACACCAACACTAATGGGGAGAACCTCTCTCAATCGGCCTGGGTTGTCGAAGAAATCGAAGCCAAGGAACAGCCCAGATGTTCCCAAGCTAGTGGCCACAGTGACCGCAAAGAGTGCGAAAGCTAGAATTTTCTGGAGGAGAGTGGAAGGCTGCGGGTCATTGCTGCTGGGTAGAATAACAACCACAGGCTTGCCTTCGGGGCTTGACACTAAAAAGAGCCGATAGCGATTGCCCACTCTTTCCTGCAAAATTTCGGACAAACGAGAATAAACCACATCAGGCTCTCCCCGCAGGTTTCCTTTGAAGATTACCCCTTCTTGGTAGGGAATAGTTTCAGTCGCAAAAAACGTATCAATGCCAAAAATCCCCTTGATGGTGTTCAAGTCTTCATCTGGGATGCTCATCACCTCAGCTTTAATCGGCTCCTCTGTTTGAGCCAGTGAAGCTTCTTCTAAGGAAGTATTTTCGGGAAGGCTTGACTCCTGGTTAGTATTCACCATCTTTGATAGCCGCTCTCGCTGTATGGCGTCTTGACCCGCAGCGCGCAGGCGATTACCTAAGAAGATGTATACCCCTGCTGATGCTACCAACAAGAAGAGGATGCCAACTAGATTGATATAAATACCAGCTGCAAATAACCCGAAGAACAATAGCCAAGGAGCCATCAAGACTACTGACTGTAGCCAAGCTAAGATTCCCAATTTGCCGAACGGCTTGACCCGGTAGTATCCCCAACCTAGGATGCCTAGAGCAATCAGTACAATTAAACCAGTTGCAACAGTTTCTGATGCAGTAAACATTTCCAACCCTTCGCTGTTGAGACAAAGCCCGACTGAATCAGTCATACCAGATATATTAATTCTCTCAAAATCTTTATCTGTAACCTCAGCCTACAGCAGATCATCATATGCAAGTTCGCGCAGAAGTGTTTACACAGGGCGATCGCTCTCAGGTTTAGTCTATAGCGGTTTGCCGTTGAGTCCAATACAGACCAAACCCCCAGCCCCTTCCTTGACAAAGAAAGAAGTTCAGGAGTTCAAGCCAACTATTCTCAATGGGTAGCTGCGATCGCCTGCTCACCTTTTATCAAAACTTCATAAATAGGGGGTGACACCCCTCATACCTAAGTGTAATAATTAGTTTAGTAGATGCACCCTGATGATCGAGAGAGCCGCTAAACGTGACTCTCTTGTTTATTTTTTGGGCAAAGCTTCAATGTTCCGCAAATATA
>CAZZWA010000514.1:0-3945 GCA_964657555.1 uncultured Microcoleus sp.
CTAGTACCAACTGCCGTCAGGCTTTTCCCGAAAAATTTTCCCCTGCTTGTTAGCTGCCTTAACGTTAGCGACCAACGTGCGGAGTTCTGGATCTGGGTCGCTAGCTTTGGCAAAGAAGAAAATAATTTGAGCAAGGGTGATAATTTGATTTGGCAGCAGGGCATTAGTTTCCAACCCTCGTTGATCAGCAATTTGAGCTGCCAGCACATCAGCACCGACGCCGCCATCTCGAACAAGCACTTCTACGCTAAAGGATAATTCACCGATCAAGTCATTCAGCGCATTGAAAAGACCGTTGGGGTTGATGACACCTTCAGAACCAACAATAGCGATCGCACATCTCCTAGGCACCATCTCACCAGCTTTCTGATACTGATTTTTTCTTTGCAGTGCAGTCGCGGCTAAAGTTACCATGCCAGCCAACCTCATCCCATTTTGCTCGAATACCTGACGAGCTGCATTCACAGTGGTGCCAGTTGTGTAGATATCATCTACTAAGATTATGGGGCTTTGATGTTTATTTTTTATAAAGGTGTCGCCCAGCATAAATACTCCAGACATTACCTGCTGACGTTCTTGGCGGTTGAGGTTATAAAGTGGCGGCGTTTCCTTAACACGTTTGAGGCCATTCTCCTCATACTTGAGTTGAGCATACCAAGCAAAGGATTTAGCCAGCAGCGCTGCTTGGTTATATCCCCGTTCTTGTAGGCGTTTATGGGCAAGAGGTACGGGAACCACAATCGAGTTGGGCGAAACTTTGTTAAGTTCATAGTCTTTCCACCACAGTTTTGCCAGCGCTAAGGCAAACTCATCAACAGCTGCACCTACCAGACGGCGATTAGCAATGCGAGCTATTTTCCTTGGAAGGGCATTGAGCGAGCCAGGGCGGTTTTGGTAGGTTTCTGTAATCTCCATCCCTGAATATTTGATAAAGTAAATAGCCTCTTTCAGGTGTCCTCCATATACTCCCCAGGAGAGCATATACATTTCAGTTTTGGACACGCGGACAGGTTTACACTTATCGATAGCTTCTATACATCTGGGGCAAAAGACATCGTAGAAGTAGACATTGGCTCCGTCTTTATGTGGTTTGAGACAGATAGGACAAAGTGTACCGCTTGCAATGGGAGGCTTCTTCTTGGTAATTTGAGTGTGCAAGTTGAGCACACTATGAGTTAAGTGCTCAGTTTCTTCCAGTTTCGGGAATAACCTGCCATTGGCACCTAAAAAGTCTCTCAATTTTGTCAATATGTCCATAAAGAACAAAATTAAATGGTTGACTAAAATAATGGTGGTTAACCGAGTTTTGTCGGCAAGGAATCTAGCGATCGCTTCGTTTTTAGCAGTATTACCTTTTTATATCAAGCTTCGTTCCCCTACCCCATCTGAGTCGGATGTGTCTCAAGCCATTGCGAGGAAAACGACAACAGTTACCGGAGTTGTCAAGACGGTGCCGACAGAAACGCGATTAGTCTCGAAAATGGTAATGGAAGTCAAGAAAGTCAACGACCAACCAAGTTCAGGCAATGCCATTGTATCGATGCCGCTTCGCTTCAAAAATTATGGCATCACCCCCGGAAAAACGGTCACCGTCTTTGCAGCATTCTCTAAGTGCAAACCCGAACCGGGAAATAGTTACTGTGAATACCTCAAACATCAAGGTATATTCATTACCCTCAAAGCCAAAAAGGTCATAGCAATATCTGGGAACTCCGACTTTACCTATCTTATCCAGCAGAAAATCATCAAGTGCCAAGATAACCCCTTGCTCACCTCAATGATTATTGGCGATAAAGCCGCGATCCTTCCAGAAGAGCAATTGACTCCGTTCAAAAATTCTGGGTTAGTCCGCTTATTAGTGGTGGATGGCTTCAAGGTGGTGATTATTCTGGGTTTACTGGCTGTATTGCTGACCAAAGCTGACAGTCGAGTACGGCTTGCTGTTGGGTTATCAGCACTGGCAGTGTTGGTCAGTATTGCTGGACCACAGCCAGGGGTTGTGCGGGCAGCATTATTGGGGGCAACGGCACTATTTGCCGACTCCTTTACCGTGCGATCGCGTCTCAAGCCTGCGGCAATGCTCATCTTGCTAGGTGCGGGAATGCTGGTCTGGAACCCCCAACTCATATACGATCTAGGTTTCCAGATGAGTTATTTGGCGACGATTGGCATCATGACTCAGACGGACAGGATAGCGCATCAGCTTTCTTTCCTTCCTTTTATAATTCGTGAGAGCGCAGCTGTCAGTGTGACGGCGATGTTGTGGACATTGCCAGTACAGTTGACGGCTTTTGGTACAGTCAACCTCTACTCACTGCCAGCCAACATCATTGCTTCTCCCATCGTTGCCCCACTCACTGTTGGTGCAGCAGCATCGGCTGGGATGTGCTTTGTGCCTGTCATTGGCCAAGATTTATCGCGAGGGAGTGCGATTTTGCTCAGTCCTGGTGTACAGTTTCTTCAGTTCCTGGCTGAGATTGCTGACCGCTTGCAGATATTGCGTGTAGAGTTTAAATTACCTTTAATACTGGAGCTGCTGATTTACGTGCTGCTATTTAGCCTGAATGTGCTACCACCGCCACGTTCTATCAATTCTCCGCCGGAGGATAGAAATCGGATAAATTAACTTTCGCCTCCGCTTTGTAACATCAATTTTGAGGAAAGTCTGGCATTTCAAGAAGCCTTACAAGACCTGCTGCTTCTGCGTGATTTGAGGAGTAGATTCACATTTTAGGTTAAGATTGTTGTCCCAATTCTATCCCAGCAAAACTCGTTGACTTTGTCTGGCTGGCTGAAGAAATACTCATCTATATAGGGCTCGATTTCCATGCACCAGATGTCTTCAATCTGTTCAGCAAGACGGTCGTTTAAAAAGAAAGAAATGCCAACTTCATAGTGCTTGTCTGCGATCGCCTGATTCAATCGCTCCAGCGTCTCAATCAATCCCTCTACTGGAAAACCTGTCTTCTGGTGATATCGCCGCAGCACCTCGTAGTTGGGACGAAGTTCTAGAAATGCAAATCGCCGTCTTAAGGCATGATCTACAAGGGCAATCGAGCGATCCGCTGTGTTCATCGTGCCGATGATGCGGACATTGGCGGGAATGCAAAAGGTGTTGCCGCCAGCGAGGGGGATAGAGCGATCGCGGTATTCCAACAAGTACATCAATTCCCCAAAAACTTGAGCCAAATTTGCACGGTTAATCTCATCAACGATCAGAACACATTTATCTTGGCGAAACTGAGCTTTTTGACAAAATTCTAAAAAGCGACCCGGAACTAATGGGTAGTTTAGCTGGCCATTAGTTCCAGTTTGAGGACGAATACCTTGAATAAAGTCTTCATAAGCATAGGCTGGGTGAAATTGTACCAGCTCCCAGCAACCATCACTGCCACCAGTCAAGTGTCGGCAAAGTCGTTCGGCAATAAAGGTTTTCCCCGTAGCGGGTGGCCCATATAAGATGGCTTGACCCTTGCGTTCGATAGCACGTACCCATCTGGCCAATGTTTCCTGCTCGAAACCAGTGTCAAGAGCGCATTGGCTCAGGCTATATTCAGGATTTAACTTTTTATTCTCGTTATTGCGGTTTTCTTTTGGGTCAAATACATGTGGCGATGAGGAATGTGGTACTGCCTCTTTGAGGGTGGGGGTCGTTTTGGATGAATCCCTGTCAGGGATTGAAACAATCTCCTCGAACTTTTCCCGTCCAATTTCCATCAGTGTTCTATTCCAACCGCTCTCATTTACCCGACGTGGGGTAAAGTCATCCCACTGAACCGGCAAACGATGGCCGTGTCGCACATTGGGGACGAAGTAGTATGAACCCGTAACCGTGCCAATGCCGAGCACTTCTGTAGTGCCGCGATTGGCGACTATGCGATCGCGCTCTTGGATGTGAGCGAAAACCCAAACCTGGTTTACGCCTGATTTTTTCCCTTGCCATTC
>CAZZWA010000515.1:0-3932 GCA_964657555.1 uncultured Microcoleus sp.
AAGGAGGAGTGGGCAACCGGAGCCGACTTTCTGTGATAATACTATCAAGCTGTGGCATCTTGGGATAAGGCAGAAACTACCTAACACTAAAGGTTCGTGCTATGACCAAAATTGCAATCCTTGATCTATTGGAAGGGAGGCTATAAGCATGTACGGTATTGATGTTGCCGAAAGCGACGGAAGAGTGGATTGGGCATCTGTAAAGAATTCTGGGAAGACATTTGCCTTTGTGAAGGCGACTGAGGGCAAAACCATAAAAGATGGCGCTTTCTCTCGTCATTGGCCCATCATCAAACAATATGGCCTTGCTCGTGGAGCCTATCACTTCTTTCACATGACGTCTGATGCTAGAGATCAGGCAACCGAATTCCTCAAAACTGTGGGCAAGCTTCAGCCCGGAGACTTACCGCCAGTATTAGACGTGGAGGTTAATGACGGGGAAGACGCCTACAGCGTAGTTGTCCACATGAAGCAGTGGCTGGCAGTAGTTGAGCAGGCGATCGCACAACAAACAGGAAAAAACATCAAGCCAATCATCTACACTGCTCCCTACTTTTGGAATGATACCCTCGGCGACCCCCAGGATTTTGGCAACTACCCATTGTGGATTGCTCATTACGACGTACCAGAACCTTCAGTCCCTGACTGTTGGGGGTCAGGAAACTGGCTGATCCACCAATATGCAGGGGATGTGGAAAATGTGTCTGGGGTTGCCAATCAAGCCGATCTCAACCGCTTCAACAGTTTCCAGAACGGCATCAGAAGCTCCTCAATAGTCAAAGATATCCAACAACGGCTGAAAAACCTGAAGAAACCAGAATTCGACCCTGGTAATGTGGATGGCAACTTTGCTTCAGTGACAAAGAACGCAGTCATAGCTTTTCAGAAGTCTAAGAATTTACAAGCTGACGGGATAATTGGCATCAAAACTTGGGTACAGTTGCTTTGGGCTTAGTTGACAATTCTCCGGCAAAAGCGCGGGGGTTCTGGTTCAAATCAACAATCAACAAAGCACGATAGGCAGCGATTCCTTCCCCGACCAGAAGTCTGGGGCTGACTTGCTGTTTTTGATAATATGTTCACATTATGCAACTCACACTGGAGATTTTGGTACATTTACGTTAAGCACTGCAACTTAAGAATAGACAATGCTCCGTCTGAGTCGTTATCAATGGACTGTGCTGTTTGCAGCATGGCTGGGTTGGGGATTTGATATCTTTGATGGCCTGCTTTTCAATTACGTTGCTCCCAACTGTGTACCTACGCTCTTGAGATTAACCATCGGTTCACCAGAAGCCAAGACAGCAACCCTTTTCTGGACGGGTGTTTTGACTTCCGTCCTCCTGCTTGGCTGGGCATTAGGGGGAGTTATTTTTGGGCATGTGGCTGACCGCATTGGTCGCACCAAAACGCTGCTGCTCACAATGCTCCTCTATGCTTTGGGAACTGCTAGCTGTGCTTTTGCTCCCAATATTGGAGTTTTGCTGCTGTGTCGAGTAATTGCCAGCCTCGGTATTGGTGGTGAATGGGCAGCTGGTGCTTCGATGGTTGCCGAAGTCGTGCCAGAAACCTCGCGGGTTGAAGCTGGTGCACTGTTGTATACGTCTGCTCCCACAGGTCTGTTTTTGGCAACATTCGTCAACTTTCAGGTTGCCGCTGTGTTTTTCAAGGGGAGTCCAAACACTTCTTGGCGCTATGTGTTTCTGTTTGGTCTAATACCAGCAGCTGTGGCGTTCTTGGTGCGCTTATTTGTGAAGGAACCAGAACGTTGGCAGAAAGTAGCAGCCAGCGTTGCCCCTCCCAGAATTCGCGAACTCTTCACCCCTCAGAATCTGCCTTTGACCATTAGCGGTTTCCTCATGGCCTTGACTGCTTTGGTAACGTGGTGGAGTAGTAACGCTTTTATCCCCGTCGTTTCTACGGGATTGGCGCAAACAGCTGCCAAGGCACAGAGTTTGGATAAAGCCGCTACTCTGGCACTTGTAGAACAGTGGAAAGCACTAGCTACGAATGTTTTTAACTTGGGAGGTCTGATCGGCACATTGCTAACAGTTCCGGCGGCTAAGTATTTGGGGCGGAAGATGATGTTTTCTCTCTACTTCGTCCTCTCTGCCCTCTCCATGTTATTAACGTTTGGGCTGCCACTACCCCCTGAAACACGCCTTTATCTATACTTCTTTATTGGGATCACAGTTTTTGGCATCTTTGGTAGTTTTACTTTCTATCTACCAGAGCTTTTCCCGACAAGACTGCGAGCAACGGGTTCTGGCTTCTGCTACAACTCGGGTCGGGTGGTAGCGGCAGCTGGCCCCTTCTTAGTGGGCTATATAGCTTCTCAGGGAGCAAACACCCTATCTAGTGCTGTAACCACTCTGTTCTGGATTGGTTTTGTTCCTATAGCGGGACTGTGCTTTATGCCTTGGGTAATTGAAACCAAAGGACGGGTTTTAGTGGACTAATTGTCACATCTATCGTTTATTTGCCGCTCTACAAAATAGAAAAATCCAACGTGGAGATTCCTTAACCCTCAATATCAGAAATGTAATTCAAGACAACATTACTCAAAAAACAATTGTTGCTTATCTGAAAGGCGCTGGTTATAAGTAAAAAAGGGGAAGGGGGCAGTTCTTGTAGGAGGGGAATGTCTCCTTTCTCCCCCTGCCGTGGAGCGAAGCGAAATAGGACTCATAACCCTCACTTCTTCAAGTGGCTTACATTCAGGTGGGGATTTTACCCCACCTGAATGTCCCAATGCTCCCCTTCTCCCTGCACAAGAGCCTCATTAATTTACATCGGCTTGCAGCCGCGTGAAGTACACGCATAAAATTTTTGACTTGCCGAGCGAGTACATAAAAGCTTACTCTCTTGATAGGTGATTAATGACAAAACTGTAAGCCACTGTAACTGTAGATAGGAGACCGATGAAAGTTTGGGAAGTTCATTCCAAAGAAGGTCTCGAAGCCTTGACACTGACTGAACGTCCGCAGCCACAACCTGGAGCAGGGCAGATACTGATAGAGCTCCGCGCCACTTCCCTCAATTATCGGGACTTATTGACCGTCAAGGGTGCCTATGGCTCTAAGCAAAAGCTGCCCCTAGTTCCTTTCTCTGATGGTGCAGGGGAAGTGGTGGCGGTGGGAGACGGCGTGACCAGAGTCAAAGTTGGCGATCGCGTTGCTACCATTTTCATGCAAACCTGGCTAGAAGGGGGGTTCTCAGCAGACAAGTCGAAATCAGCACTGGGCGGCGCAATTGATGGTGTATTGGCTGAATACCTAACACTCCATCAAGACGGCGTTGTTCATGTGCCAGAGCACCTGTCCTACGAGGAGGCAGCCACCTTACCTTGTGCCGCAGTCACGGCTTGGAACGCCCTCACAACCGAAGGCAATTTCAAAGCTGGCGATACAGTGCTGGTGCAGGGTACGGGAGGGGTTTCTTTGTTTGCGCTTCAGTTTGCCAAAATACTGGGGGCACGAGTTATTGCCACTTCCAGCAGCGACCAGAAGCTAGAAAAGTTGAAGCAGCTTGGGGCAGCAGATGTCATCAACTACAAAACCATACCGGACTGGGATGAAAAAGTTTGGGAAATCACAGACGGAGTGGGGGTTGATCGCGTTATAGAAGTTGGTGGTGCAGGCACTCTAAATAAGTCACTGCGAGCTGTTCGCTACGGTGGTCATATCAGTTTGATTGGGGTGCTTTCTGGGCTCAGTGCAGACGTGAGTACGGTATCGATTCTGCACAAGGGTATTCGCCTACAGGGTATCTATGTTGGCAGTCGCGAGATGTTTGCAGCGATGAACCGAGCGATCGCCCTGCATGGTCTAAAACCGATTGTTGACCGAGTTTTTCCCTTTGAGCAAGCCAGAGAGGCATTGACATACATGGAGAGTGGGGCACATTTCGGTAAGATTGTTATTCGCTTCTAG
>CAZZWA010000516.1:0-3911 GCA_964657555.1 uncultured Microcoleus sp.
TACTAACCGCCTAAACAAAAAGTATGTAACTTGGATGTATATTGCTTACCACTGTTCGAGTGGCGCTCTCGATTTGCCTCGAACAGATATTCTTTTGCCTTCAAAAATTGATCATTGAATACTATGAACAAGAAGTTAAATAATAGAATACTTACAATTGGTGCGGGTGTTTCTGGTCTGACAACAGCCCTTTGTTTACAAAAAGCAGGCTTCGATGTCAAAATAGTAGCCGATAAATTTGCTCCGCAAATAACTTCTGTTGTTGCAGGAGCATTGTGGGAATGGCCTCCATCTGTATGTGGTGGCAAACACAACAAAAACTCAATGGAGCGTGCTAAGAAATGGTGCATGGCTTCTTATACAAAATTTTCACAATTAGCCTCTGATGAAGAAACCGGGGTTTTTATACGACCTGTCGTATTTTATTTCAAACAGCCAATTAACTCTAACTCTAGAGAATATATCAAGATGGTTGAAACTCAAAGGGTTGTAAAGTCTTTTTTACACGATCCCGATTTGATTGCCAGAAATGGAGTTAACCCCAATCTTGGTCTGCAAGACGCTTACACTTATTTATCGCCAATGATAGATACAGATGCTTATCTAGCTTGGTTGCACCGTCAAATCAAGGAAGCAGGTGTGAGTGTAGTGCAAAAACGAATATCTGGGTTTCTGAAAGATTTAGAGCCGGAAATTAAGCAAGAATTTGATGTTGACTTGATTGTCAATTGTACTGGTATGGGCTCTGTAGAACTAGCGAATGATTCTTACTTATCTCCCCATAGAGGAGCTTTGATTCGGGTAACTAATGATGGGTCTACGACTCCTCACATAACAACTGCTCATTGTATGATGTTTGATAAGTATCAGGGCAACCAAAATATGATATTCATCGTTCCCAGAGGGAAGAATATGTTGTTACTTGGAGGCTTGGTGGAACCAGATGAATGGAGTATAGAGATAAACCTAAAAAACTATTCCTTAATTAAGGATATGCTTAACCGATGTATTGAGTTCCTACCAATCTTAAAAGATGTCAAACTAGATTCATCTGAACCTGTACGCGTTGGTCTGCGTCCTTATAGGAGATATCAGGTTTGTTTGGAGCAAGAACCTGGAACCAGTATCATTCATAATTACGGGCATGGCGGTGCTGGCGTGACTTATTCTTGGGGATGTGCTGAAGAAGTCGTGTCGTTAGCGAAGGAAGTGCTAGCCAAAAAGTTAACAGTTTCTGTATAGATGTTTCCCACTCCTTCCGATCACCTTAAGGTCTGTCGTACCGACGCACTGATGAGGTCTACCATAAAGGTGAGGCCAATAAAGACTATCAAGGTTGTCAAGACGCCTTTGTAGTCAAAGCTGCTTAACTGCTCCGTGAGAAGACGTCCTAATCCCCCGGCACCGACCAATCCGACAATGACAGTGGCACGGATGCAAACTTCCCAACGGTAGAGGATGTAAGCGAAAAAGCGGGGCAAAGTGCGGGGCAAGACGCCGTAAAGGAAGACTTGGGGGCTAGTAGCACCTAGAGTTTTGAGTGATCGCCATGGATGCTCATCCAAATTTTCTGTCACCTCTGCCATCAACCGACCTAGAATGCCCAGGTTGTGCAGGCACAAGGCGATCGCTCCCGGCAAAATTCCCGGAAACAACACAAATAGAAAGAGCAAAGCCCAGATCGGTTCAGGAACGGCACGAAAGAACAGAAGCAGGAATCTGGTCAATACCAGCACAAAGAATTTTGGATTTTGTAACCGTAGATAAAAGCGGATAAACGCGGATGGGTTTTCTGTATCTATCTGCCTCCATCTGCCTCCATCTGCGTTGGCAAAGTTTCTTACCGATAGAAAAGAGAGCAAAATCCCTCCTACCCCAGCCCCAGTCATGGCCAGAATAGACATGGCAAGGGTTTGAGCTGAAAGCGTGAAGATCTGACCGAGTTGGTTACTATCAGGTGGGAGGGCATCCTGAATGACTCCTACCAATCGTTGAGCACTTTGGGGTGCCCAAAGTTTAGAAAAATCAGCTTGGACGTACCAGAAGGAGAATAGGAGTAAAACAACAATACTCAGAAACGACACTTTCACAACTAAGTCGCTTCGGTAAAAGGGTTGTTTGTGCTCTTTGGGATTCAGGACGTTCGCATCCAAACAGCGGCGCAGGACAGCACACCAGCAATCGGTACTGCCACTTAACAAAATTAGGGCAACGAGCAACGTCCACATCTGCTCATAGCGTAGAGACTGGAGGCTGAGGAGAATTTGGTAGCCTAGTCCACCAGCACCAATGATACCTAGGACAGCTGCTGAACGGATGGAACACTCCAATCGATAGAAACTATAGGAAAGCAGATTCAGAAAGGCTTGGGGAATCAGACTGTAGGCAAAGGCATTGAAGGGTGAGACGCCACTGTTGAGTAGTGCCATCAGCGGCAAACGGGGTGTTTCGTCTAAAATCTCAGAAAAGACCTTGGCAGTAATCGCACCAAACGGAATCGCGATCGCCAAAATCGCCACCAGTGGATCGAGGCCAAATATATTGATCAAAAACAATCCCCAAATCAGTTCGTGAATTGCTCTAGGGATTGACAAAGCCGCCCGAACTACTAGCCAGGGGGCAGTAGGGGCAATCCCCCCGTGGTTGCCCTGCCTTGCCACAGATTGCCACCACACCTCAGAAGATAGAACACCACCTAATAAGCCGAGAAGTATGCTGAACAAGGTGCCACACACCGCATAGGCTAATGTCTTGAGGGTAGAATCCAGAGTCAGGTGGAGAAATTCCCAGCTGAGATCAGGATGGATAGCAGCAACGAGAAAGCGCAGGACGAGAGTCCAACCCCCTGGATTGACCAAATCTCGCTCAAATATACCTGCTGAGTGCAACGACCAGATGAGTGATGTTACCAAAAGCAAGCCCCACATGGTACGCCAGTTAAGCAGCGAGGGGCGCTTGGGGAGAGTTATTGTTTGGTGATTCAACGACTGGATCATTTAGATAAGGGGCTCGGTAGACCCACTCTTATTATTCCTCTGACCACTAATACCAATTTCCTAAAAGTTTTTGTAGAGACGTTGCATGCAACGTCTCTACAACATTCATCTATAGCCAAATTAAATGAAATTGGTATAAGCTGTTCGTCATCTAGTTTTAGATGGCGATCTCAGGCAGCAAACGGGTTCAGGCGCTAAATTATCAAATTTAGATGCGCGTCAGCTTATCCCCAGGCTACTATCAGGCTTACCCTCGTAACGCGAGCGCTAAAATACCCAACTGTTCTGACTGCCAACGCCAGGAGGTTCACAATTCTCCGGCTTCTATGCTACGCCACTCTTCCCAATATTGGTGATCGCCAACTCCCCAAAAGCCAGCTCTCTCATTGACTGCATTTCCTTGTGGCCCACACTGACAGCAGCTCAATTGAGAACTGCTCCAATTTTGGCAACTAAAATTAATCCTTTGATTGATTCAATTATTTCATCATGCACAAAAAAAATTAAAATCAGCGAATTAAAAACTTATGACTATATGGGCGAGCAATTTGCAGATATTATTTATTTTTTTCAATTAGTTACAAAAATAGCAACAATAGAACAACAGTATAATGATTTTGTTGATTTTTTTAATCATTTAGTAATTTATAGTTTAAGGCAAAACGGTCAACTACTCGGCATAAACGCAAAATATTATCAAAATCTCTCCGGAATGGGAATATTTTTACCTAGAAGCAAACAGGAAATTGATAAATACCGTTATTTATCTGTTTTTTCTGACATAAAACTTGTTGAACTTTTTCATACAATCGGTGTAATGAGGACGCCAAAACCAATTTAGGAGCATTATTAAGCGCTTCTATGAGGCTGTTGCTCTGCGGAGATCGCCTTAATTCGCGCCTTAGTTGCTTCCCA
>CAZZWA010000517.1:0-3863 GCA_964657555.1 uncultured Microcoleus sp.
AGTACAAGGAGTTGGGCGCGTCTGCCCTCGTTGATCAGTGGCTGGGCAATTATTCCCTTGACCAATGGCTGGGCTGTTTGATGCCGGAACTATGGTGAGAGTTGGTCCCCCATTATCTTGAAGCACTCCGAGCAATGGATCTGCCTCGATAACTCCATCCGAACATAACGCACCGGGGTCATCAGAGTCGCCTCCTTGCCGAATCACAGGATATTGCAGATTGCCACCCAAATTGCCCAGCTTCCTCGTGCAATTGATAGGATTGTAGGCATTGCCTACAGTATTATTAGCAATGATTGTATTGCCCAGCAACACATTGCCGTCTCCACCTTGAATGCCAGCACCGAAAGAATAAGGTCCTGGTGTTTGATTGTAGGCAATTGTCGAATTCAAAATTTTACCGCTCACATTTTGGTCAATAAACAGACCACCACCTAGCCCAGTGATAGCGGTGTTATTGGCAATAGTGACGTTGGTTAAATTCAGCCCAGAATTGGGACCAATGTACATACCCCCTGGCCCATCTGCCTTATTGTTCGATACGGTCGAATTCGTCATGGTAATATTCGTCCCTTGTAAATAAACCCCACCGGCAAAACTAGCAGAATTGCCAGAATGGTCAGGAATCGAATTACTATCGAAGGAAGATTGGTCGATTGTCGTTGTTTCACCATTATAGGCAATGCGAAACAACCCGCCACCAAAGGCATTACCTTGGTTATTGACAACTCGGGTATTTGATAAATTCACAGCTACACCAAAGTAGTCATTCACCCCATCAATATAAATACCGCCGCCGTTACCACCATTACCAGGGTTACCGCCATTACCTGTTGCCGTGTTGCCCGAGACTTCACTGTTAATCAGGGTCAGAGCGCTGCCCAGGTTTCCTATTGCTCCACCATTACTAGCTTGATTGCCTCGAAAAACACTACCCGAAATGGCAGTTGGGCCGCCACCAAGGGAATAAATAGCACCACCTGCTACATCCTGGCCTGTTACCGGACCTACATTATTAATGAACTGACTGTTGATAACAGTTAGGGTTCCCCCAGAACGGTAGATTGCTGCACCACCCTGATCTGTGCTTGTAGTATTTTGGACATCAGTCGTATGGCCGTTAGCCAAGGTTAAATTTTGTACGGTTAAGCTCGGTGTCCCTCTGTCGTAGAAGCTATTTATGCTCAAAATCCGAGTGCTATTACCTCCACTTAAAGTGACAAGATTGCCACCATCAATGACAGTATCGCTCGTAATTGTCTTTTGAGAAGTCAAAGTCAAGGTGTAAGGTGAAGAACCACAATTAAAGGTGATGATTCCTCCTTTAGCTATAGCATCTGTGAAAGCCGCCTCCGTACAACTTGAAGATGTTCCGTCACCAACAACAGTGGTAGGGTTAGACACATCGACAGGACTCAGAGGCGTAGACTGTGCTGAAGCTCGGTTGGCGCTGAGCAATAAAGCCACCAAAGGCAGAACATAGAACTGGCTCTTCAAAAACAGAAAATTATTCTTCATCGGATACAAGCCTCTATTTTGGAGAGTAGAATTCTAATTCCCTAAAAACTACAACCTTGGAACTTCCCCTCTAGAGTTCCTCAATTAACAAACGTCGAAATTCTAACAAGATGCTAGATATTTTACAAGCAATTTTTTTATTTATTTCTCTACAGAACAGCAAATGAATTTTTTTTTGAGATAGGATATAGCATAGATAGATATTGTGCTATATAGTGCTAAAAGCCTAACTGAGTGTCAGCTAAATGGTTAAACCTAGCAGTGATATCTCTATTTAAAAAACCGTAGAATACTGCGATATTGGCAACAGTTAGGCTGTATGTAAATGTGGGGCAATTCCAAAAATTTATAATAAATAATTCCATAGCTGTGTAGTTGTTAAGGCTGATAAGTGTGTTCCTGTGAGGTGTTAAGGATACTGAAGCTTGAAAGTTAAGAAATTGACGCTTTGACTGCGGCTTGCAGGCTTTCTAAGAACTGATTATTAGATCTCTTGCAAAAGTCAAAGCCAGACCCGATCAGTAAGGAGAAAGCCAGCAATATCAGTCTTCCTGCCCTTAGCAAGGGCAGGGGGTCAATATTTTTTTGCAAGAGGTCTATTGTCTTGCCGATGGGATACGCCAATTTGTTGTGGACGACAACTCAGGCATTGAGCAAGATGTCAGCATGGGTCTTTGCAATAACCGGAACTTTGTCCAAATTCCTCTATACACTTTCCTTCGCTAACTAGCTAAGCAAAAAAGTTGCATCCTTTAAGTCGCGATCGCGCAAGCACTGGCAAGAAAAATTGATGCCACAACAGCCAAAGATGGGTAAAACCCTTACCCGTGCTGATCACACACCATGAACGAAAATCCCCCGTGCTTTAGCCGGGGGATTGGTGCCTCTAGGCAGGATAGAAGACTAGCGTCCGCAGCTCAATGCTCTCACGCGGCGGTGCGTCCAAGGGGCTTGTCGGATCATCGAATGAGGTATGGGCGGCGAATCGCGCCCGACCGTCCTCTGCGGAGTCGAAGCACTTAATGAGTAGCGCCTCGTTCAGTTGCATTTGCGGAAAGTAGAACCACCGATGCGTCGGGTTGTAGGTGATCGCATAGGTCTCGCCGACTCGGTCGCGGTACACAAGGTCGCTGGCTACGAGATCTGTTGGCGCAATGCTTTGGGCGTCGCACACTGCCAATGGAGAGTTCTGAACTGATCTGACGATTGGTCGCCAGACATTGACCACGCTGAATCGGTGCCGCAGAAGTGCTTCCGGGTCGTTTGTCCCAAGTGCCGCCAGCACCGTGTGCGCCCGACTATAACCAGAGGCGGCGGTGAAGTCGTTGTGGACGCGCTTGACTGGCTCCTTTGCGCCGTTCTCACCCTGCTTCGCTCGCTGGGCGTTACGGATGTTGTGATCGAATACAAACACCTTGAGTGCACCCGTCACATCTGTCAGAAGCTGCTCTGCCTCAGGGTAGTAGATCCGGCGCACCTCATCCTCATCGTAGAAGTCGCGGACGGCACTGTCGCGTACAACTAGCGCGAAGCCTTCCCGATCTAGAGACAGGTTTCGTGAGATGGGACGAGCATCGCGGATTGGGAGTGTGTGCGCCTCGTAGGCTCCGTTTTGCCGTGGAACGCCCACTGGCGGTTCATAGGTGTAGTTGACAGGCTTTTCTGCCATCGGCACCAAGTAATTGAGGTCTGCCTCAACGTGCGGGAGGTTCTCGAAAACGGGTCTTTCTAGAACATGGCTATCTAGGCTCATAGATTGCATCCTCGTCGATTGATTAAGCTGCATCAAGCGCAGCGAAAGCGTCAGATCTTGGTACTTTACTGATTTTAATCAAGAGACCATCGCCCTACTTTTGACCGGCACCAATGGTAGTGGGTTCGCCGAGCATCTTAGCGAATCTTTCCAGATAGAGGCTCGCAGGATTTTCAACTGCCCGCACTGACTCGCGATCGCGCACAGCATTCCACCATTTCTGCACGCGGGGTGTTTCTGATGGCAGTGTGAATTTGCGGAAGTGTTCTAGGACGGGCAGGCGTTCAAACCAGGGATAGAAGCTGATATCGACTAAACTCAGCGTATCTCCTAACCAGTACGGACCATTACCGGACAACCGACCTAATCCTTCTTGCTCAATGTACAACAGGGACTCCAAGAACTCTCGTCGTCCCTGTTCCTGTTCGGTGGTATCCTTCCCGCGTAGGAGTTTGTTAAACGCTGGGACGAAGTGAGTGTTGGCGTAGTCGATCCAGATCCGGGCGATCGCTTTAGCACCGGGATCACGGGGAAACAGGGGTGGTTCCGGGAAGACCTCATCGAGATATTCATTGATAATGGCAGACTCATA
>CAZZWA010000518.1:0-1898 GCA_964657555.1 uncultured Microcoleus sp.
ACTCGCACCAGTGACAAGCCGCCACTCACATCGTCCTAAAGCCATTCGAGTCGTGCGATCGCAGGCAGCATACAATCGGCTGACCATTGATTCCTCTAGCTGTCGTTGCAGCAAGGCATCATGGTGGTTACCTAGCTTAGGCGGTAAATCCTCTGGAGGCAGGGAGGAAAGACTCATAGACTCTGGCGGCAGATTATCGAGTAGCAAGGTATCAACACCTAAGACCTATGACCTACAACCTCCGGTGTGCCCTTGCAGAATTCGTGGTTGGGTTTGTGGCTGTTGGGACATGTTTGCAAATCTTGCCAAATCAGGGTGTCCCGGAGTGGCTGCAGCTGCTCATTTGCTGCCCGCAATCCAATCCAGGCATCAATGGTTTTGGTGTCAAAGCCTACTTCCCGGCGATCGCCCACCTGCATCAGGGGTCGGCGGATTAGTAACGGGTTCTGCACCATCAGTTCCAGTGCGATTGCTGCTGCTATTGCGTCTGGGTTGATTGCTCCTGACTTGACTTGTGGCGCGGTGCGGTTAAACCAGTCGGCAACGGGCAAATCTCCAAAAAATGGACGCAGCTTTGCTGTAGTCCAAGCTTCTGTGAGCAGGTTGCGTGCTTCCACTGTATGACCAGCAGCTTTTAGCAGTGCCTTCTGCTTAGTATTGTTGATACAGCCTGGTTTTTCGTAAAAGATCACAGTTGCCATAATTTCCCTCAGTTCAGTAAAGTTTACACACAGTTACGTACTTCTTCGGCATAGCGGGTTAGGCTATCCAAGTTCTTTTGCAAATTAAGTGAACAAGGCTTGAGCACCAGCGTACCCAGGTTCAGTTCATCCTGAAAGCGTTTAATTTTGTCGCTGCAAGTGGCGACGTTGCCAATGATGGAGTTTTCTATCAGGTAGTCCACATCAAAACAACTCTGACCGCCCTGCTTGGGCTGAAGATGCTCGCTGTTGTTACCACTGTTGCCTAAACTGGCAGTCAGGGATTTCATCCGGGAGCCAAACTTCTCTAGAAATGGCATGGCTTCACTCACCGCCTCATCGTCAGTTCTGGCGACAAAGAAGAATCGTGCCAAGATTAAATTTTCTGAGCCAGTGGCGTTCAGGGCGCGGTATTTGGCAAGATTGGTTTTGAGGCGCTCCAGGGAAAACGGCGGACCGCCCATCAAGCCGAAAGAGTGCATTGCTGCAAACTTGATTGCATCTGATTCGCTTGATGCCACATATGCTGGAATCTTTTGCTGTAAAGGTTTGGGCTGAAGGGTAACGCGATCGCAGCGATAGTACTCTCCCTCAAATGACACCTCGGATTCATACAACAGCTTCCAGATCAACTCCATCGCCTCAACAGTTCGGGCACGAGACTCCTGCATTGGGATGTTGAAATGTTTGTTCTGCGTTGGAAACGGCCCACCTTTGGCAATGCCGAATGCCAAGCGCCCATGACACAAGTGATCGAGTGTGGCGATGTCTTCCGCTACCTGAATCGGATTGTGAAATGCCAGCAACACTGCTGCTGACCCCAAGCGGATGGTAGACGTCAGCCCTGCTAGATGTGCTATCAATACCAGAATTGATGGGCTGACATGATGCTCATCGAAGTGGTGTTCTGTCACCCAGGCTTCTTCAAACCCCAAAGTTTCGACATGTTTCACCAGTGCCACCTGTTCGGCAATTGCCCGATGAGCATCTTGCTGATGATTCTCGTAGGTGCAGAAAAGTCCTGTTTTCACACTCAGCCTTACCTTGTGCTAATGAGCCCTTTTACCAATTTTGTTGGAAATACTATATCAGTCTGTTCTAAGTCAGCTGTTCTAAATCAATTAAGCTGTACTCAAGGGCTAAAATTCCTGCTGGGCGAAAGCTTTAAAAAACTCTTGGGGTGAGGTTCTAGTATTC
>CAZZWA010000518.1:1998-3859 GCA_964657555.1 uncultured Microcoleus sp.
GGGAACGGGCGATCGCACTCTCAAAACATCTGAAAACCTGATGCGGTCGCATTACTAACAAGTTTTTAAAGAGCCTATTTTGTTAATATGTCTAAGGATGGAGATCGAGAACCAGCGCGGGAGCATCTCAAGAGAGGGAACAGGGCTCTCATGAGCAATAACCATTCAAATCTATTTGCCATAACTCACATCTTGGAAGAGCGTTAATAGAGTTATGCCTAATTAGCTTTTTGTCTAGGCTTGCACAGCAACAAGCTGACGCTAACAGCAGCCAGTATACCTGGCATGGAACCCGGTTCGGGAACTGTTGCAACTTTGCCTGGGCCACCAATCGTGTTGGTAAATCCACCAAAATCAGGGGCTTGACGGCCAGTTGTCACCAAAAAGTAATTTTCTCCAACACTCAGTTCCTTGCTGAAAGCCAGACTGCCATTATTTGGTGCATTAGCTGCGACAAGTGCATTAGTCAGTTGATCTGTCGGGTTAAAGCTATCTTGATAAAGTGCCAGAAAATTGTCCCAACTGCCGTCTATGGCAGACGTGGCACCAGGCACAGTACTGGTGAAGTTATATAAACCAGCGTGATCAACCGTAAACTCAAAGACGCTGTAGCCAACCAAAGCACCTACATCCCCTTTCGCTTGACCACTGACTCGGTTGGGAGGATCTCCCGGTGCAACACGTAACCAGGTGGGTGCGTCTGTGGTGTCACCTTCATAGGTGAAAGCAGAGAGATCAGAAGGCTGAATAATTTCACCCGGCCCAGCGATAGTGTTGGTAAAGGCACCAAAGTCAGCCGCTTGACGACCTGTTGTCACTAAGAAGTAGTTGCGTCCGGCAGTCAGTTGTCTAGTGAACACAGGGCTACCATTATTAGGAGCATTGCCTGCTACGAGGATATTGGTTAGTTGGGCAGTAGGATCGAAACTGTCCTGATACAGCTCTAGAAAATTATCCCAAGCCCCATCAATAGCTGATATAGCTCCAGGCACAGCACTCCCAAACGTATACAATCCAGACTGAGCGACCGTAAATTGGTAAGTGCTGTAAGGCACAATGACGCCCACTTCCCCAGGGATTTGACCACTGAGCTGATCGGGAGGATTACCTACTATGGTACGAAGCCAAGTCGGCTGACTAGTTGTATCGCCCATAAAGGTCAAGGAGGCGGCTTTAGCAGAGGGAGAGGTACACCAAGCAGCCAGCCCTACCCCAATGGCTATCAGCAGACGCTTTTTAATCAACATGAATCCTAGCATCAAATTTGACAGCTCCTAAAGGTGAGTAGGCATTGAAGGACGGCCTCTGTGCGCGATCGCAAGATTCCCCGTCCCTGCATTTCAGCAAGAACAATTAGTTAAGAAGTGGCAATCTTTTTCTTCACCAGCCAGACTGCGCCAAGAGCGGCAACTGCCATGTCACCCAAATTAGATGGTTCAGGGACAGGTACTGACACACCTGATGCCACATTAGCGAAGACACCATTTGCTGACGCCAACGAAGGGAAATCGCGGCTAAACAAATTAGTTGGTGTCGGCGTTACTGAACCAGTTCCCCTAAATCCGGAGTCGAAATTCAAATCTATATTACTATTACCATCACCTAAGGATAAATCATCGTAGCCAGAATAACTGGAAATGTAACCAGATGAGCCAGGGTCTTGGGAATTTAAACTAGCGACAATTGCACCTGTAGCATCCCGTAAATTCACTAAAAAACTATCTATTACCAAGGAACTCCCAGAATTTCCTGGCAATCCTCTCAAAGAGTAAACGCCATCGAATGAACCATTATCCAATGGGCTGTCAAAGTAAGAGCCAAACTTGCCAGACAAAGTCAAGTCAGCAGCTGAAGCTGGAGT
>CAZZWA010000519.1:0-1087 GCA_964657555.1 uncultured Microcoleus sp.
TAAGTTTCATGACTCACTCTGGTATTGTCAACTTAGGCACTTTATACAACCGATTGAGATTTGAAAATCAGCCCTTGGCAAGGTTTAACACCTCCACTCACTTGATAAGGTAAGCTTAGCTAGCTCTAGCATGAATCCTTAAGGAGAGAAGCCATTGGAATATCGGCAGTTGGGCAAGCACGGCATCCGCGTTTCTGAGGTCTGCTTAGGCTCATGGCTCACATACGGAGCCGCAACGGAGGAAAGTGTGGCGAGCAAGTGCATTGAGCAAGCCTATGACTTAGGTGTTAACTTCTTTGACACAGCTAACGTCTATGCTCAGGGAGAGGCGGAAAAGCTCGTTGGCAAGGTCCTGAGCCAATACCCTCGTCACTCCTACGTCTTAGCTACCAAAGTCTACTTTCCGATGGGTGATCGCCCCAACGACAGAGGACTATCCCGCAAACATATCCTAGAGCAATGCGATGCCAGCCTTAAGCGCTTAGGCTTAGACTACATCGATCTGTATCAAGCTCACCGCTATGACCCTGCCGTACCGCTGGCTGAGACTTTGACGGCCTTTGACCACTTGGTTCAGCAAGGCAAAATTCTCTACTATGGAGTTTCTGAGTGGAGTGCCAGTCAACTAGCTCATGCTGCTGACCTCACCCGACTTGCGGGACTGGCACCAATCGCTTCCGATCAGCCTAAATATAATTTACTGCATCAAGACATTGAGACAGAGGTACTACCGCTATGCCGTCGTGAAGGGATTGGAATCATCAATTTCTCACCCTTAGCTCAAGGACTACTGACTGGCAAGTACAAGCCAGGGGAGTCACTTCCAGCCGGTTCCCGCGCTAGCGACCCTAAGCAAAACACGTTTTTAAACAAGGGAGAGTTGGATCAGAGTGTGCTGGCCAAGGTGCAGAAGTTGGTTCCTTTGGCACAGCAGGAAGGCTTAAGCCTATCTCAGTTGGCGCTGGCGTGGTGCTTGAGAAATCCGGAACTCAGTAGCGTGATTATTGGGGCAAGTAAGCCAGATCAGGTCGAAGACAATGTTGGGGCTTCAGGCAAGAAACTTTCAGCAGAAACGCTACAGGCGATT
>CAZZWA010000519.1:1187-3855 GCA_964657555.1 uncultured Microcoleus sp.
AATGGTGCAAGTAGATTATTCTATTTGTAGATAACGGATAGAGAGAGTAGAC
This sequence comes from uncultured Microcoleus sp., assembly GCA_964657555.1. GTDB lineage: Bacteria > Cyanobacteriota > Cyanobacteriia > Cyanobacteriales > FACHB-T130 > CAZZWA01. The sequence goes on from CAZZWA010000519.1 coordinate 1,240, forward strand.
AATGTCGGTTGAAACCATTGAAAAGCGTTCAACGGTTCGTAAGCTTGCGCCTAGATACCGCGTTCTACTGCATAATGATGACTTCAACTCAATGGAGTATGTGGTACAGGTATTGATGACGACAGTGCCTAGCATCACTCAACCTCAAGCTGTAAACATCATGATGGAAGCTCATACCAATGGCCTTGCCCTAGTGATTACCTGTGCCCAGGAACACGCAGAGTTTTACAGCGAAACTCTGAAAAACCACGGTTTGACTAGCACGATTGAGCCGGACGAATAATATCGAATCCTTTTAGTGTTGGCCTGACACTGTGGGGGCAAAGGCGTGCCATAGCCTTAAAGGCAATACAACAAACCGTAAAGCCCCCAAGACAGGGCTAAGAAACAGCAAAATGCGGCTTGGGTTTCCAGAAAAAACAGTCATTAATGGGATTCGATATAATCAGGATTTTTGAAACATCACCTTATCCGTTTAGCTGATTACCCAGCCCCATTAAGGCTGGCAATATTTGTGCTGGCCTTGCTCTTGCTCTGGGTGCCGGTGGCAGTACCCATTTATTTATTAATCGGCGATCGCAACTTAGTCAGCATCCTCACGATGGTGCTACTGTATGGAGAGTTTATCTTTCTGTTGCGATTGTGGGGTAAAAAGGTCTACCAGCAACCCCAACTGCTGAAAAGCTATGGCTTACAGGGGACGCGGCAAAATGCCAGAGAGGTACTATTAGGGCTGAGTCTGGGTCTAGTCATCACCCTGAGTCTGTTTGGATTGGAGGGGCTAGCAAGCTGGCTGAGATGGCAGTTACTGCCCAATGTTGTCTTACCCAGAGTGATTTTAGAAGGATTATTAGTCGCGTTGGGATTGGGTTTTGCAGAGGAACTGCTGTTTCGGGGCTGGCTGCTGGATGAGTTACAACGGGATTACAGTCTGTCTGTAGCTATGTGGGTGGATGCAAGTTTATATGCTTTGCTGCACTACATCAAGCCTCTGACAGAGATAGTCCGCACCTTTCCAGGATTTCCGGGACTGTTGCTGCTTGGTTTGACACTGGTTTGGGCAAAGCGTTCTTGTAAAAGTCGCCTTGGCATCTCAATTGGCCTGCACGCTGGCTTGGTTTGGGGTTACTACATCATCAATGTCGGACAGTTGGTGCAATATTCGGGTAAAGTTCCTGAGTGGATAACCGGCGTTGATCTTAATCCCCTCGCCGGAATGATGGGATTGATATTTTTGGGGATTCTGGCATTTTGGATGTGGAGGCGATCGCGCATTAATGGAGGAATAGGGAATAAGGAAGCAATTTGAAGGATGTCGCTGAAAATTCTTTCTTGTTTCCCCAATCTAACCGCTCATGACGATTATTCCTGCTGAGTTACGAGGTGTCTGGCTGACTAAAACTGATAGTCATGTGCTCATGATGCGCGATCGCCTTAGTTCCGCCCTGCAACACCTCTCGCAATTGAACTTTAACACTATCTACCCGACTGTTTGGACTGGGGGCTATAGTCTCCATCCAAGTGATGTAGCCAAACTAGTTGTGGGTCAAGCTTTAAACCCAATGCTACCGAGTCTGCGAGGCCGAGATATTCTGGATGAAATGGTGCAGCAAGGACAGCAATATGGCTTAAGCGTTATCCCCTGGTTTGAGTATGGGTTGATGATTCCTCATGGTTCAGACTTAGCTCAACGTCACCCAGAGTGGATCACGCAGGCAGAAGATGGCACTCAAATCAAGCACGGTCAGCTTTGGCTTAATCCCTTTCATCCAGAAGTCCAGCAGTTTATTGTAGATTTGATTTCTGAAGTTGCTGAAAAATATGAAGTTGATGGCATTCAACTAGACGATCATTTCGGCCTTCCTGTAGAACTAGGCTATGACGACTTTACAAAGCAGCTCTATCGACAAGATAACAAAGGCAAAAGTCCGCCAAAGAACTATCAAGACGCTAACTGGATGCGGTGGCGAGCTGATCAAATGACCAAATTAATGACACAGGTCTTTCGAGCGGTTAAAGCCAAGCGTAACTGTATCATATCCCTCTCCCCCAATCCTTTAAACTTTTCCTACAAAAATTACTTGCAAGACTGGAAAGATTGGCGGCTCAAGGGTTTGGTAGATGAACTGATATTGCAAGTCTACAAAAAAGAAGTCAAAGAATTGAGCTACTTTGTGTCGGAAATTCGACGATTAGAGATTCAGGAGGCTAGCCGTCATATTTCTGTTGCAGTCGGTATTTTAGCAGGGCTCAAGAACAAACACGTCCCTATGGCGCTGATTGAGGCTGAAATTCAGGCAGTCCGCGAGGCGAAATTAGCAGGAGTGGCATTTTTCTTCTACGAAACTTTGTGGAATTTAGGTAGAGATCTCCCCGATGAAGAGCGCATTGCTGCCTTTGCCAGCCTCTTTGCAGTCAAGCAACCTAATATTTGGCAAGGGTTAAAGGTATCCAACTAGTAGCAAAGACAGTTCTCCCGTACTTAGGGATTTCTAAATAAAAAATATTCAATCGTTGGGGAAGAAGAATTTGATACCCATGTTAGATGCAGTCATTGAAAAATTTATTTTTTGTAGCTCCCTTATGGCAATCATCAAAACTTACATTTCGGACGAA
>CAZZWA010000520.1:0-3843 GCA_964657555.1 uncultured Microcoleus sp.
AGGTGAATCTGGGTGTCTTCTTTCATCCGCAGTGTCTGAATCACTTGCCGACTCTCCGGACGTAAGGGGTCACGATAGGCGATTGCACCTTGTAATTCACCGTTGCTGGCAACGTAAATGACAGAATGGCTGTCTGCATTGAAATGCTGGTTTTGCTCCAGCAGTTGCTCTACACGAATTCCTTGTTGAAGGAGGAAGCGATCGCTGCCCACTAAAACAGTTTGCCCCTCTATTTCTGCACAGACGCCCAACCCAATTTGGTATTCCCACTTGCCACGGGACGAGATTTTCACTCCTTGTGCCTCGGCATAACGCACAATCGCTTCAGCTACGGGATGAGTGAGGCGTTGCTCTGCGGCGGCTGCTAGTTCGAGAACCTGTAAGGGCAAGACCGACTCACTTGCGGTTGCTACACTAACAACCACTGCTTCTCCTTGTGTGAGAGTTCCTGTCTTGTCAAAGACGACAGCGTCAACCTCAGCTAATTTTTCTAAGGCTCGCCCGCTACGGATGAGAATCCCACGCCGCGCTGCGTAAGTCAATGCCGCTAAAACTGTTGTTGGCACAGAAACACGAATGCCAGTGGCAAAATCGAGCGTTAAAATTGAAGCGGCACGAGCGAAGTTACGGGTGGCAGCAAAGACAATTCCCGACAAAATGATCGTGGGAACAACTGCTTGGTCGGCAATTTTCGCTGCATAATTCTCCATGCGCGTGTCGTGGACAGGTGCAGCCTGCATGACTTTGAGGATTTGCCCCGCACGAGTATCAGCACCGACTTTTTCAGCTTGGATGTAAAGCTGTCCTTCCCTGACCAGAGTTGATGCATGGACGACTTGTCCTTTTTTGCGCATCGCTGGCATGGCTTCACCCGTAAGTTTTTGCTCGTCAATTAAAGCTTTACCCCGGAGGATGCGACCATCCACAGGAATTTGGTTGCCGGGATAGACTATGACTGTATCGCCGAGCTGCACTTCGTGAATAGAAATTTGTTGCTTTTCCCCGTTGCGTTCTACCCAAACGAATTGCTCTAGAGAATCTAGAAGATCCAGAGTCTGGAGTTTAGAAGAGCGGGCTGTATGTTCCCGAATTGCTTCGCCAGTTTCTACCAGAGCAATCATGATGGCTGGACTGATAAATTGACCTTGTAAGGTCGTGATGGTAATGGCCATTAGGTCAAGACAATCAATATTCAATCGCTGCTCTGTGAGAATGCTATCGATAGCTCTTTGAGCTACAGGCAAGGCAGCAAGAGCGATGCTTCCCCCAATCATGGCAGGTGGAATCGGTAATCCTACAGGACCGCCTAGAATAGCTAAGGTCGTGCAGAGTGCAGGCAGCGCTAGCTGATACCAAGATTGAGATTCTGCTTCAGGCTGTTGCTGGCTTGATGCTGCTGCAATTATGGGCAAAATAACAGTCGTTGCTGACTGAATCAAACTGACAAGATGGGAGAGCATCTTGTCATCTGAAATCCCATCTGCTTGATAACTGAAGGCAACTGATGCAGCTTCACTGTTGATCCGAACACTCGTAATTTTGGCATCAGCTTCTGTCAATACAGTGAGTCTGTGGACATATTCTGCATCTCTAGCAATTCGAGGCACGCGAAAACGTATCCGTCCGGGAATTGCGTGAACCACACTATAAGATACTTCTGGCTGCTGCTTTGCTAGCTGGTGATTTTCGTTAACAGTAACTGATTTGCCATTCAGTTTGAAAGCTTCCTCCTGAGCATTTTGAGCTTGCTCTAATTTCAGAGATTCAGACTCAAGCTGCTTAATCACTTCGCGAGTCACACCTTCGGCAACCATGTAAACTGGGATAGCCATCCAGCCTTGAATGCCCAGTCCCCCTGTAATCAACATCCCGGAAATCCAGGGAATGAAAGAGCGTACCGGAGCAAAGCTAGGTGGAAAATCTGTGTTTTCTGACCACAGGGTATCTAACTTCGATACCTGTGATACTTCTTGGTTGCTTTTATCTTCTAGCAGTCTTGATGCTTTAGAAACTCCCAATTGATGGAGTATCTCTAACATCTGCGGCAACGGAAGAGTGCTTGCGTCAAAAGTGACGACCAAAGTTTTTGTTGTGGGGTTTGTTCGGACTTCATCTACACCGTCTTGCTTTCTGAGCTTTTGCGCTACGGTCTCTAGGACGGATATTAGCCTGTTGCTTGCAGTATGAAGCCGCACACGACCTGGAACAGCATGGACAACTTGAATGTTGCTTTCCAAGACTTGTGCAGTGGTTTTATTCATTTTTTCAGGGCGGTTGTCTCTACTATCTTCTGATTTTTCCACTTCTGTATATTCTAGTTTTTGGCAGCTGAGTACCACTGCTGTGTTTTTGACGGCTCCTGAGTGTAGTGCAGTTTAATGAAGCTGTCGAAAGCATAGTAGGCCAACACGTACCACGGAGCTGCCTCAATTTGCCACCCATTACGCAGCAGTTGATGAATGGCTAATCCACTAAGTCCAAGCGGTATAAGGAACCGCAGATCAATGACACCGTCCGTTGCCGATCCGACTCGCTGGTTTAAGTCAGCAACAGCGTCAGTTAAACTCTCAGCTATATCTGATTTTCCTTGGGCAACTGGTAACTCAACACCTGCCACTTTCCCCAGAATTATCCCTAAATCCCCCAAGGTCGCAGAGATATTTTCAACGGTATTGCTATATGGTTTGTGATGAACCACAATGCTACCTGTTTGGAGATTAGTTTGGACATCATGAACCGCAGGATCTGCTTTGATTGCATTAGCGATTCGCGCCATTTCCTGGGGATTGCGGCGCTTGATGGAGACTTTCAACCTTGTACGGGTTGGTGTCCTACTAACGACTTCTGTATGTTTATGTGCAACCATTGTAGTAAGAGGTAAGAGAAAGCCATCACATGACAGGTGATTCAACTCTTGGAGTAGCGACTTTGTAGAAGCAAGCGCTATCCAAGATTGATTTCAGTCACAATTTAGTCGATATGAACAACCTCAGGATGCTCTCCAGCAGCACTAGAGCCAGTTGCTTGGTGTTCTTGAGCTAGTTCAGCCTTTGCTTCAGCCACCATATCTTCTAAAACCTCTGTTACTTCTGCTAATGCTTCTTTACTTTTCTCGTAAATGAGAAGTCCTTCCTTGATAGCAGCTTTTGTCAAAGGTTTACCAACTCCTGCTACTACAGGAATAACTATAGGTGCGAGAATTGCTGCTCCTATCCCTAAAGCGATACCAGTGACTCCACCTTCTAGTGCTAATCCTTCAAACGCTTCAAATCCTTTAAATATGTCAAATGCCATGTTGAACACCCCTATTTAAGAACGTTTATAGATAATAAGTAAAAAACAAAACGATTCAATCTAACTGTAGATATAGTTAATATAAATTTGTAAATTTAGTTATAGGCTATACAAACTCTTCCCGTTAGTAATACTTTAGGGTATGAAAAATGAGCATGTTTTCCCAAAGCGTACATGTCTTTGCTCAAGAATGACTTGAGTTAATCAATAGCCTTTTATTGCTTGATGACATACCAATTATGCTTTCAAGACAGCAGAATATCAAACCTCTATCTGTAAGCTAGAGAAAGTAGCGCTCTAGAGCAGACAGAGAGAAATAATTAACCAGCTAAAATGTATCCATTATTCTATTTCCCCCTCTTCTATTGTTCTTACAAAGGGTAGAAAATTATGACTATGCAGTATGAGAGAGCATGGGAGCTGACTACAGGCCATATCCAGGCCACGGGTTTGCTTAACCAAGCATTAACCTTTGCTTAACCATTATATATAAAAGACACTGGAGTGGGGGCGATCGCAGTCTGTTTTTCTCAAAAACTCCGTTTCCCT
>CAZZWA010000521.1:0-3831 GCA_964657555.1 uncultured Microcoleus sp.
ACGATCGCCCCCACAACCAGCACAAAACTCAACGGCAACGGTTGAAATCCGAGCAAGGTTGCTAACGGTGTCCAGGGAATGATTATTGTCACTCCTACAGTTGCAAGAGTTGCCGCCAACAAGTATTTTCCTGGCTTACTATTGAGAATAGATTGGCGGGTACGAACAACTAACACAACCAGCGACGCAGAGATTACAGACTCCAGAAACCAGCCTGTTCTAAACTGTTCTGGTTGAGCGTGCAGCAGCAACAGCAGCGCCCCAAACGTAAAGTAATCAAATACTGAACTCAACAAACCAAACACAATCATGAAGTTGCGGATAAACTTGATATCCATCCGGCGAGGTTTGTTGACTAACTCCTTGTCTACACGATCAGTAGCGATCGTTAATTCCGGGAAATCGGTGAGGAGGTTCGTCAGCAAAATCTGACTGGGCAGCAGGGGCAAAAAGGGCAGCAGCAGAGAAATTCCCGCCATGCTAAACATATTGCCAAAATTGGCGCTAGTTGCCATAAATACATATTTTAAAGTGTTGGCAAATGTCACCCGTCCTTCCTTTACGCCTTCGACGAGGACATTCAAATCCTTTTCCATCAACACAATGTCAGCTGCTTCCTTGGCGACATCGACTGCGCTCTCGACTGAGATGCCTACATCGGCAGCATGAAGCGCAGAGGCATCGTTAATGCCGTCGCCAAGATATCCAACTACATTCCCCGTTTTTTTGAGGGCGATGATGATGCGCTCTTTTTGGTTTGGTTCTACCTCGGCAAAGACATTTGTATGTTGTACTCGCTGCATCAAGGCTTCATCACTGAGCTTCTCTAGTTCGGAGCCGGTCATTGCCTTTGGTTCAGGCAGTCCTACCTGCTCAATGATACTCATAGCAACCGCCTTGCTGTCTCCGGTAATCATCTTCGGGGTGACTCCCAGCAGTTGCAACTCTTTGAGGGTGTCAGCGATGCCAGCTTTTGGCGGATCGAACAGAGCAAGGTAGCCTAGAAATGTCATGTTCGTTTCATCATCTTTGCTGAAGGAATCTTGATTAAAATCGCGATAAGCCACACCCAAGGATCTAAATCCCTTACTGCCCAAGTCTTCAGCCTGTTGGTGGAGTTGTTGTCGCTGATCTGCAATGTCGATCGTTTTCCCCTCAATAGTCTCAACGGTTGAGCAAACATCCAGAATATTTTTCAGTGCGCCTTTAGTGATAATCAGATGCGTACTCTCTTTCTTGAAAAATCGCTCTACTTGGGGAGACCCCAAGACCGCGTTTTTCGCTTTCTTGAACAGGATGCTTAGACGTTTGCGGTTAAAGTCATAGGGTACTTCATCTAGCTTTTGATAGTCAGAAATGTCGAATGTTTTGTATTCGCGAATCGCTGTATCGATCGGATTCACATAACCCGACTCAGATGCGGCATTCAAATAAGCGTAAAGTAGAACCCGCTCACTTTCTTTCCCCTCCACATCAACCGCAGAGTGAATTTTCACCTCTCCTTCCGTCAGCGTCCCCGTCTTATCAGTGCAAAACACATTCATACTGCCAAAGTTTTCGATCGCGGGTAAGCGCTTCACGATTACCTGCTTTTTCGCCATTTTCTTGGCACCACGAGCCAGGTTAACGCTGACGATCGCAGGCAGCAGTTGGGGAGTCAAACCGACCGCCAGCGCCAGAGAAAACATAAAGGATTCCAGCACTGGGCGATGGAGGTAGACGTTGGCGACAAAAATTAGAATTACCAAAATTAGCGTTACTTTCATGAGAAAGTAGCCAAACTTGCCCAGTCCTCTTTCAAATTCCGTTTCGGGAGGTCTGAGTTTCAGGCGTTCCGATACTTTGCCGAATTCAGTTTCTTTGCCGGTATGAACGACTACTGCTTTCGCCGTTCCACTAATGACATTGGTTCCCATATAGAGGGAATTGGTGCGTTGGTTGAGTCCAGTTTCAGCAGGCAATACGCCACTTAGCTTGTCAACTGGATAGGTTTCTCCTGTCAGTGCTGCTTCATCCACCGATAGATCTTTCGACTCTAAAACTAGACAGTCGCCCGGAATATTTTTACCGGCACAAAGCAACACAATGTCGCCAGGAACTACTGACTCATTGGGAATTTCTTGAGATTGACCATCCCTCAAAACAGTTGCTTTAACTTGCACTAATGCCAATAATTTTTCGACGGCGTTCGAGGCTCCTCGCTCTTGCCAAAATCCTAATAGCCCACTGATCAGGACGATCGTCAAAATGATCATGGCATCTGCCGCATCTTGAAGAAAAATCGATAGCACCGCCGCAAAAATCAGAATCAAGATAATCGGACTCTTGAACTGATTGAGCAACAGCATCAATGCGCTCGATTTGTGTTTTTGTTTGAGGCTGTTTGCGCCGTACTGGCTCAGGCGTTGTTTCGCATCTTGACGGCTTAACCCTGCGATCATCGAGTGCGTCTGCTGAAGCACCTGATCCTTGGGTAAGCTCCAAAATGTGGAGAGTTGGGGATTCATCGGTTTGGGTTTTTGGGGTTAGTCAACTGATTGGCGGTAAATCTTTTTGCTACCTAACACTACTCGGCAAAGTGCTGTCGAATCTTCGCCACGATCTGACGATCCGTCATCTTGTCAACTGTTTCAATACCTACGACGCGTCCGCCGAGGTTATTTCCTTCAAGACGTTCTTTCAGTTCATCTTTTGCCTCACCTGGACCAAATATCAGAATAGACTCTGCACCACGAATAGACGCAATGACCGCATCATAGTAAATGTTGAGATGTCCCGTAAAAGTTCTCTGGCGGCTATCATCTGCGGGTATCTGAAGTGATTCATATGAACCCTTAAGAGGTGAATCACCAGAACGCCGGAGCTGTTTTTCTACCTCCGATATTATCTCTCTTATCTCTTCCCCTTTCTCTGTAATAGCCACGATAATAGCCTTCCTATGGTCAATCCACAGCCCTATTTTTGTTCTCATCGATATCTCCTTTGTTAACTAGTTCCACCTAACTATATACCAGGTGGGAAGTAGCCTTCGATCAGATCGTACTGACCTCCGGTTGTGGTGGCATCGGCAATGATGTTGAAGCGAGCACCTAAAAACCAGAGAGATTGTGTCATGAGATTGCTCCGATCAATGAATGATTTGTGTAATAAACGCTCAAGCTTACGATTCGCATCGGCGGATAAACGCTCAACATGAACTGCTAGTCTGAGCGAGATTCACGGCCTTGACTTAGTAGTATCAGTAGCGGTTTGAGTCAATAGCTTGTGAAGATTCGGACTTCTTAACACATGATCGCTTTTGCATCAACGCTTTTCATCCATTTGGTGTACAAGTTTGACTCATAATGGAGCGATCGTTCTTGAACACCTCTAAAGTCCCCTTCCCTTGATGATCTCCTATACCACCAAGCACTTGATATTTATAGTTGCGATTCTTAAACTTATAAACTTGAGCCGCTCCTGTATCCTCTCTAGTTCCCTTGCCCAAACTCAAATTACCTTGAGGACTTGTAGAACGGTAGAGAAGTTCGCCCGAATCATGCCTTTTCCAAACATTAACGTTGTATCCACCTTGGCACTTCAAACTGAGTAACAAGTCAGCAGTAGAATCAGCCGAAGCTGGTAAGACGAGATAAGTTGAAACACCAGTCATCAAACCAAGCAGTAACGCAAATCGCTTCTGTAGTGTTTTCATAGTTTCCTCTTGTAGTTTTGAGTGTTCGGTTTTCTACCCTGATGAGTTATCAACCTTTTTTGATATCATTCCAAAATTGCAGGTTTCACGAGTTCGCCAACAGTATCTATTAGCCGATCTCAAATTGCGGCTTATTG
>CAZZWA010000522.1:0-2178 GCA_964657555.1 uncultured Microcoleus sp.
GGATTGTGGGGATTGTTTGGTCTAGCGCAAACGCTCCGTAACGAATCAGGACTGATGACAACTGTGGTAGCAGGAATTGTAATGAATGCTTCCTCTGATCAAGAGGAGCGCCTGTTGCGGCGATTCAAAGGACAATTAACCATCCTGGGCGTCTCTGTCCTATTTATTCTACTTTCAGCCGACCTATCCATCGCCAGCGTCTTCGCCTTGGGATGGGGTAGCCTTTATACTGTCCTAGCGCTGATGTTTGTGGTGCGCCCGCTTAACATCTGGCTGTGTACCTGGAATAGTGGGCTGAACTGGCGGCAAAAGTTATTTTTGTGTTGGATTGCTCCTAGGGGTATTGTTTCTGCCTCTGTTGCTTCCCTCTTCGCCATTTTCCTAACCCAGCGAGGTATTAACGGTGGCGATTCCATTAAGGCACTTGTGTTCCTTACAATTATACTGACTGTATTTTGTCAAGGGCTGACGGCGCGTTGGATAGCAACCTTGTTGCAAATCACCTCCCATGAGGCGACTGGCGCAGTGATTGTCGGTTGCAATCCCCTAAGCCTCCTAATTGCTCGCCTGCTTCAGGAACGGGGGGAGTCTGTCGTGTTGATTGACACAGATCAAGAAGCTTGCCAAAAAGCTGAAGCAGAAAATCTTCGAGTGTTTTTAAGCAGTGGTTTAGATACCGAAGTTCTAGAAAGGGCAGGACTCAGCTCAATGGGGACATTTCTGGCGATGACGAGCAACAGTCAGGTCAATCTCGTTCTAGCGCAGCGAGCCGCAGAGGAATTTCACCCGCCCCGTGTCCTAGCAGTATTCCCTCGCGATCCCCAAATAAGTACGCAGACTAACAACACAAAAGTTCACCAGGCTTTCATTCCTCAGTTATCGATTAAGACTTGGAACCAGTACCTGAATGATGGACAAGTTAAATTGGGTGAAACAGTTCTCCGAGAGGAAGGGGTGTCTTTTCAACAGGCTCATCTGCAAGCCTTAATTCGTTCTGGAGAGCTAGTGCCGCTACTGGTGGAAAGAGAGGAACGCCTCCAAGTCGTGCCTGCCGCAGAAGATTGGCTGCCGGGAGATAAGATTGTTTACCTACTACACGACCCTAGACCCAATCTTCTCAAGCGTTTATCAGGCGCTAGCGCTTCCTCTCCTCTAGCAGTGGAGAAGCTTTCTGAGGTGGAAGAAGTTCCGATCGCCGCCGCTTTTGTAGGTGTTCCTTTAGCAGAATTTAAACAAGAAACCCAAACAAAAGCATTCTGACCGAATAACTCGTAGTTCGTAATTAAAGTACAACGATTCCAATGGCAAGAGCTTAACTATGCAGGATGTAGAAGTGTTATACAGTCTCTGTGCTAAAAGCTTAAGTTTAGGCTAAGTAAGACACCCAAGACTGTAAAGGCTCTGGCGAACCATACCAAGGTTTTGGCGATCGCGGGGAATGCATCACGCCTTCGATGACTAGATTAGTCGCTCCCTCTAGATGGGCGGCTTCAATAGGGGTAATGCCATCGCCCCAAGTATCGCCGCGCCCGCAAGTGAGTTTATAACTGCTGTAAGCTAGCCACTGCCCTGGATGTCGTGCACCGAATATAGTCTTGCCAGCGACACAAATGTACCGCACCTGCGGGTAAAATGCGCCGGGATAGTTGATTTTGACAAAATCCAGATTCTTGCGAGTCCAGCGTTCTCCACTGATGTGGGGGGTGCCCAGTGTTACCAAAGTCGCAACATTGGGATGAGCGTGCCACAATCCCGCATCTTCTGCGACATCCCCATGAATTGAATAGGGTTTTTCTCCTATGTAAATCCGAGAGATCCATCCGCCTGCTGAGTGTCCGAGCAAATTGATCTGAGAAGCGTTGTATTGCCTCAGAACCTTTTTCACTGTTAGATCGAGTAGTCGCAAAATGGGCACCATTGATCGCCCTCCCACTGTCGGCAACCAATCGCGGAATCGTATTGGTACTGTTTCCGTCGGAAACCCTAGCTGTTGTAAAGATTTTTGTAGTGGCAGGTAGGCGATCGCACCTTCTAAATAACCGGGCAGAATTACAGTCGGCAACACGATTTTGGATTGTAGATTATATTATGCTACTAGGTGTACTATACGGTATTGGCGTTGGGCCGAGTGACCCAGAACTGATTGCCTTGAAAGGACTCCGCTTACTGCCACAGGTG
>CAZZWA010000522.1:2278-3821 GCA_964657555.1 uncultured Microcoleus sp.
TATGTAGTATATGGTAATTTATAGGGGATTAAGCGAGCATCAGAACCTGTAGCTGCCATATTTCTCCCTGTTAATTGTGAAAGTGACCGAATGATTTAGTTAAGCATTCAATCCATCTACAATAGGACTGGTGCACTGGCGCTCAGAAACTGGGTTTTGCCCAGTTCTTAGAAATCTCGCAACTTCCGGGGTTTGCCTGTGGTCTATGTTACGAAAGTGGAAACTTTTAAAATTGTCTTGCCATCTGGGTCTTAAGGTTGAAAGATCCATATTAAAATCCTGAAACTAATATAAGGAGCGGGGTGCTTCTTGAAGAACCACCTAAACTAATTAGCAGCATGCCACCAAGTAGAGGAGTATTACTTAACTGCTATGTCCCGTCTCTTGTTCATGAAAACCCTACCTCAACAGTTGGCGCAGCCGACTGGTATTGCTATTGCCGCCTCCCTAGGTCTCCACGCACTACTAGGGCTAAGCCTGCCTAGTTTATCCAAAGCTTCTAAACAGGCAGAGCAAAATCCGCAAGGCAATGTCAAGGTGATGGAACTAACACCCGCAGAAGAGAGCCGCGTCCCGTCTCTGGCACCATCGCCCACCAGTGTACTACAACCCCCTCCCCTTCCCTACGAAAGTCAGCCGCTACCGCCACTGCCACCGTCGCTTTCGTCTTATTACCCACCCCTGTCACCACCCGACTGTTCGGTTAACTCTTCTCCTACCTCCTCTCGTCGGAAGAAAGGGGCGTCTAACTCCCCCTCTTCCTTGCAAGCAAAAGGGGAGAAGGGAGTCAAGTCTTCTTCATCCAGACAGTATTGCCTAGATGACCTGCTCGCTTCTGTGTCAGGAATAACCAAGCCTCCTAAGTCAATACAGGACACTGCGCGATCGCTTAAAGACAAGGACAGTAGGAAAAAGCTTGATAAAACAAGCGATCGCCAGAGCAAGGGGACTTCTGTCAATGACAGATCCTCAGGTAATAAAGTGAAGCTGCCAGACATTGATAATTTAATTCGTCGGAATACAGACTTACCCAAAGGTCTTAATTCTAGTGGTGACAAGCCTGAAAACATCCCCAACCTGCCACCACCTCACCGTTCTAGTGAAACAGCGTCACCGTCTAGTCCAGAAACGGCAGGAGACAATGCAGAAAGCCGCAATTCATATGGCTCAACGTCGTTATTATCCCAAGCACTACAAGAAGACCGTACTGCAAAACTGAAGACGGGCGACGACATTCTTCGTGGAACGATTGACTATCCTCCTAATATGGGTTGCTCGGAGAAGTCACTTAGTAATGCTATTAAAGGTTTCGTCATAGTTGACAGGGATGGCAATATTGCCAGAAACCCGCAGATGACCCCTCCTTCAAACAATGAAATCTTTAACCAGCAAGTATTGGCTAAGGTTAGGGCACATCAATTTCCTAAGGCTGATAAAGATGAGCCAGCTCACAGGATATATCAGTTTCGCTTCAATATTAACACCAATGAATCCTGCTCCAAGTGAGATTTTATGAGCCTTTGTAGGAGGCTATATCCTTAGC
>CAZZWA010000523.1:0-3802 GCA_964657555.1 uncultured Microcoleus sp.
TCTAAGAGGATATTTTAAAAGTTAGCTGTTTTGTATCAAAACAAGGGAGAGCCTCCTAAATCCTCGCGCTGACGCGGCGCTAGAAAAAAGGGGGAATTTTCCGATTTTCCCCAATTTATTGGGTGGTTAGGGTGGAGCGAAAGCTGTAATTGCTAACTAAAACCATTTGTGTATACACCGTAGCCCTTAGTAAGAGGAGGAGTCCTCAGGCGGGGGGTTGATAGGTGTAGTGTATCCAACTGATGAAAACCGCTGTAAATGTTTTTGGGTTAGTTATCGGATAGAGCTAATTGGTGACTTTCAGTTCATAAATATTCCAAAGTGGCCCTCCCAGGGCTGAAAACTTGATACCTTCGAGACGATCGCGTGCTGCTAGTAAATCGAGTGGATTGACCAGGTAGATTAAAGGTAGATATTCCTGGGCAATGCGTTGAGTTTCTGCGTAAATAGCTTTGCGCTTGGCTTCGTCGAACTCCCGTGCCCCTTGAATGTAGAGCTGACCAATTTTCTCTTCCCAATCTGCTACCTCTCTACCCTCAACAGGGGGTTGTCCTGGTTGGGGTTTCTGATTGAATTGGTGTGATGCGCCGTCAGGTAACCAGAGATTAGCACCATTGTTGGGATCGACACCTCCGGTAAAGCCCATATAAACACATTCCCAGTCAAGGGTGTTAGAGAGCTTATCTAAAAGTATGTTGAAGGCGATGGGCTGTATATCGACTTGCATGCCGATTTTACTTAAATCGCGCTTAAGCTGGGATTCAACGACGCCTCTACCACCAGCCCCTACCATTAGTGTGAAGTGTACTCGATTGTCCTCGGCATCTAGCAGTTGGCCTTCGTCATCGTATTTAAAACCTGCTTTCTGTAGTAATTTTCTGGACTTTTGGGGATTGTAATCGTAGGTCTTTAAACCTTCTTTAGGAGGCAGGTAGTAGGGACTTTGCACCGAGATCGGCGAATCTTGCGGCTCCCCCAGTCCTTGATATATGTTGTTAATCATCGCTTGGCGGTCGATGCCGTAGGCTACTGCCTGTCTAAATTCCAACGTGTTGAACCAGCGAGACTTGACTGGATTGACTAGGGAGCGTCCGTTCCGGCGACCCTTGTTGAGATTGAAGGAAATAAACGACGTTCCACTGTCAGGGCCACCATTGTAGATGGTAAATTTTCCTCGCTTATCCTCATGCTTTAGCAGTCGAAAAGTTGCAGGGCTAATTTGGAGGAGATCTAACCCTCCAGAGCGAAACTGCAATAAGGCTGTATCGATGTTTTCGACAATTTGCCAAATGATCCGCTCGATATAGGGTTGAGGATGGCCCTGAGCATCTAGCCGCCAGTAGAAGGGATTGCGCCGAAATACAACTCGTTCGCTGGTATTATAGATTTCCAGCATGTATGGGCCATTGCAAATAATTTTTTGCGGGTCTGTATCCGTTCCCCAAGTAGATAGAAACAGGGGTTTACCATCTCTGTCTTTAGTCTCTACCGCTTTACGCAGGACGTGTGCTGGTAAAATTGCCGACTCTCCAGCGCTGCGGAGCAGAGGTGCAAATGGTTCTGGCACAGTGAATTCTACGTGACGGTCGTCTAGTTTGCGTACCTTGGGCAAGGCTTGACTCTCACCGATCAATAAACCATCTCTCACTGCTGTGGGAATGTCTTTATTCAAATAAATGTCATTGAAGGTAAAAACGACATCATCAGCCGTGAGTGGTTCCCCATCCGACCACTTCAGCCCTTTTCTAAGGGTAAAGACAAGTCGCTTTTTGTCAGGAGAGATTTCCCAAGACTCAGCGAGATCTGGCTCAATCTCTGCTGTTATGCCGTTCTCCGTCACTAAACCTTCGTAAATTAGACCAAAAATGTTAGGAGACTCATTACTCAGAGCATAGTTAAACGTTTTGGGTTCGCCCACGACTTGGTCTATCAGCTGAGGCACTTGAGCGGCAGTAGTTTTGAATTGAGATGAGTTGCAACTCGTGAGGGCGATCGCACTTATCAACGTTAATAGAACTATAAACCAATGACGGCAAGTCATTTTTAAGAAGAATGTAGAGAGCATTATGCAATTTCACTGAGCATTCCAGAGAAGCAGCCCTAGCGTTTCTAGCCTAAGACGACAGCAAGAGTTTTGACTACTTGTCTGCAACTTTCAGTTCATATATGTTCCAAAATGCTCCTTGTAAAGCCGAAAATTGTATACCTTGGACGCGATCGCGTATGGCAGCCATAGTAAGCGGGTTGATTAAGTAAATATAAGGTAAGTATTCTTGCGAGAGCCGCTGTATTTGGGCATAGATAGCTTTGCGCTTGGCTTCGTCCAACTCTCGTGCCCCTTGAATGTAAAGCTGACCAATTTTCTCCTCCCAATCTGCTACCTCTCGACCCTCAATCGGGGGTTGCCCTGCTTGGGGAGCTTGATTGAAGGAGTGAAAGTTACCTTCAGGAAGCCAGACATTAGCTCCCTGATTCGGCTCAATTCCTCCCGTCAATCCACCGAAGTAACACTCCCAATCCAGGGTGTTGGTGAGTTTTTCGCCTAGGGTGCCAAAAGCAATCGGCTGAAAATCGACTTGCATGCCGATTTTACTCAAGTCTCGCTTAATTTGGGAGCCAATGTCACCACCAGTCCGACTACCAGCAGAGGTTAGCAGGGTGAAGCGCACCAGGTTGCCATCAGCATCGACCAATTGGCCTTGGTTGTTATACTTAAATCCTGCTCCTAATAGTAATTCCTTAGACTTTTGGGGATTGTAGTCGTAGACCTTGAGACCTTCTTTAGGAGAGAGGTAATAGGGAGTTTGCACATCAATAGGAGAATTTTGCGGTTCACCAAGACCCCGCAAAAAATTGTTAATCATGGTTCGCCGATCAATGGCATGGGCAACTGCCTGTCTAAATGCGACTGTGTTGAACCAACGAGATTTGATGGGCTCGACCAAAGGCCGTCCGTCCCTTTTCCCTGTATTGAGATTGAAGGCAATAAACGATGTGCCGAAGGCAGGGCCACCGTTGTAGATAGTAAACTTACCCCGCTTCTCTTCATGCTTGAGCAAAGAGAAACTTGCCGCAGAGGCACCGACGGTATCTAGACTTCCAGAACGGAACTGAAGCAAGGATGTATCAGTGTTCTCCACAATTTGCCAGATGATGCGCTGAATGTAAGGCTGCTGCTTCCCTTGAGCATCTTTCCGCCAGTAGTAAGGGTTACGCTCGAAAACGACACGCTGACTGGGAATGTAACTCGCTATCTGGTAAGGCCCATTAACGATTATTTTGCTTGGGTTTGTATCTGTGCCCCAGGTAGACATAAATTTAGGTTTACCCTGTGAATCTTTGGAGGTCACAGATTCGCTGAGAATATGCTTTGGTAAGATTGCCACGGCATCATCCGGTGCTGCGGTGGTTCGGAGAAAAGGGGCAAAAGGTTCTGGCAGAATAAATTCCACCCGACGAGCGTCAATTTTTCGGACTTTTGGCAAAGCACCGCTCACTCCAATTTTCAGATAATCTTTTTTATCTGATGGAATTTGTTTGTTGAAGACGAGATCTTTATATGTAAAAACCACATCATCTGCTGTCAGAGGTTGACCATCTGACCATTTCAGACCGTCCCTTAGGGTAAAAATGATGTGCTGCTTATCCTCAGAAACTTGCCATGATTCAGCCAGTTCTGGCTCAATTTCACCAGCACCATTTAAAGTAGTTAACCCCTTAAAAGTAAGGCCGAAAACGTGCGGTGTCTCTTGAAATAGTATATAATTAAATGTCTTGGGATCTGTAGTCACACTAACTACTA
>CAZZWA010000524.1:0-3774 GCA_964657555.1 uncultured Microcoleus sp.
AGGTGTCAATCCAGTAACGGGCGTCTCTACACAGGAGAGTTTAGGCTGTCGCTAACCTGGTGGTAGACAACTGAGCTAGCGGCTCCCAGTTGAGGACATCCTGCAACAACACCTTGTAGCCGTTCACATTGGGATGGAGACCATCTTCCCAGATTTGTGATCGCCACCAGCTACCCCCTCGCGATCGCCACAGGTCAAAGATGTCTAAATAAGGAATGTGCCGTACCTCGCAAGCGATTCTAGTCGCCTCTTTATAGGCGTATTGGTCAGCATGAGTGTAGTATAAACAATCTAGGAACGGCATCTTAGTTTCATCAACTGGTACCATTCCTACAAACAGCACTGGGCAGAGCATCTGAGATCGATCTAGCAGGCTGCTTAACTCTGACTTAAATACCTCAAAGTCTGTAAAATGACGCCCATCCTTATGTCTAAGCCTTGCCGAATCGTTGACCCCTACAGACAGAATAATAGCATCCGGTACACTATTTCTTAGTTCACCCCGATGGCGAAATTCATTTTCTAAGCGCTGGGCGACTTGCTTGACACCATCACCCCGGATACCCAAATTGTATATAATGTGACCCGGACTACCAGGCTGCATCCAACGCCGCCGCAGTCGCTCTACCCAGCCACCGCCTTCAGGATCGCCGTATCCATAGACGATGCTATCTCCTAGTACAACTAGCTTGAGGGGATGTCGATGCGCTTGATGTAACAGCTCAACAGCAGGTGCGGCAAGTGCTTGCATAAACTTGTATACTCGGTTCCTAGGCTTTTGAAAACTTGAAAAAATGATAATTATCTAAACAATATACAGAGATCAGTTACTTACTTACTCCTTGCCGCAGCAAGATTGTTTACCAGAGCATCAAGCATGTCAAAAGGATAGGTCTTTTAGCAGGAAGCCACTACAAGGCTTAAGAAATAATTCACAAGAGCTTCTTTAAGCCTAGTTTTCCAGATCAATAGTAAAAATTCTTACTTTAAATTGCAAGGTTTTTGCCTGTAGTTTCACTGAAAATTCATCAACAAGCACGTTTTGTGAAAATCAGACAAAGCTTGAGAGACTTGGACATAGCCTTCTAGATTGCGGTAGGTTAGGCTAGGAGCATGGCATTTTTTGGCGATGCTGTCAGAATATCCTTAATACTAGCCATTCGGCATTAAGAAGTGGGGTTCCAATGACCAGCAATTCTCAGCCGCCAGTCACCAACGACAACAGTCCCCAGGCGGCACTGGTGGCTCAAGTAGATTTAATGATTCGGGCACATTACCCCCTGCTGTATATTGTCGCAGTGGAAGAAGAGCCTGTAGAGGAAGTGTTGCTCGAAGTAGCAGCCAAGTCTCGCCCAGAGCGAAAAATATTGCTTTGGGATATCGTGCGCGGTTGGGATGATAATGGTGGCGATAAAGGTTCAGCGATGGGAGCCCTGAGTCGGGTTGCCAAAACATCTACCTCTGAGAGCACTATTTTTGTTCTGCGAGATTTGCACTTCTTATTGAAAAATCCCAGTAGCGATCGCAATGCCCCAGTGGTGCGCGAGTTGAAAAACCTAGCGCGAGAACTCAAGCGCAGTCGCAAGACACTGGTGTTAATGAGTCACACCTTAGAACTGCCACCTGAGTTGAAGGAGGAAGTCACGGTTCTTGATTTCCCGTTGCCCAGCGTACAGGAAATTGATTACCTAATTTCCCAGATGGTGGTGTCTGACAAGCTAAAAGTGAATGGATTAGCGCGAGAGCAACTGGTGAAAGCTTGTCAGGGACTAAGTCGGGCGCGGATCGGGCGCGTGTTGGCAAAGGCACTGGCGGCTAAACAACAGGTGAATGAGACAGACATTGACGGAGTCTTAGAGGAAAAAAAGCAATCCATTCGCCAGACGGGGATTTTAGAGTTTTTCACAGCCCACGAATCTCTCAAGAGTGTTGGTGGGTTAGAAAATCTCAAGCAGTGGGTGCGGCTGCGACAAGAGGCTTTTACTGAAGAGGCGAAACGTTACGGCATTCCTACACCTAAAGGCGTATTGCTGGTGGGCATTCAAGGCACGGGTAAATCGCTCTCAGCGAAAACGATTGCTCATGAGTGGCGATTACCCCTGTTACGCTTAGATTCAGGACGGCTGTTTGGCGGCATTGTTGGAGAGAGTGAAAGTCTAGTGCGGCAGATGATTCAGACGGCTGAGGCTATGGCTCCCTGTGTGCTGTGGATTGATGAGATTGATAAAGCATTTGGTAATATCAGTCTAGGCGTTGATGGGGATTCTGGGACTTCTCGGCGGGTTTTTGGGGCGCTGATTACCTGGATGCAGGAGAAAACCAGCCCCGTGTTTATCGTGGCAACAGCGAACAATGTGCGGATTTTGCCTGCGGAGTTGCTGCGTAAAGGGCGGTTTGATGAGATTTTCTTTTTAAGCTTGCCTACAGAAGCAGAACGACAGGAGATATTTAAAGTTCATTTGCAGCGATTGCGCCCCAGCCGCTTGCGAGAATTTGATTTAGCGCTCTTAGCAAAGCTTTCTAAAGATTTTAGTGGTGCTGAGATTGAGCAAGTACTAGTGGATGCCATGCACCGCGCATTTGCACGTTCATCTGATGGCAATCGGCGGGACTTGACGACAGAGGATATTCTCCGCTCAATAGAAGAAACGGTGCCTTTGGCAGCGATCGCCCGCGAGCAAATCGAAGAATTGAAACACTGGGCAGCAGAGGCGGGAGCTAGAACTGCTTCTAATGATACTCAGCTAGTAGAAGAGTTGAGGCGATATACACTACAACGGGGAATTGGCCCCCTGGAAGTAGATTGAGTATTTTGTGCTTGGCTAATGGCTAATTGTTCAGTTTCATACTATGACCAACTAGCAATTAGCAATTACCTATTAACTATTAACTATGTCACACTTTACTTGTATCAAGACCCAAATCAAAAATCAAGATGCTCTGCTCAAGGCACTATCAGATGTGGGATTCAACAAAGTTGAGACTCATAAAACTGCCCAACACCTGTATGGATATCAGGACGATATCCGTGACCAAACGGCTGAAGTGATTATCCGCCGTAAGTATATAGGTGCATCAAGCAATGACATTGGCTTCAAGAGACAGGAAACTGGTCACTTTGAAGCTATCATCTCTGAATATGACTGCCACAAGTATTCCCAAGAATGGCTAAATGGCTTGACCCAGCGCTATGCCTATCACACTCTTAAGGCAACAGCCCCCGAACAGGGCTTTACCATTGAGGAGGAAGAAATCTTAGAGGATGGAACTGTGCGAGTTGTAGTGGGGCGGTGGGTTTAACCAAATTGGAGATTCCTACTGTTACCCTTAGAGAAAGTATTAATAAAAGGAGAAAAATTTCCATGTCTCATTTCACTACAATTAAGGTTCAAATCAAGAACGGCGAAATTCTGCGTCAGTCCTTGGAGGAGTTGGGTTATCAGGTGAAGTGCAACACATCGGTACGGGGGTATCGTGGTGATACGACTCAGGCTGAGTATGTGATTAGGCAGAATAATGGCTATGATTTGGGTTTTCGCTGTAAGGGTGAGAATTACGAACTAGTGGCTGATTTTTGGGGAGCAAATATTAATCAGCAGGCTTTTGTTAATTCCATCACTCAGAAGTATGCCCACAATACCTTAATGGCAACAGTGCAGGATCAGGGTTTTAGCATTGAAGAAGAAGAAATCCTGGAGGATGGAACTGTGCGGGTTGTTGTCGGGCGCTGGGCGTAGCGACTCTCATATAAGCTGATTCATCAACCCGGTTTCT
>CAZZWA010000525.1:0-3768 GCA_964657555.1 uncultured Microcoleus sp.
TGGCAGTTTGGCGTTCTGCATCGTCAAGAAAAATTAGTCACACAAGAATTGACCCTTTACCGCGTACCCACCGATTTAGACCCCTTAACAAGGATTCTTGTTGCAGCATTAGCTGAACAGGCTTAACTTGTTACTCATGCTCTCGCTCCAGTAGCAGGGTAACGGGGCCATCATTTTCAATTGATACCTGCATCATTGCGCCAAATTGTCCTGTTTCTACTCGCAAACCACTCTGGCACAACTGATCAACAAACTTCTCATATAAAAGTTTTGCTAAGTCGGGGGCAGCTGAACGATCAAAAGAGGGACGACGACCTTTGCGGCAGTCCCCATAGAGGGTGAACTGACTGACCACTAGTAGTTCACCCTCTATTTCTTTGACAGATTTCTCCCAGCGTCCAGTGCCACTTTCCTGATCTGGAAACAGCCTCAACTCCAAGCACTTACGAGCCATCCAGTCGATTTCAGCTTCAGTATCAGTATCGGCAATACCCACAAGCAGATTTAGTCCCCGCCCGATTTTGCCGACGACGACACATGCAACCTCAACTTGAGAGGATTTGACTCGCTGGATGACAACCCGCATATCGATTTGGAATTGTTACCCCCTTAGTAAGGGGAGGTGCCACAGGCGGGAGGTGGATTCTGGATTGAATCTAAAATTGGTTATTTTCCGAAGCCCTTACCACGATTGGTAGAGGGTAAGCAGATACAGTTTTCTATTTGCGATCGCAATTCCTCGCTATCTAAATTCTGACCAATCAGCACCAGTTGGTTTTTCTTTTCACCATTCCACTCGTCATCCTCTAGGGAAAAGCGCTTACCACATAGGTGGAAAATGTGACGCCTAGGACTTTCATCAAACCACAGAATTCCCTTTGCTCGGAAGACATTTTCAGGCAGCTGATTGTCTAGAAAATACTGAAACTTTCTGATGGTAAGGGGCTTGTCACTCTGAAAAGAAATTGAGGTAAACCCGTCATTTTCCAGGTGGTTAGAGTGATGATGAGCATGGTCATGCTCGTGATGCTCGTGATGGTCATGAGTGCAATGCCCATGGTCATGATCGCATTCACCATGGTCGTGGTCGTGGTTGTGGTCGTGATGGTCGTGACCGTGATCTGACCCCTCAGTCTCAAAATACTTGTCTGATTCAAATAGACCCACACTAAGAATTAACGGTAGTGGGACTTGGGCTCGTGTGGTTCGCAAAATCCGAGCCCCAACTTTGATCTCGCGAATCCTGACCTCTAACAAATCTAGGTCAGCTTCATCCACCAAGTCTGCCTTGTTAAGTAAAATAATATCGCCATAGGCAATCTGACTGTTTGCCGCCTGAGAGTTAAACAAGTCGAGGCTGGTACGCCAATTCTCCGCATCTACTACCGTAACAATGGAATCTAGACGGGTGAGGTCTCGCAGTTCCGTGCTTAAAAAAGTGAGTGCTACAGGTAGTGGATCGGCCAATCCAGTAGTTTCTACCACTAAGTAGTCCACCTTGTCAGGGCGTTCTAGGACTTTGTAGACTGCATCTACTAAATCATTATTGATAGTGCAGCAGATACAACCGTTGCTTAGCTCTACCATGTCCTCGCCAGTGGTGACAATCAACTCATTATCAATGCCGATTTCACCAAATTCATTGACAAGAACTGCTGTCTTGACGCCCTCTTGATTGCTCAAGATGTGGTTGAGGAGAGTGGTCTTGCCGCTGCCGAGGAAACCTGTAATGATGGTGACTGGCAAGCCGTGTTTGGAGGCATCCATTGCCAAAGATTGACTGGGACTGACTGCTGATTGCATAGCGGGACTGTCAAAAACGTCAGAGAATGGAAGTGTAACGCTAGAGTGTAATCAATAGCGGCAAGGGGCGTTTGCTGAACATCCCTTGTCATTCCCCTATTATTGCGTACTGTGCTGTTGGTTGTTATGGCCCTAACTTTTTACAACACCTTAACTCGCCGTAAGGAGCCTTTTGAACCTCTAAAATCCGGTAAAGTCGGGATGTACTACTGCGGTGTGACGGTGTATGACTACTGCCACTTGGGCCACGCTAGAGCTTGCATCGTCTGGGATGTCACGCGTCGGTATCTGCAATGGCGGGGATATGAAGTGCGCTATGTACAGAATTTTACCGATATTGATGACAAAATCCTTAACAGGGCGCGGCAAGAAGGATCGTCAATGGAAGAAGTCGCTGAGCGCTTTATCAACGCTTATTTTGAAGATATGGGGCGACTGAACATCCAAAAGGCAGATTTTTATCCCCGTGCTACTGAAACGATGGATGGAATTAAGCGGCTGATTCATGAGTTGGAACACAAGGGCTACGCTTACCCATCTAAAGGGGACGTCTACTATGCAGTGCGCCAGTTTCCCGCATACGGAAAGCTTTCAGGACGCCATCTAGAAGATATGCAAGCTGGGGCGAGTGGTAGGGTTGAGTTGGAAGACCCAGAAGCCTCAAAGAAAAAAGATGCCCATGACTTTGTGCTGTGGAAGGAGGCAAAACCTGGAGAACCCTCTTGGAAATCTGCTTGGGGTACTGGTCGTCCGGGATGGCACATTGAATGCTCGGCAATGGTGCGCGAGTACCTAGGAGAAACTATCGATATCCATGCTGGTGGTGCGGATTTAATTTTTCCCCACCACGAAAATGAAATTGCCCAATCGGAAGCGGTGACAGGTAAGTCATTAGCTCGTTACTGGTTACACAACGGCATGGTAACGCTAAATGGCGAGAAAATGTCTAAGTCAACGGGCAACTACATCACAATTCGCGAGTTGCTAGACAAGCCAACAGACCCAGACGTAGCGCGGCTGTCGAAAGTGCGCGAGTTACTAGAAAAGCCCACAGACCCGATGGCGGTGCGGCTGTTTGTGCTGATCGCACATTACCGCAACCAGTTAGATTTTACTGCTGAAGCGATCGCGGCGGCCACAAACGGTTGGCATACGCTCAAAAAAGGTCTGCTTTTTGGTTATCAATACGGTGAACAACTCGGTTGGAAAACCTCCACCCTCTCCTCTAACCCCTTTCCCTTCAGGGAAGAGGGGAGTCAGCGTGAGTTAGATCCGGACGCGGTGAACCGATTTCAGGCGGAAGTGGATGATGACTTGAATTTTCCCGGCGGTTTAGCTGTCTTGTTTGAACTAGCCAAAGAATTAGGCACTCAAGGCAATATTTTGGTGCATGAGGGGAAAACTCAGACTCCCCCGGAACATCTAAAGCGACAATGGGAGACGCTTACGCGTTTAGCAGGAGTTTTCGGTTTGGCAGCCCAGCCAGAGGCGGAGGAGGAAACGGCTAATGCCACTGACGGGTTAAGCGATGCCGAGATTGAGTCTTTAATTCAGCAGCGGCAAGCAGCCCGAAAAGCCAAGAATTTTGCAGAAGCTGACCGCATCCGTGCTGAGTTGGAGGCTCAAAGCATTAGCTTAATTGATAGCCGGGAGGGAACGCGCTGGCATCGGAATTAGTGCTCTTTAATCACTTTGGGCAGAGAAAAAGGGCGAAGCATTGCGGTATCTATATTTCCAGCTTTGACGACGAATTGCTTGCTGCAATGCTTCGCCCCTACAAAATCAACACTAGTGATAGAAGAGAATCCAGACGATACAACTTTTCCTCGTGATCTTCTGTTTGATTTTGTCGAAAATAGTGATAATCGCTTCATAAACCCGCTCGGCGTGTTGCGCAAGATTTTGTTTTCTAAGTTTCATGACTCACTCTGGTATTGTCAACTTAGGCACTTTATACAACCGATT
>CAZZWA010000526.1:0-1311 GCA_964657555.1 uncultured Microcoleus sp.
AGAGCTGGGGAAGTTAGGGGAGAAACTGTTGCCAGATTTTAGAGAATTGGTATAAGTTATTAAATTCGTGCTCCTCAATTGTGGAAAACATACACTTGAAAGCTTCCTGTTTCTCTTGTACCCTTGGGGGAAACAGATTGAGCGATCGCTTTCTATCGAAGTGTTATCGATTAAGCCGTTTGTCAAGTATGACGGCTATATTGACCTCAATCGCTTCTCTGGTTACTGGCGTGTTGCCAAGCGATATGTATTTGATTAGCAATGACTTAGATATTTTGGAAAATTATCAAGACTGAACATAACTCATCAGACGCGCTCAAGCAAGACAATACTATCTCGCTTGCTGAAAGCCTCCCAAGGCTCCTTGACCAACCAGGGAATCAGTAGTTTCAAGAACCACATAAATCGTATCCCTCGCTTCAGTCGGTATGATTCTTCCCAGAAAGATCGAAGTGAGGCAACCTGCCAACCATACTGCCGGAAAAATTCTGCCCCTTCCTCAGGTGTAAATAGCATAGTCGCATTTCCCGCCCCAAAATATTGTTCAAACCTTTGGTGAGCCTGATGCTTTGGAGTTGGCTGCCCTGAGAATGACGAAAACAGCTCGAATAGCCACCACCGAAGATTTGGCTGCTTATGTAAGTCAGCAGCGAGTGATGCAACTTGGTCTTTGGGTAAATAACCCAGTAGCCCCTCTGTAATTACGAGCACCTGTTTTGCCGTCGTATTTACCCTGGAAAAGAGAGCATTTCTTTCCTTGACGTCGGCCAGATCCAGCTTAACTAGCTCAAGAGAAAATATCGCTCGCTCGTTCTTAAGTTTCTGTTCTTTGTAGGAAAGAATCTTTGGGAGATCGACCTCAATCCAGCGGAGTGATGAAGGAAGGGATAGTCGATAAGGCCGGGTATCAAGTCCAGCACCTAAGCTAAGCACTGTGTCAACGCTTTCTGACTCGATAATCTGCCCGATCAGCTCTTCAATTATATAGGTGCGCACTGCAATTGCATTTGTTCCATGTCGCTTGTCTCCCACTACTTCCATGAGAATCTCACCCTGCCCCCCAGCTAAAAAACGGGCGAACTGGTCTTGAAACAGAGCATCTGAGCGTTCAGTCTCTAGAGCACGATACATAGCCACCAAATAAGCGGTATCAGCAATATTATTGATGGGGGAAAAGTCGTTACTCACACAATCATTCACTCTGTAAGTATTAGTCGATCAAAATTTTGGCAAAAGACATAGTACAACTTGTATTCCACAGGTCAGATTTACTTTCCGGATATTTTTGACTAGGAATTAGCAAAATATTAA
>CAZZWA010000526.1:1411-3750 GCA_964657555.1 uncultured Microcoleus sp.
CCTGAAATGTACGCTCTCCGGTTGACCCTGCGGGAAGGGGTGCGGCAGTTGATGGAGTCTATTCCCTCAAAGCGTTATCCAGAAATCCTAGACTATGTGCGGACTGCGCCTATCCGTCCAGGTTTGGTAGAATTACTCGACTTCCTTGATGCTGAAGGGGTGCCCTTTGTCGTTGTTTCAGGTGGCTTGCAGGGTATGGTAGAAACCGTTCTGGGTGAGCTGGTACAGCGCGTATGTGGCATCTATGCTATGAATGTGGATACTAGTGCCCCCGAGTTGCGCGTACACTCAGACTTTGAGGATGGTACGGAACTCGTCTCTAAAGTGCAGGTGATGCAGCAGTTTGCAGCTGATGAAGCGATAGCAATTGGGGATTCAGTGACAGATTTGAATATGGCACTGCAAGCATCAGTCGTCTTTGCCCGCGATCGCCTAGTGCAATACCTCGACGAACGACAAAAGCCACATATTCCATGGAATGACTTTTTTGATGTACGCGATCACCTCATCCAGCAGTGGAAATTAAATTAAGCTGGCATCGTTTATTAAGAGTTGTTTTCTGCAAATAAGTAACCCAGCACCATTCCTGCCAAAAAAATCAATAAAATAACTAAAAAAAAGTCAATGCACAAAAAAATGAGTAGCATAATTATTTCCAACTTCAAATTAGTCGAATCTCTAAACTCATCTCAGAATGTTGATCCTGGACGATTGAAGTCTGGCTGCTAAATATGAGCCATAGCTGCCTCGGTTTGACTAGACGTTAAAGTCTGTCACGTAGAATATTTATTTCATTTCTAATCTACTAACTAGGTATGTGACTGCAATGTTGAGATTGTGTCAATACTATGTCAATCTCAATTAGCAATACTCTGTGGTGAAATCTATCAAGCCGCAGCTTAATATATACGCAGCCAGAACGAGTTAATTTGTCGTTTTTTTCATAGTAAAGTAATCCCTGACCTCCCCTCGCTCGTCAATAAATTTAACATCCAGTCTATGCACTTGCACATCAAGCACGAGCGACCCTGGAATACTGAGTGATGTATGCATCGCTGCATGTGCAGATACTTGGTCTGCAAGGCCAGAAGTGCCTGCAACAATATACACTGTTCCCCCATGGGATGAGGGATGGCATTTCTGGTAAGAACCTGACTCGTCTTCTCGCCCACTCCCTCCATCCTTCTTCATCTCTTCTATAAAGGAATCTGAAAACCCATAATGCCCATTAATCAGATAGGAACGCTCATAGGAATGACTGTGACCACCCAGCACAAGATCCACTCCTGCTTCTTCAAGAATGGGAAGGGCACGTTCTCTCATTTCCACAAGCTCAATCTCGGTATCTGAATCGTGTGACCCCTTTGTGTAAGGAGGGTGATGCCAAAAAGCAATGTTCCAATCCTTGTTAGAAGAGGCTACATCTTGTGCCAGCCAAGTGAACATTGCACCAGCAGGGGAGCGATCGCTTCCATAAGAGTCAAGACAGATGAAGTGAATGTTGCCATAGTCGAATGAGTAGTACGCAGCAGTTCCGGAGGCAACACCACCTGCTTCCCCGCAGGTGGGAGTGCAGAAGAGTTCATAGTATGGCCCCGTTTGCAAAAGGGAATTGGCGCTGCCAGCGTCATGATTACCGATGGCAGTCCACAGAACACTACTACGCAGGAACTCTGGATACATGTCAAACACTCCACGCTGATACTCATCGAGAGTGCCAGATTCATATGCATTGTCGCCCAGCATCAGCCACAGGTCGGTATGGCGCGTTCCGGTAAACTTTCGGTATCCATCCCGTACTAGTGCGGCCACATCGTTTCCACGTCCTGCATCTCCCACAACCCAGATCCTTATTGGTCTCAAGAGTTCCGGCGCGAGTTCTTTTGCTGGTGCAGTGACGAAAAAACAATCTTCAGTTCCATGCTGCTGGACTCCTGCGTGAGTGCCAACTGAATAGTAATATTTCTGATCTGGCATCAGTCCACTAAGTTTAACCTTGTGGTTACAGGTAATCGTCATCTCTGTAAGTGATAAAGCAAGCCGATCAGGCGCTGTACCGTACCACACCAGACTTTGTGCAGGAGCGTCAGTAGCCCAGCGGATAATTATGCTAGAATCCGTACCCTGCTGAAGATACGGCCCTCTAACAACTCGGGGTTTTTCAATGGCGACAGTTCCTTTTTTTCCATCAGGGGCGTTCATCGTCACTGGCTTTACTGCATACTCCGTTGATTTTGCTAACTTTTGTAGCTACATACCAACGTCTAGATTTAGCACAATGACTGCATCTTTGTGTGTTAGCCCGATCGCATTTACAGGATAAATAACGCTCTTCCATC
>CAZZWA010000527.1:0-3740 GCA_964657555.1 uncultured Microcoleus sp.
GGCAAAGACTTGCCGGATAGTGTTATCATCTCAAACTAATAGTCAGGTTTTGCATCACCTCACCATAGGCATTTATGCTACGCAACATGACGTGACAAGCGTAGCCGCTACAAAGCAGCTGGACTTCCCATAGCTCTTGTGTTGAAAGGGTGATCGCAGTGCAGGGCAGCATCTAAAGCCATAGTTGAGATTCTAGCTGTAGATAGTAGCAACTCTTCATTATAGCCCTTGCGAGCAGCTCAATACTAAAGCTCTCAAGAGGCATCACTGAGCGAAAAATCAGGATTTCGCTCAGAAATGGTATCAGGGGCAATCAGTAATCACACGGTGCTGGACATCACAACTTGTCGGATAGGTTCCTAGTCGCATACGGCCATTAGATCAACCTAAATTTACCCTCAAGGCATAAATTTACTGATGAACCATACAGATAATCAAGAACTGCTGCCGCTACTTGTGGAACATATACCCGTAGCTGTTGCCATGTTTGACTGCCAAATGCGTTACCTGCTAGCGAGTCGTCGGTGGCTCGTGGAGCATGGCCTTGGTGAACAGGATGTTATTGGTTGCTGCTACTATGAGCTAGAGCGTGAAGTTTCCGATGATTGGAAAGCAATTCACCAGAGAGTTCTAGCAGGAGCTATTGAAAAGCAGGAAGAGCTTTTCCTGCAAGATGGTACTGCGGCTTGGGTAAAGTGGGAATTGTGTCCCTGGCGCAACAGCACAGGTGAAATTGGTGGCTTGTTCATGTCAAAAGAGGCGATCGCAGAGCCCACCTGGGCTGCTCAAGCCTTACAGCAAAGTGAAGAGCGCTTCCGCTCGTTAGTTGCAGGAGTGAACGACTACGCAATTATTAGTCTTGACCGTGAAGGGCACGTTGTTTCTTGGAACACTGGTGCAGAACACATCAAGGGCTATAAATCACAAGAAATCATTGGGCAGCATTTCTCCTGTTTCTATGATCGCGAAGATATTGAGCAGGGCAAGCCGCAGCAAAATCTAGAAGTTGCCGCATCAGCTGGTCGGTTTGAAGATGAAGGCTGGCGCATACGCAAGGATGGATCGCTATTTTGGGCTGATGTTGTGATCACCGCCTTGCGCGATCAGAACGGACAACTGCTGAGTTTCTGCGAAGTGACTCGTGACATCACTGAGCGCAAGCAAGCAGATGAATACCTCCGCCTTTTAGAAAGAGCTGTTGCTGCTAGCAGTGAAGGTATCGTAATTACCGACGCCAGAACGCGAGACAACCCCATGATCTATGTCAACCCTAGTTTCGAGCAGATGACGGGTTACAGAAAGTGGGAAGCCGTGAGCCGTAACTGCCGCTTCTTACATAGAAATGACACAGATCAGCCTGGACTAGCCCAGTTGCGAGCAGCAATTAAGGAGGGAAGGGAGTGCAAAGTCGTCTTGCG
Organism: uncultured Microcoleus sp.; assembly: GCA_964657555.1. Classification (GTDB taxonomy): domain Bacteria; phylum Cyanobacteriota; class Cyanobacteriia; order Cyanobacteriales; family FACHB-T130; genus CAZZWA01. The sequence goes on from CAZZWA010000527.1 coordinate 1,419, forward strand.
AAATTACCGCAAAGATGGCACTCTCTTCTGGAACCAGTTGCGGATTGCCCCAGTGCGCAATGCGGAAGGGAAATTGACAAACTTTGTTGGGGTACAAACAGACATTACCGAACGCATCCAGGCTGAGGATAAGCTGACTCGGATCAGTAAAGCTGTAGAAAGTGCCAGTGATGCTATCAGCATCTCCAACGTTACAGGTCACTCCATTTATCACAATCGGGCATTTCTTGAATTGTTTGGATACACCACAGAGCAGCTTAATGCTGTTGGGGGAGCAGCAGCACTTTATGGCAATCCTCATGTTGCTCGCCAAGTCTTGAGAGCCAGCGCCAAGGAAAACTCCTGTTGGAGTGGTGAAGTCGAGATGCGCACCCGTAACGGATGCACCATACCGATTTTACTGCGAGCTGACGCGATCAAAGACGAGCAGGGTAATGTTGTGGAATTGATTGGTATCCACACAGATATAACGGAACGCAAGCAGGCAGAGGAGGTGCTGCGCCAAAGCGAAGCGAAAAATCGCGCCCTCCTCGATGCTATTCCAGATGCCATGTTCCGTATTCGTAAAGATGGTATGTATCTGGACTTCAAAGCAGCGAAAGATGATGATTTTGCTATGCCAGAGTCAGCAGTCATTGGGATGAGTGTAGAAGAAGTATTGCCACCCGAAGTTGCTAAAGTCACCATGTTTTACGTGAATCAAGCTCTCTCGACTGGCGATATCCAAATCTTTGAATATCAACTGCTCAATGGCAAAGTCGGGTCACAGGCAGGATGCCTAGATCGCGAGGCTCGGTTCGTAGTCAATGGAATTGATGAAGTTTTGGCGATCGTGCGTGATATTAGCGAACGTAAAAAAGTTGAGCGACTGAAAAATGAATTCGTCTCAATTGTCAGCCACGAACTGAGAACTCCACTAACTTCGGTTCGCGGCTCCCTGAGTTTGATTTCTAGTGGGGTAGTTGGTGAAATTCCCGCAGAAGCAAAGATGTTAGTGGATATTGCTTACAAAAATAGCGAACGCCTGATCCTGCTAATTAACGATATTTTAGACATCGAAAAGATTGAATCTGGCAGGATGGACTTTAACCTAGAACCACTAGCTCTGATGCCAATAGTAGAGCAGGCTATAGAAGCTAATCGTGCTTATGGCAAACAGTTTGGTGTCCAACTTGTGCTGGAACAGAGTTTACCAGATGTAAAGATTAACGTTGACCGCGATCGCTTGCTCCAAGTACTGACTAATTTCCTTTCCAACGCTGCCAAATTCTCTCCAGCCAATGGGACTGTCCTCGTCTCTATTTCGCGTCATCTCCAATGCGAAAGTGATGAGTTAAAAGAAAATTTTTCCACTCAAAACTTCATTCGTGTCGCCGTCACTGACAATGGTTCTGGGATTCCTGAAGAATTCCACTCCCGGATCTTTCAGAAATTTGCTCAAGCTGATTCTTCAGATACTCGTTACAAAGGAGGGACTGGTTTAGGTTTGAGCATTTGCAAGGCAATTATCGAAAAACTTGGCGGACAGATTGGGTTTGAAACTGAACCCAATGTCCGAACAACATTCTACTTCGATTTACCAGAGTGGTCAGAGCCACCGCCGCCTCTCATCCCACAGCACGGACGCATTCTCATCTGCGAAGACGATATCGATATTGCCAAACTGTTGAGCTTGATGCTACAGCAAGAGGGTTTGATGGCCGATATTGCCTATAATGCAGCCCAAGCCAAGCAGCTACTCGTACAGCATTCCTATGTAGCGATGACTGTAGATCTCGCTCTCCCCGGTCAAAGTGGTATTTCCCTGATTCGCGAACTGCGAGAACAAGAAGATACCAAATACCTGCCGATAGTCGTTGTTTCTGCCAAAGCCCAGCAAGGGTGCGAAGAACTCAAGGGCGGAGGTTTTGCTGTCATTGACTGGCTAGATAAACCCATCAATCAAGAGCGCTTGATCGCATCTGTCAGGCAAGCAGTTCGACAACAGGCTGATAGTAAGCCCCGTATCCTATACGTTGAGGACGAGCCAGATTTAACTCAGGTGATCTCAGCAGTTCTACAGGACATAGCTGAGCTTGAAGCAGCGGCAAATCTTCAGGTGGCAAAACAAAAGCTGGAACACCAAAGCTTTGCTCTAGTCCTGCTTGACCTAAGTCTACCAGATGGTTCTGGTTTAGAACTGCTGCCGTATCTAAACAACCAGACCAGAGACACAATTCCAGTGGTGCTTTTCTCTGCTAGAGAAGTTGGGATGGAAGCCGCCCATCAAGTTGCTGCCATCCTGGTTAAATCCCGCACTTCCAATCAGCAGCTGCTAGATAC
>CAZZWA010000528.1:0-3720 GCA_964657555.1 uncultured Microcoleus sp.
TGAAGCCAGTACACGAGCAAAAAGAGCGCTGGGTAGGCTTGGAGTCAGAGGGAGAAATTTTGGTATACTGCGGTTCTGGCGTCACTGCATGTGTCAACCTATTGTCCCTAGAAATGGCTGGGATTTACACTGGTAAGCTCTATGCTGGCAGCTGGAGCGACTGGTGTTCCCATATTGTTAGGACTAACGAATAAGTCAGCGTGTAATTAAAATTTAAAGGTAGAGTTTAAGGAGACCCTTTGCTAACTTCAAGATCGTTCTATATTTTAACAGAGAGCCTGACTTTGGCAAACAGAGCCACTTGGGGATACTCTCAATCAGTCGGAAAAGACCAAAGTTCCGAAAAAGCGCAGCCGGGATAGCTGCATTTGTAACTATTATTAGCAACCTATAAGGTAGAAGTTGCTACAATAGGACATTCCAATTAAATTCTTTTCTACAAATTTTAGGTCTTAGTTTATATGCCTTGCTTCCAAATGAACCGTCTTTCTATTTTTGTAGACGGGAACAATATGTTCTACGCTCAACAAAAAAACGGTTGGTTTTTCGATCCTAGGAGAGTACTGGAATACTTCAAAAAAGAGCAGCCAGATACAACTCTTATCAATGCTTTCTGGTACACAGGTCTAAAAGATCCTCAAGATCAGAGGGGATTCCGAGATGCACTGATTAGCTTAGGTTACACTGTTCGTACCAAAATTCTTAAAGAATATTATGATGACAGTTCTGGTCGTTACTCTCAAAAAGCTAATTTAGACATTGAAATTGTCGTAGATATGTTTAATACAGTTGAGCAATACGACAGGGTAATTTTATTTAGCGGAGACGGTGACTTTGAGAGAGCTATTGAACTGTTACGTTCCAAAAATACACATATAACGGTAGTATCTACTGAAGGGATGATAGCACGAGAACTGCGCAATGCCACAGACCGCTACATTGACCTGAATGATATTCGCGACCATATAGAAAAAACTGAATATTAGGTAGTGGATAATCAGGAATGGGTAATGAGTTTTCAGGAGCCCTGACCAACTGCTAATTAACCAATAACCTAATAAACAATGTCCCTTGACTATTTAGCTATGAAAGTTCAACCTAACCAAGACTGCATAATTATTTTCGACACTACACTCCGTGATGGCGAACAGTGCCCCGGTGCTACTCTAAATGTAGACGAGAAGCTGATCATTGCAAGGCAACTGGCTCGTCTGGGCGTAGATGTGATTGAGGCGGGGTTTGCTATTGCTAGCCCTGGAGATTTTGATGCAGTTCAGAAGATTGCCAATTCAGTAGGTACAGAAAATGGCCCCATTATTTGTAGTTTAGCAAGAGCGATCAAAGCAGATATTGAAGCTGCGGCCCAAGCGCTGAAACCAGCAGCACATGCTAGAATTCATACATTTATTTCCACCTCAGACATTCACCTAAAGTACCAGCTCAAGAAATCAAGGGCTGAGGTGCTGGCGATCGCCGAAGAAATGGTGGCCTATGCCAAATCCTTCATGGAAGATGTAGAATTTTCACCGATGGATGCAGCTCGCTCCGACCCAGAGTACCTTTATCAGATTTTGGAGCGGACTATTGCTGCTGGTGCCACAACTATCAACATTCCCGATACTGTTGGTTATATGACGCCGAGTGAGTTTGGGGATTTAATTCGCGGCATTAAAGAAAACGTTCCCAACATTGACCAGGCAGTTATTTCAGTACATGGTCACAATGATTTAGGTTTGGCTGTCGCTAACTTTCTGGAAGCTGTGAAGAATGGGGCGCGGCAACTGGAATGTACTATTAACGGGATTGGGGAACGGGCAGGAAACGCTTCGCTGGAAGAATTAGTTATGGCTCTTCATGTGCGGCGGCAATATTTCAACCCATTTTTGGGACGCCCATCTGAGTCTGAGGAACCGCTCACTAACATCGAGACAAGGCAGATTTATAAGACTTCGCGGCTGGTTTCCAACTTAACTGGAATGCTGGTACAGCCGAACAAAGCAATTGTGGGTGCGAATGCTTTTGCTCACGAGTCTGGTATTCACCAGGATGGAGTGCTCAAAAACAAGCTCACCTATGAAATTATGGATGCTCAATTGATTGGCTTAACAGACAATCAAATTGTGCTGGGGAAACATTCTGGTCGTAATGCCTTTCGCACTCGATTGAAAGAGTTGGGGTTTGAGCTGTCAGATACAGAGTTAAATAAGGCATTTCTCAAGTTCAAAGAGGTGGCGGATAAGAAGAAAGAAATTTCCGATTGGGATTTGGAAGCCATTGTTAATGATGAGATCCAACAAGCGCCAGAACTGTTTCGTGTAGAGTTAGTGCAAGTTTCCTGCGGTAGCAATGCTCGCCCCACAGCAACAGTTACACTGCGGACACCATCTGGTGAAGAACTCACAGACGCTGCGATTGGAACAGGTCCAGTGGATGCAGTGTATAAAGCAATTAACCGCGTGATGAATGTGCCTAACCAGCTGATTGAATTTTCTGTCCAATCTGTGACAGCTGGGATTGATGCGATCGGGGAAGTGACAATTCGACTGCGGTATGAAGAACGAGTGTTTTCCGGTCATGCAGCCAACACAGATATTATTGTCGCCTCCGCTCAAGCCTATGTGAATGCCCTGAATCGACTCTACGCATCTATACAGAAGCTAGAGGAAAGTTCTGTCCCAGCTGCGGCTGGCCCTACTGTTTGACATGAGGAGCTGGATAAAAGGGACTAGGGATAGGGGAAGATGAAGAATATGACTCTTTCTCAATCCCAATTCCCAATCCTTAATATATAAGTGAAATGGCAGACGAAACGTTAGAAAGAGAGCGGCAATTCCACAATTTCTGGGCTGCTGCAATTGATGTAGAAGGCATTCGAGTGCAAGATTACTTTGAAGCCTGCACTGCTCCGGAAAATCGATTCATCCTCAGACATATGGGGGAGATGACTGGCAAACGGCTTTTAGATTTAGGGTGTGGTGCCGGAGAAAATAGTGTTTATTTTGCCAAAAAAGGAGCTTTATGTGTGGCATCTGACTACTCACCAGGCATGGTAGAAGTGGCGCGCCAACTGGCAACGGCAAATGGTGTTCGGATTGAGGGATGCACAGCGAATGCAATGGCGCTGGAATTCCCAGATAACACGTTTGATTTTGTTTACGCCTCTAATCTGCTGCACCATTTACCAAGCCCTAAACTGGCTATTATGGAGATGCACCGAGTTCTCAAACCAGGTGGAAAAGCTTGTTTTTGGGACCCGTTGAAGCATAATCCAATTATTAATGTGTATCGGCGGATTGCTACTAAGGTGAGAACTGAGGATGAAACACCGCTAGATATTAATATTGTTGATTTCGTGAAATCTCAGTTTTCTACGACAACTTACGATACCTTTTGGCTGGCGACTCTGTGGATTTTCTTGCAGTTCTATTTAGTGGAAAAAGTTAACCCGAATCGGGAGCGTTACTGGAAGAAAATCATCATTGAACAGGAAAGGCTGCAACCGCAATATCAGCAGTTAGAGAAGCTAGATACAATTTTGAAAAAGATTCCTTTGCTCAAGCGGCTGGCCTGGAATATTGCTGTAGTGGCAACGAAATAATCTTGCTGCTAATGGAATTCTTCACAAGCAGGGTGGACAAGACTCACTAAGGGATCTGCGGGCTAATAGCATACCAATCAGCCAGGTTTCGACTTCGCTCAACCTTCAGCCGTCGAGGGTTG
>CAZZWA010000529.1:0-1851 GCA_964657555.1 uncultured Microcoleus sp.
CTGCGAGTTGTGAATCTACTGCAATTACAGCAACAACTGAGTATTGATACTTATGCTGAGGATGTACTGGAGCAGGCACAGGTGATTATACTGCGCCTATTGGGAGGGCGTTCCTACTGGTCTTATGGGTTGGAAGTGGTACGGGAAACGATACAACGAACTGGTGCAGCGCTGATTGTTTTACCAGGAGACGATCGCCCAGATCCCGATTTAATCAGTCACTCTACCGTCACTCTAGCGGCAGTTAATCAGCTGTGGCGCTACTTCATTGAAGGCGGTAGAGAAAATTTCGTTAATGCTCTCAAATTTGTTGCAGATGTTTGCTTGGGAGAAACTTACAATCCACCGCCGCCTCAAGAAGTCCTGCGGGTGGGGATTTTGGGGACAAAGGGACAAAGGGCATTTGGCAACACTACCTTTTCTCCCCTATTTTCCGAATTCCCAATTCCTAAAGTTGGTATTTTGTTCTACCGCGCTCATTACTTGGCTGGAAATACAGCGCCAATTGATGCTCTGTGTCAAGCTTTGGCTGATCGAAATTTAGAACCTGTGCCAGTTTATGTCTCTTCCCTCCGAGATCCTGACGTACAAGCAGAGTTATTGCAATACTTCCAGCCTCAAGATTCTGAACCAATTCAGCTATTACTCAACACAACCAGTTTTTCGATCGCCAACCCACAAAATTCAAAATCTTCTAGCGAAGCGGCGCATTGGCGAAGCCAGTCCGCAGGACTTAGTGCTCTCCAAAAGCCAAAATTAGATGTGCCTGTTTTGCAAGTCATCCTTAGCGGTGGCACAGTGGAACAATGGGAAGCTGAATTTCGAGGTCTTTCGCCGCGTGATATGGCGATGAATGTTGCCCTACCAGAAGTCGATGGGCGAATCATCAGCCGTGCTGTTTCTTTTAAGGCAGTGCAAACACGGAACCCATATTTAGAGACGGATGTGGTTGTCTATGAGCCTAGGAGCGATCGCATCCAGTTCGTCGCTGATTTAGCTGCCAGTTGGGTGCAACTACGCCAAACACCAGTAGAGAACCGGCGAATTGCCCTGATTTTAGCTAACTATCCTAGCCGCGATGGACGCCTCGCTAATGGTGTGGGGCTAGATACTCCAGCTAGCTGTGTGGAAATTCTCAAAGCATTAAAACAGACTGGTTATCAACTTGAAAATATACCAACAACTGGCGATCAACTGATTGGACGTTTAATCTCTGGGGTGACAAACGATCCTGAAGGGCGGGAATTGCGACCAATACAGCAATTGGTCTCGTTAACTGACTTTCAGGAATATTTTGCCACCTTGCCGCCAGAAGTGCAGAAAGGGATAGGCGATCGCTGGGGCATAGGGGATGGTGAAGACTCTAGCCAATGGCCGCCCCATTCTAAATTCCCCATTCCCGGCATTCAGCTAGGCAATGTATTTATCGGTATTCAACCAGCGCGGGGTTATGATCTCGATCCAAGCTTGAACTATCACGCCCCAGACTTGTCACCTCCCCCTGCCTACTTAGCTTTTTACTACTGGGTGCGGCAGCACTTTGGGGCGCATGCTGTCGTTCATGTGGGGAAACACGGGAATTTGGAATGGCTACCCGGTAAAAGTGTAGCATTGTCGGGCAACTGTTATCCAGAGGTGGCCTTAGGCCCCGTGCCCCATCTCTATCCTTTTATTGTCAATGACCCTGGGGAAGGCTCACAAGCCAAGCGTCGCTCACAGGCAGTGATCATCGATCACCTGACACCGCCAATGACCAGGGCTGAGCTTTATGGCCCTCTACAACAGTTGGAAGGACTCATTGATGAATATTATGAGGCTCAAAATTTAGATCCAACAAGGCTGCCAGTAATC
>CAZZWA010000529.1:1951-3693 GCA_964657555.1 uncultured Microcoleus sp.
CGCGCCATTGCTCAGGATTGGGGTTGGGATTTTGATCCCCTCACAACTGATTTGTCGTTAGTCATTGGTCATCAGTCATTGATCTATGGTAAAAGCTGTTCTACTGTTGGTGATGTTGTGGAGGTACTAGAACAACATGCTGCTGAATTGGTGGAACAGCTGATCGCAAGGGACGGACAACAAACAACAGACAACGGACAACAGACACAACGAGAATTGGACTGGATACGCGATCACCTCCTCCCCGCCTTGCAACAAACCAACCAGGAAATCACCAACTTATTGCGCGGGTTAGATGGTCGCTTTGTTCCTCCTGCCCCAGCTGGTGCACCCACACGAGGACGACCAGATGTTCTGCCTACTGGTCGCAATTTTTACTCTGTTGATATCCGTGCTATTCCCACAGAAACAGCCTGGAGAGTAGGAAAGGCAGCATCTGATAGCCTGATTGAGCGCTACACTCAAGAAAATGGGGAGTATCCAAAAATACTCAGTTTATCAGTCTGGGGCACTTCTACCATGCGTACCGGCGGCGATGATCTCGCAGAAGCCATGGCATTGCTGGGAGTGCAGCCTGTGTGGGATGGCCCCTCGCGGCGGGTCGTAGATTTTGAAATTTTACCGCTTTCAGTGTTAGGAAGACCCCGTGTAGATGTCACCCTGCGGATTTCTGGCTTTTTCCGCGATGCCTTTCCCAACCTCATTGATTTATTTGACCAGGCAGTGCAGTCTGTTGCTGCCTTAGATGAACCTCCAGACCAAAACCCCCTAGCAGCGCAGGTGAAGCAAGAAACTCAGTATTGGCAAACAACTGGGTTGACTCAAGAACAGGCAGAAGTGCGATCGCGCTACCGGATCTTTGGTTCTAAACCTGGTGCCTACGGTGCAGGATTGCAAGGCTTAATTGAGGCGCAAAATTGGACAGATGACCAAGATTTAGCCCGCGCCTATATCAACTGGAGTAGCTACGCTTACACCAGTACTCCCCCGCCTGCGGCTCCCCCCCTTAGCAAGGGGGGGATAGGGGAGGCAATTGCTCAATCCCCCCCTGACCAAGAGGAGGCAACAGCTCAATCTCCGTCTTCCCTAGGGGGTGCAACCCCCTCAGCTCCCCTCCTTAGTAAGGGAGGGTTAGGGGGGGTTGCTGCCCCCGAAGCCTTTGAGTTGCGCCTGCGTCAGATGCAAATTGTGCTGCACAACCAGGATAATCGTGAACACGACCTCCTCGACTCTGATGATTATTACCAGTTTCAGGGAGGTTTAACAGCAGCCGTGCGTGCCTTAACTGGAAAGAATCCTCAAACTTACTTTGGCGACAACTCAATTCCTGCCAATCCCAAAGTGCGACATCTGCGAGAAGAAATTGCGCGAGTCTATCGTTCTCGGGTTGTTAACCCTAAATGGATTGCTGGAGTGATGCGTCACGGTTACAAAGGCGCATTTGAAATGGCAGCAACGGTAGATTATTTATTCGCCTACGATGCTACAGCTAGGTGTGTGGAAGATTTTATGTATCACGGAGTAGCAGAGGCGTATCTTTTTGACCCAGCCGTGCAGGAATTCATCCAACAGAAGAACCCTTGGGCGTTACGGGATATGGCAGAAAGATTGTTAGAAGCGCATCAACGGGGTTTGTGGCAAGAGGTTGATCAACAGATGGTAGAGAAATTGAGAGCACTTGTTCACCAAGCCGAAGCCGTCATCGAAGGCACTACTGCCCCCTAATATGGGGAGATAATAAC
>CAZZWA010000530.1:0-2030 GCA_964657555.1 uncultured Microcoleus sp.
GAATAGCCAAACACCATGAATACATCTCGAATTCACGCAAGGACTTTCATTGCAAGACAGCTCATCAGCTTTGCGATCACGCCGGAATGGTGTTTGCTGAAGATTTGAATCTTAAAGCAATGTCAGCCGGAATGTTGTGCAAGCACACTCTGGATGAATGACCTCTAATACATTCGTTTCACAACTAGAGAGTATGAAAGTTCCCAATGCTTAAATTAAAGTTCAATCATCAAAGGAACTTACAAGCTCCTATTACCAGATGCAAAATTTTGAGAAGTTGTAAAGAAATTTGTCTGATTTGTCAATTCAGCAATGAGCACCTCATAAGATAGGTGTAGAAGGCTGAAAGCTTGTAGTGAAAAGAGTTAAACAATAATAGTGTTGCAAAAGAGCCAGGATCTAAGGAGCTTAAATTTTCAGGATGAATCCTTACAAATAACGCAATTTATTGTTGATAAATCTGATTCATCCCATCAGCAAAAAAGAGTTTAAATTGCTGTAGTTGAGTGTTAATTAATATGCCTCCCCTACCTCTTCAAGACCAACAACGTTTGGCAGTTGGTAGCGTTGCCTCCCCTGCCAAATCACCCTCTGCCAAGGGTCATGCCAGTGGCGATCGCAGCTTTAAATCATTGGATATGACCATGAAGCGGCATCAATACAAACCAGATGCACTCATTGAGATACTTCACAAAGCACAGGAATCATTTGGCTTTTTAGAAGAAGATGTTCTGATTTACATTGCCAGAGAGCTGAAACTGCCATTGAGCCGAATCTACGGTGTGGCAACGTTCTACCATTTGTTCTCACTTAAACCCAGTGGTGCTCATACTTGTGTGGTTTGTTTAGGAACAGCTTGCCATGTCAAAGGTGCCAGCAAATTGATGGTAATTCTAGAGGAAGAGTTGGGGATTGATGTTGGTGAAACAACAGCTGATGGCAACGTGTCGCTGATGGCGGCACGGTGTTTAGGCGCTTGTGGCATTGCTCCAGCGATGGTCATCGATGGCACAGTCAGCGGTAAGCAAACCCCAGAAACGGCTCTAAACAAGATTAGGGCGCTGCAACAACAGTGAATTTTTAATGGCTTTCTGGCTCGCGATCGCTAAAAGAAGTTGCCATCAAGATGCACCGACTTGGAAAGCCAATCATCAGTCACAGAAAGTAAACAGCATGGATATCACAGAATTACATGAGATAGCGAAACAGGAACGCGATCGCCGCAAGCCAACTCAAATTCGGTGTTGCACAGCCGCAGGATGCCTGTCTTCTGGTTCTGCGGCTGTGAGAGAGGGCTTAGAAGCTGCCGTTCGACAGACAGGACTGGAGGCAGAGGTAGAGGTGAGTAGTGTTGGATGCATGCGGTTTTGTGGGCGGGGACCGTTAGTAGAAGTCGCTCCCAGTGGCACGCTATACGAACAAGTGACTCCCGAAGATGCCCCTTCGATCATCGCTGCACTGAAGGAAGGAACAGCTACCGCCATCAAGGGCAACCCTAACCATCCCTTCCTGACGCTCCAGATGCCGATTGTGTTGGAGAACAGCGGTAAGATCAACCCAGAACGCATTGAAGAGTATATTACAGCAGGTGGATACAAGCCGCTATATCATGCTCTCACGGAAATGACACCTGCACAGGTGATTGAAGAAGTCACCAAGAGTGGACTGCGCGGACGAGGTGGTGGCGGGTATCCAACCGGGCTGAAATGGGCAACAGTGGCGAAGATGCCGCCGGGACAAAAATATGTGATTTGTAACGCGGACGAAGGCGATCCCGGTGCATTCATGGATCGCAGCGTGTTGGAGAGCGATCCCCATCGCGTACTCGAAGGAATGGCGATCGCCGGTTATGCGGTTGGAGCCAATCACGGGTTTATTTACATCCGCGCCGAGTATCCTCTAGCCATCAAACACCTCCAAAAAGCGATTCAGCAGGCAAAGAAATATGAATTACTAGGCAGTCAAATCTTTGGTTCTGAGTTTGACTTCAAGATTGATATCCGGATCGGGGCAGGTGCTTTTGTTTGTGG
>CAZZWA010000530.1:2130-3692 GCA_964657555.1 uncultured Microcoleus sp.
TTGAAATACTTCAAGCAGGAGTATTTGGATTTGCTGCAATCTCCAGCCGAATTCAACGGTAAAGTCACCGCTTCGCAATCTTCGTGAGGTTTGTATGTCGGTCAAAACACTCAAAATTGATGGGATCGATGTGGCGATCGAAGAGGACGCAACCATTCTGCAAGCCGCCAGAGAGGCTGGAGTCCCCATTCCCACACTATGTCATCTCGATGGTGTCTCAGAGATCGGAGCTTGCCGTCTGTGCATGGTGGAAATTGCTGGAGCATCCAAGCTGTTTCCTGCTTGCGTCACTCAGATAGCTGAGGGGATGGATATTTCTACCAACACGCCCAAACTGCAAGAATACCGCCGCATGGTTGTTGAGTTGCTGTTTGCTGAAGGAAACCATGTCTGCGCCTTTTGTGTGGCGAATGGTAATTGCGAGTTGCAGGATGTTGCCATTCAAGTAGGGATGGATCATTCTCGCTTCCCGTATCGTTTCCCTGATCGCAAAGTCGATATTTCGCATCCACTATTTGGTATCGATCACAACCGTTGCATCCTCTGTACTCGTTGCGTGCGCGTCTGTGATCAGATTGAGGGAGCGCATGTTTGGGATGTGGCACAACGGGGGGCGAATTGTTACATCGTATCTGGATTGAATCAGCCTTGGGGTGAAGTGGATGCCTGTACCTCCTGCGGCAAGTGTGTCAATGCCTGCCCAACAGGAGCGATTTTCCGTAAAGGCGAAACAACTGGAGAGAAAGAACGCGATCGCAGCAAGCTGGAATTTTTGGTGAGGGCACGGGAGAAGAAGGAATGGACAAGATAAGATTTGCCACCGTTTGGTTAGCAGGCTGTTCTGGATGCCACATGTCGTTTTTAGATTTGGACGAGTGGTTGATTGAACTCGCTCAGCATGTGGATGTAGTCTACAGTCCCGTTGGATCGGATTTGAAGGAATATCCCGAAAATGTCGATATTTGTTTGGTTGAGGGAGGCGTTGCTAACGAAGACAATCTGGAACTGCTCTACCAAGTCCGACAACGCACCAAAATCCTCATCTCTTTTGGGGATTGTGCGGTGACGGCAAATATTCCTGGTATGCGAAATATGTTGAGGGGTGCTGAACCTGTCCTCAAACGCGCTTACATAGAACTGGCAGATACGGGGCGGCAACTGCCTCACGAGCCAGGAATCGTCCCAGAATTGCTTGAGCGCGTATTACCTGTGCATGAGGTTGTGCCAGTCGATATCTATATGCCGGGATGTCCGCCATCCGCTGAGCGCATTCAGGCGACGATTGAACCTCTTCTGAAAAGGGAAAAACCCCGCATGGAAGGGCGAGACATGATCAAGTTTGGGTAATTAGTCGCGATCAAAACCGACAAATGACAGCCAATGAGAAGAGAGAGGCACTATGAAGACTGTTGTCATCGATCCTGTGACACGCATTGAGGGACACGCTAAAATCTCAATTTTTCTTGATGATGCGGGTGAAGTTTCAGATGCTCGCTTTCATGTCGTAGAATATCGGGGCTTTGAGAAATTTTGTGAAGGCAGACCTTTCACAGACATGGCAG
>CAZZWA010000531.1:0-1128 GCA_964657555.1 uncultured Microcoleus sp.
CTTCTGCAAAAATCTGGTAGAGGCTATGCAATGGAGTGTGGGTGAGGGATATACCCTGGAATTTATAACTTTTGCCACCGGCATCACGGCCTGCCTAGATGAAAAGCTGTTATGGCATCTGCTCAATAATCTCCTATCTAATGCTATTAAATATTCGCCCCAAGGCAGCATAGTTTCTCTGACTCTTTCCTGCACACCAGAGTTGATTTGTTTTCAGGTTCAAGATCAGGGAATTGGAATTCCCATAGAAGACCAAACACGCCTGTTTGAACCATTCCAACGTGCTACCAATGTGGGCAAAGTCCCAGGAACAGGTTTGGGACTGGCGATCGCTAAGAGGTCTGTGGAGTTACATGGTGGCCAAATTACTGTAGAGAGTCAGGTAGGTCAAGGCACAACCTTTACCGTCACATTACCCGTGAATCCAGCAATTAGCAATTAGTCTCTTAAATTTCGTAGTGCCAGAAAGGCTGTTGGTCATTAGTCAGGATGAAGCGGTGAGAAAGGCGCTGAATAATTCCCCGTTTCTCAAAGTCATTGAGCAGTCGCGTGACAGTGACTCTAGTGGCACCGATAATTTCTGCAATTTCCTGGTGAGTTAATCGCAGATCGATCAGCTGTCCTTGCTCGATTTCACGGCCAAACCTTTTTGCCAGCCAAGCCAATAGTTGCAGCAGTGAGGCATCTACAGATCTGCAATGCAGAATCTGCAAAAATTCTTGAAATTGCTGGATATGTCGAATCATGGGCTCGGTAGCTTGAGTCCAGTACTCAGCAGGCAGAATTGTTGCCTCTACAGGAGTCAGACATTCAATCTGATAGGGTTCAGCCTTGGACAAAATCCTGCCAACAATATCTCCAGGCCCCCATAACCCTAGGGTTATGGATGTCCCGTCTTCACTCACGGTTAAGGTGCGAACTACCCCGGTTGATATTTGCCAGAGATAATCCCGCCCCAAGGGCAATAGAGCGCGACGAGCAAAGGTGCGCCGCTTAAGGTGAGCGAACCCAGGAGATAAAAGTGGGGAGACAGTCATCAATAGTATTCCCAATTATGAAATAGTCAGAGCCAGTCAGGGCAATACCAATGACTAAGCCCAGCTAGGTTGCCATAGAGATGAGGTATTG
>CAZZWA010000531.1:1228-3687 GCA_964657555.1 uncultured Microcoleus sp.
GATTCTAATGCGGTGACACAAGTTCTATCATCGTAGAGCAAGCTGTGGTGTTTATAGAGTTTTTGCACCATATCCTGCCGCCAGTCAGGCTCTAAACCCAGCCGTACAGCAATTTCGATATACTCAGTTTCATTTTGGGCAATCGTTTCACATACCCCCATCATCTTTAAAATTGCATAGGCATGACGAGAGCGCATAAATTTTCCTGGGCAAGTTACAACAGGTAAACCGAAGGCGATCGCTTCTATGGCTGTATTACACCCCGACCAACTAAAAGTATCCAGAAAAATATTGGCGACTAAATTTAGATTGAAATAATCAACTTGAGTCTGTCTAGGCAGAAACACACAGTAGTCTTCACTGTTCAGACCGAAGTTAGCAAAAGCCCGCCCCAGACGGGTCTTAAATTGTGCAGTAATTGTAGTGGAATGAGAAGAAAGGAAAGCAAATTGCGATTGAGGTACGCGTTGAGCAATTTGGGCAAAGATGTCGTCAAATTGAGGTAGGTACTTAAATAGAGATTGACAGGAAAGATAGACAATCGCATCTTCACGAAGCTGAAAATCCGCACGAGTTTTTGTCAGGTCCGGGGTTGAAGGTTTTTCATAACAAACGCCAATGTTAGGCAGACGCACTAATTTTTCTGAATAATGGGATTGAGCATTTTCCGGTTCCATTAAATCACTCGACAAATAGTAATCAATAGTCGGTAATCCAGAGGTAATCGGATGTCCCCAAGTCACACATTGCACAGGTGCTAACCTTAATCCTGCTATTGGGGTGGTTTCGGGAATCATGCCAATATCTGTAAAAACTAGAATATGCAGCCTGTCAGCAATGATCTGCTGGCAAACTGTCTCTATGTTGTTATCATAGCTCTGATAAAAACTATCACTATAAGATTGCACCTGTTGAGTGACTGAATCTGTGTCAAGACCAATGTGGTAGCTATAAATTTCAAACCTTTGCTGATCACAGTTTTTGAGCCAGCCAATGGTAGTTTTGGCTACACTGTGTGTTCTAAAATGGCCTGAGAGGTATCCGATACGAATTTTACCCGTGTCAGTGAGCGGGGGCATGGGCAGAGGTCTGGCCCATTGGGGATAGTTGGCAGCCACCACTGTGTGGATGAACTTTCCCAACTTCCGTTGCAGTCCCCGGTCATTCAGACCTTGATAGCTAAGGTAGAAGAAGTTTGAAACACTTCTTTTTATTCTCACCAATGCCTGCTTTTTACTCTCAAAGGTATTTAAGGAAACACTGGGAATTAAGTTATTGAGACCCCGGCAAAGGCGCTGACGCCAGAAAGAAATCTGATTCGAAGTATCATACAGAATCGGCAAGACGATCTGGCTGTGCCAGTAGGCTTCACTCAAATCAGGCTTGAGCTGTAATGCTTTTTGGAAGCAGTCAATTGCCTCATCCAGTTTATTCTGATTCGCAAAAGCTAATCCTAAGTTGCAGTGGGCTTCAGCATGATCTGGATTAAGAGTGAGAGCCTGCTGGAAGCAAGCAGCAGCTGACTCAAACTCAAATTGGATCATCAGAGCGCAGCCTAGCCCATTGTGAGCATCTACTAAGTCTGGCGCTAGATCCAGAGCTTGTCGATATGGGACAATCGCCTCCTTGTACCTGCCCTGCTCTAAAAGTAGATAGCCCAATTTGTAGTAGGGATCGGGAAAGTTGGGATTTAGGAGAGTTGCTTGTTGGTGGTAGAAAAGCGCTTCTTCCACATCACCTTGCTGGTACAGTGAATCGCCTAACTGCAAATAGGCATCTACATAGTTAGGATTGAGAGCCTGAGCCCAGCGATAGTGATTAATTGCCGCTTCTAGTTGGCCTTGCTGCTTAAAAGCATTGCCCAAGTTGAAGTAAACTCCGGCGTCATTCGGTCGAAGAGCAATCACCTGCTGGTAATGGGCAATAGCTGCCTCAACCTGACCCTGTTCTAAAAGGGCATTGCCCAAGTTACCGTGCGCCTCAGGATCGTTGGGATTGAAAGCAACCGCCTGCTGGTAGTGATCGATGGCTGCTGACAAGTGACCTTGCTCTTGAAGGGCATGACCCAAGTCGTAATGAACCTCAGCATAATCGGGTTTGAGAGCGATCGCTTGTTGGTAGCAGGCAATCGCTTCTGGTGTTTGGCCTGAGGCGTCTAGCGCCGCACCCAAGCTGTAGTAGACATCGGCCCGGTCTAGTCCCAGCGCGATCGCCTGCTGATAGTAGACAATGGCCTCCTTCAGTTTGCCGACCTGATGAGCAATAACACCAAGCAAATGTAGAGCTTCAGTAGAATTAGGTTGCTGCTGAAGAATTTGGTGGCAGATCGCTTCAGCCTGAGATATGTGACCAGTCTGGCAGTAGTTTAAAGCAATCGTTATGGCTTCAGAGACGGTTATCATCAAGTAGGGTACCTACTGTAGTTGCGATCAAGTTTGATTGAACAGCGAGGGTGCGGT
>CAZZWA010000532.1:0-2062 GCA_964657555.1 uncultured Microcoleus sp.
CTGTTGGCATGTCAAATGGGCTGTGAGACAATCCGTTTCTGGTATTCCTGCTCAGTAATAATGTCTTGAGTACTCTCCAGCCGGTCTAGAAACACAATGCCATCCAGATGGTCAAGTTCGTGTTGAAATATCCTAGCGACAAAGTCTGTCAACTCTTGCCGATGCAGTTTACCATCCCGAGTAGTGTATTCAACCTCAACTGCCTGATACCTGAGCACTGTACCTCTGATCCCTGGAATGCTGAGACAGCCTTCCCAACCTTTGACGACCTCAGATGAGTGAGCAATGATTTTGGGATTGAGCATAGCAGTCGGTTCCATCTCTGGTGCGCTAGGATATCTGGCATTCGGACGCGATGCCACAATAAACAAGCGGTAGGAGTGGGCCACCTGGGGTGCGGCAATCCCAACGCCATTTGCTTGGCTAACTATCGCAATCAGGTCATCTATCAGTTTTTGAATTTGCCCATCGTGAGTATTGCTAATGGGCTGAGCCTGCTGGCGCAAGATGGGATCGCCTAGTTGAGTGATTGATAGAATTTCGCTCATGGCAAGGTGTTGTTAAAAGAAACGTTCGCTCTTTAGATAAAGATAGATAATACTATTCTGCCCAAGAAGCATCAGTCTGGGAAGCGTGGCGAGTACAGATTAAGGTTACGGTGGAGGTAAGCCTGTGGATATGTCTCTTGAAAAGCTCTGGAGTCAGGTACTGGAACGTCTACAGTTACAACTGAGCCGCCCAACCTTTGAAACCTGGATTAAAACCGCCAGCGCCCAGCAGATGGAGAATAACTGCTTGGTTATTTGTACCCCCAACCCTTTTGCCCGAAATTGGTTACAAAAGTACTACATCAAAACTATTGCTGATGTTGTGCAAGATGTTGTAGGGCAACCCATGGAAATTCAAATTACAGTTGTCAAAGGGGAAGAAAGCTCTGACGCTAGTAAAGCAGAACTTTCCTGGTCAGTTCCTATTGATACTAGTATGTCCAGAAGTACGCATGGCAGTCAGCCTAGACCTAGTGAGTTGAATCTTAAATATGTTTTCTCACGGTTTGTTGTCGGTCCCAATAATCGCATGGCTCATGCTGCTTCACTGGCAGTAGCTGAATCTCCTGGACGTGAGTTTAACCCTCTATTTCTATGTGGTGGCGTTGGCTTAGGAAAAACTCACCTAATGCAGGCAATTAGTCATTACCGCTTGGAGATTTGCCCCGATTCTAAAATTTTTTACGTTTCCACAGAAAAGTTTACAAATGACTTGATTGCTGCAATTCGTAAAGATAGTATGCAGAGTTTCCGCGACCAATATCGAGCCGCAGATGTGTTATTAGTAGATGATATTCAATTTATTGAAGGAAAAGAATACACTCAAGAAGAATTTTTTCATACTTTCAATAGTTTGCATGAAGCTGGGAAGCAAGTGGTACTTGCCTCAGACCGTCCACCTAATCAAATTTCGCGCTTGCAAGAACGCCTCAGTTCTCGTTTTTCTATGGGCTTGATTGCTGATATTCAAAAACCAGATTTCGAGACGCGGATGGCCATTTTGCAAAAGAAAGCTGAATATGAAAATATGCGTTTGCCACGTACAGTACTTGAATATAT
This sequence comes from uncultured Microcoleus sp., assembly GCA_964657555.1. Classification (GTDB taxonomy): domain Bacteria; phylum Cyanobacteriota; class Cyanobacteriia; order Cyanobacteriales; family FACHB-T130; genus CAZZWA01. Next base: position 1,608 of record CAZZWA010000532.1, read on the forward strand.
CGCTACTAACTATACCTCAAATATTCGGGAATTAGAAGGAGCTTTAATTCGAGCTGTAGCATATATTTCAATTTCAGGCTTACCTATGACTGTGGATAATATTGCGCCAGTTTTAAACCCATCAGTCGAAAAAGTAGAGGCTTCTCCAGAGGCGGTTATGATGACAGTTGCAGAAGCGTTAAATGTCTCTATTGAAGACTTGAAAAGCAGTTCTCGACGTCGAGAAATTAGCTGGGCGCGACAAATTTGTATGTACTTGATGCGCCAGCACACAGATTTGAGCTTACCAAGAATTGGTGAGGAGTTTGGTGGCAAAGATCACACTACTGTTATGTATAGCTGCGAGAAAATCACTCAAATGAGGGAAAGAGATCCCGCCTTAGATCAAACCTTGCGCCAGTTAAGCGATCGCATTAATTTGTTCTGTAGATCTCAAAATCAGTCTTAAATTCTTT
>CAZZWA010000532.1:2162-3676 GCA_964657555.1 uncultured Microcoleus sp.
ATTGGTATGAGAGAGATGATATAGATTGGAACGTCTGCTGTAAAAATTCACTAAATATAAATTACCCGTGGAAAAACTCGCGTTTTCCACAACTTTTTCCACAGGTAATGCTGTGACAAAACACAAGCAGTGAAAGAGGCGGTCAACTTTGACCACATTTTCCAAAAGTTGTAGTACTAATTTGTAGCAACACTCCTTAGCTTATACCAAATTAGTATTAACAGATGCTCAGAGGCTTTCTGTTTGCTACAATCAGCTATCTGTAGCTGTTTGAACCACGCCAAGGCAGACAAGAGAAATATGAAACTGGTTTGCGCTCAAAACGATCTCAGCACCAACCTCTCGCTAGTCAGCCGAGCAGTGCCTTCTCGTCCCACTCATCCTATCTTGGCAAATGTCAAGCTGGAAGCAGATGTAGAGACTCAGCAAGTGAGCTTAACAGGATTCGATCTTAGTCTTGGTATTCAGACAAAGTTTGCAGCACAAGTGGAAGAGAATGGTCAGCTCACCTTACCTGCTAAGCTTTTAAACGATATTGTTTCCCGTTTGCCAGAAGGAGAAATTACTCTAGATAACGAAGCCGGGGAAGCACTCTGCAATATACGTTCTGCATCTGGACGCTACCAAGTCAGAGGCATGGGAATAGAAGAATTCCCCGAACTGCCTTTCGTGGACAAGGGGGAAGCAACCCCTCTCCCAGTTGCTGCCCTAGTTGAAGGCTTAAAGGGTTCCTTGTTTGCCACAAGCCCCGACGAAACCAAACAGGTTTTGACAGGAGTTCATCTCACCGTCAAACAAGATAGCTTAGAATTTGCTGCCACTGACGGGCATCGCTTGGCTGTTGTGCAAACGACTAACCAGGATCAAGCTGATGAAGAACAAGCAAGAGCCCAGAATAATATAGACGCGAAATTGGGGAAAGAACCAGTAATGCCCCAGTTTGCTCAGGAATTTGAAGTCACAGTCCCAGCTAGAGCACTACGGGAATTAGAGCGAATGGTAGGGATGCGCCAGTCTGTTGAGTCATTAGTCCTCCGTTTTGACCTTGGTCAGATTGTCTTTGAGTGGGCAGATCAACGCTTGACCAGTCGCACTTTAGAGGGACAATACCCCAACTATCGTCAGTTGATCCCGCGCCAGTTTGAGCGGCAGATTACCGTTGACCGGCGGCAGTTGCTCAGTGCTTTGGAACGCATTGCAGTGCTGGCTGACCAGAAGAATAACCTTGTTAAGTTCACCATTGACAGTGTTAATCAGCAGCTTTCCCTATCGGTAGAGACACAGGATGTAGGTAGTGGGAAAGAGTCTCTTGAGGCGAAAATTTCTGGGAAAGACATGGAAATTGCCTTCAATGTGAAATATTTCATGGATGGTTTGAAGGCTCTGCCATCGTCAGAAATTCAGATTCAGCTAAATCAAGCAACTAGCCCAGTGATTCTCACACCTCTTGGTGGTTTGAAGATGACTTATTTGGTAATGCCTGTGCAAATTAGGGCTACCTAATAGAACAACAA
>CAZZWA010000533.1:0-3670 GCA_964657555.1 uncultured Microcoleus sp.
TCCGCCTGCTGTTTTGGCTGCATAAGCGTGAATCATGCTTGTCTCCTGTTTGGCAATTATCGGGTGGGCACTGCCCACCCGATAATATTTACTCAGTGTGGAGCATCATCATCAGAAGGGGCTGTTCCTGCTGGAGCGTCAGGCCATTTCCAGTTAAGAACTCCTGGCATGTCGATGCCCTGCTCGTGTGCGTAGTTGAGGCACTCGATCTGCTGGTTCCTGAACTCCTCCTTGGCATGAGCACCCGCCACCTTGAGCTTGGGAACGCGATCAATAACATCGATCGCTATGCTGAACCGATCAATCTGGTTGTTAATGGCAAGCTCCAGTGGCGTGTTGATATTGCCCTTCTCCTTGTAACCGCGCACATGCAAATTGTGATGGTTGGTGCGCCGGTAGGTGAGCCTGTGAACTAGCCAGGGGTAGCCATGAAAGTTGAAAATGATTGGCTTGTCAATGGTGAATAGGCTGTCGAAGTCGCGATCGGATAGACCGTGCGGATGCTCCGTATCCGGCTGCAACTTGAACAAGTCAACGACGTTGATGAACCGGAGCTTGAGATCGGGAAAGTTCTCCCGTAGCATGACAGTTGCCGCCAGGGCTTCCAGAGTCGGAGTATCGCCAGCACACGCCACAACTACATCAGGTTCACTACCTAGATCGGTGCTTGCCCAATCCCAGATGCCAAGACCCTTCGTGCAGTGCTTGAGCGCGGCATCCATGTCCATATATTGGAGGTGGAGTTGCTTGTCACACACGATAACGTTGACATAGTCCACACTACGCAAACAATGGTCAGCTACTGATAACAGGCTGTTAACGTCAGGGGGCAGATAGATCCGGGTAACGTTCGGGCTCTTATTGAGTACTACATCCAGGAAGCCGGGGTCTTGGTGGGTAAAGCCGTTATGGTCTTGCCGCCAAACTGTAGACGTGATCAGCAGGTTCACTGAAGAAATGGCAGCCCGCCAGGGGATTTGCTTGCAAACCTCCAGCCACTTACAGTGCTGGTTGATCATTGAGTCAATTATGTGAACGAAGGATTCGTAGGTGGAGAAGAAGCCGTGCCGTCCGGTCAGCACGTACCCTTCTAGCCAACCTTCCAGCGTGTGTTCGCTCAACATTTCCATCACACGACCGTCAGTTGCCAGTTCACCGCCGTCTTGATCCTCAGGGAAGTACTCTGCCAGCCATAACTTTTTACTGACTTCGTAGATGGCAGTGAGTTTATTCGAGGTATTTTCGTCAGGACCAAACACGCGGAAGTTGTCCATGTTCATCTGCATGATGTCACGCAGGAAGACCCCCAAGGGTATGGTATTTTCAACCTCGACATCACCGGGATTGGTAACTTCAACCCCATAGGAGCGGAAGTCCGGCATCCGTAGCCCCTTGCGCACCATCCCCCCGTTAGCAATAGGATTCGCGCTCATGCGGCGGTTGCCCTTGGGTGCCAGATCCTTCAGTTCAGGAATCAGCTTCCCCCTGGCATCAAAGAGTTCATCTGGCTTGTAGCTCCGCATCCACTGTTCCAAAATTTGGAAATGACCCTCATTTTTAGCCACATCCGACATCGGCACTTGGTGAGCGCGCCAGAATCCCTCGACTTTGTGCCCGTCTATTTCTTTTGGACACGTCCAGCCCTTGGGGCTACGCAGGACGATCATCGGCCAGCGAGCCCGCTTTGCCACACCTGTACTGCGAGCTGACGCCTGAATCTGTTTAATCTCACCAATGCAGCGCTCCAGAGTCGCAGCGATCGCCTGGTGCATCGTTTCAGGATCAGACCCTTCCACAAAGTAGGGCGTGTAGCCATAGCCTTTAAACAAGTTTTCTAGCTCCTCATAACTAATGCGAGCTAGGATTGTCGGGTTGTTGATCTTGTAGCCGTTCAGGTGCAGAATAGGCAACACTGCTCCATCGCGGATGGGGTTAATAAACTTGTTGGAGTGCCAGCCGGTTGCTAGAGGTCCGGTTTCGGATTCACCATCACCGACCATAACGGCAACGATCAGATCTGGATTGTCGTAAGCAGCTCCGTAGGCATGGGAAACACTGTAGCCCAGTTCACCCCCTTCATTGATGGAACCGGGAGTCTCAGGGGTACAGTGGCTACCAATGCCGCCGGGGAAGGAGAATTGCTTAAAGAATCTTTTCAGCCCTTCCTCATCCTCGCTCTTATCGGGATAGATCTCAGAATAGGTTCCTTCTAGGTAGCAAGGACCAAGAACACCCGGAGCCCCATGACCAGGACCTGCCAAGAAGATCATATTGAGATCTTGCTGTCTAATCAGCCGATTCAGGTGCGTGTAGACAAAGCTCAAACCGGGGCTAGAACCCCAGTGTCCTAATATGCGATGCTTGATCTGTTCAATCCTGAGAGGCGATCGCAGCAGTGGATTGTCTCGCAGATAAATCATGCCGATAGCTAAGTAATTACATGCACGCCAGTAAGCATGTATCTTACGCAATTCTTCAGGACTGAGGGGCGCACCTTCAACTGTAGACCTGGCTTTACCAAATGCACTAATCGAGGTGTCAGTGGTTGGTTTTGGAGGGGTTGCTACCATAATTGTGATTTTTGATTCTCAAGGGTTACTCGAATTGCTTAGTTGCTGCACTGCTTCCAGAAATTGCTGTTTCTGATGAGCATGAGCAAGAACTGGTGATTGCGGCTTAATTTTTTTTGAATTCATTATTCCTTCGGTAAGGGTATAATCGGCAGATTACACCCCCCTGAACTGTTACCAGCAAAAACCTACTTTGAATTGCCAAATAGTCTGGTTATAGTCCCCTCATGCCTTTTGGGGTCTTTCTTTTGTTTCTTGGTTCCATCAGAAACTGCTTTCGGTTTTTTAGATTCTTTGTTGTTTTTTCTTTGTTTTGACATAATGCTTCCTCCATCAAAATTTTTCAGCAGATATTAGCCAACAATTAGCAGTGCCGCCAGATTAACAGCACCGTTAATCAACGGCAGCTCGTTGATCAGATCCCCAGATAATTGGCAGATTCTAAGCGGTCATTGTGCATTCTGCCATCTAGTATTTTTCCCCCTTTTAAGTTGGCATCTTTTAAATTTTGTTTTGCCTTTGGATAAAACAAATATGTTACCCACTCACTCAGTTGGTTTTCATCCTCTATAAAAGAGTCATCGCCATGACAAACAAATGTCACAAAGTAGTATTGTTTCTCTTGCGTGTGGACAAACTTACCGTGTTCGATCCGCCGAGTTATTTCAACAGAGATAGCCTTGTCTAACGGGGGGAGGGGGAAAAGTTTCAAGCTCACACTTAATGGAGCCACCTCAACAAGGTCTTTAGTCCCCGGAACTACCACTGGTAAAATAACCCACTCCTGACCCCACGGATCTGGATCGGGCGAAATAATTTGTAGGTAAGGGGTGTTTTTATCGACCCAGTACCATGCTCCCCGATTGAAAGATTGAACGAGGATGTAATTGTCTTGGGGTGGCAGTTGCCCTATAAATTTCAGAAAACCCGTATCTTGCCGATCAATTAAGTTCATTGCGATAATTCCTGAATACAGTACCCAGTATTTTAAAAAGCTTTAAGTTATCTACTAATTTGGCAGCCTTGATTGCAGCAACCAGTGTGCTGAAGGAACCAGCCTTAACGGCAGTATCAACAATCTCAGCTATGTATTTACCTAG